>NZ_SCOY01000039.1:0-42106 GCF_005503035.1 Rhodococcus sp. Q
AAGCACTTGCGCCCTGGGTCGAGTACTACAACACTCGACGACGCCACAGCGCACTCGGAGGGCTCCCGCCGGTCAGCCGCCTGACACCAACCTGATGGCCGGGTACACCTAGAGCAGGTCCAGGGGCTCCCCGAACCGGTCGAAATAGACCTCGTAAGCGAGCCCGCCAAGGTTGGCTGAGTCATCGCCATCGATGTGTGATGGCATCCGGCTCGGTTCTGCAAGGACCGCTTCGTACGTCACGCGTCCCTGGCTGACGACCCACTGCGCGGCATCTTCCAGGCCATCCTCAGACTCATCGGGCCCGAGATAGGATCGATACGGCTCGTCCTGTAGTTCGGCGGCGAAGTCCAAGAACAGGTCTTGGAACTTGTAGACGGCGCCCTTGGGTAGTCGTCCAAGAATTTCACGAAGGCGATCGCGGCTCCGCGAGGACTTCTCTACGACGTCCCAGAACCAGTCGACGTCCGGAACGTCGTCGTGACGAACATCGTCAGCCACAGCCGCTCCCAATCTTCCAGTCGAGCAGACCTTACGGGTATCCCATCAGTGAGACGTCACGGTGTCGACAGGCATCGAGGCAACGGTCTCTACGAATTACAGGGTTTGAGAATGTAGTTCGACCTGGGTCCGTCGATGAGCGGCTACGACCATTGGCTGGCCTACATCGACTGGGACGCAACGGCACGCGCCAGCGTCGCCCAGGTGCGGACGATGAATGCGCATTGCCCCACCGATCCCCACCTGCTCGACCTTGTCACCGAACTCGAATCGGCCGACCCGACGTTCCGCGACCTCTGGACGAGCCACACGGTCGGGCCACGCCGTCACACCCGGAAGGAGTTCGACCACCCCGACCTCGGTGCTGTCGCCTACGACTTCGAGTCCCTGCACCTACCGGACGACGAAATGCGTATCTCCGTCTACACGAGTACCGCTACCTGAGACCGTTCCATCAGCGCGCAGGATCGCGATCCAGCCGCCTCGGCACGCGGCCCCTCCGGAATGGTGTGACCAGGAGCGTCCGTCAAGTGTGATCACCAAGTCAACCTATCCAATTGGCATGCAGCACACCACGCTCCGCCATGGATGAACACCTCTCGATGCTTCCCGATCGGGAGTGCATGACGGCTCAACCCCTACCTATGATGGTGGCCGGATCAGGAGTCGCAGCGGCTCTCGTTGTCCGAGGGGGCGTCGAATCAATGAATGCAGCACGGGCCGAAGAGTGGATGCGAGGCTATATCGCCGAAAGCCTGTCCCAGGCCGACCTCGAAACGTTCATCGACGATGTTGCGAAATCCATGGGAGCCAACGTCCCCGAACTGTCCACCGATGCAGATGTTCAGAGGGATCTGCAGCTGGCTGTTCGGAGCCAGTTCCGCGCCATCCTTGCTGTGACGAAGTCCGGCACCGCTCCACTGTGGTCGGGCTCCGGTAGCCAAAGAAGCGCACTCACTGGCCCTGACGATTGCTCGGCGGGGACTTGAGCTGCGGGTTCTCTCCAATCTGTACCACGCGGGTCACCGCGCCGTGTGGCGGTTTGTCACGGAGTTCGTCAACAACGCGGACACGTCCGCGGAGATCAAGGTTCAGCTCGTCGTCATGATGTGGGAGCAGACGAGCGAGGTCATGAACTCGATGCTCGAGGAACTCGCCGCCACCTACTCTCAAGAACGGGAGCGGATACTCAGCGGAGCGTTCTCGATGCGGATGAACACGGTCCGCGAAATCCTGGATGGCAGTCAGAACAGCACCGAAGACGCATCGGTACAGCTCAGTTACCCGGTCCACCGCGTCAATACCTCGCTGGTGTTGTGGACTACCGAGCACGCCATTTCCATCGACTCACGGATCTTCGAGCCACTTGCCCAGCGGCTCGCGAGGTCCGCCTCGGCGACAGAGATCCTCTGTGTCCCATCCGGTGCACGGGGGCTGTGGGTCTGGATGGTGACCGGGAACGACGACGACCCCGCGATCGATTCCGCACTTGTACCTCCGGGGGTACGGGTCGCGGTGGGCCGGCCGGGAATGGGCATCGACGGGTTCCGGAGAACTCACCGCGAGGCCCTGGAAGCGCAAAGGGTCGCCTCGCGCGGACAACAGTGCCTCCCCGTCACCACCTATCGAGACGTCGAGCTCGTCTCTATGCTCGCGTCTCGTCCCGACGCCATGAACACGTTCGTCAAGCGTGAACTGCAGGGTCTCCTCGGCGACGACGAGACCTCCGCGCGGCTCCGCAACACCCTGCGCGCAGTACTGTCGCACCCCGGAAACTTCGAGGCCGCCGCTCGCCAGCTCGACGTCCACAAGAACACGGTGCGATACCGCGTGCAGCAGATCGAGAAGCGCCTCGGCCGGCGAATCATCCACCGCGCACTACACCTCGAGCTGGCGCTCGACTGCTTCGACACCTTCGGAGCCAGCGCGATCGCAGATGTGCCCACCGAACAAAAGGGCCACGGCGAACTGGCAAATTAGGCCAATCTGCGACACCTCCTCCTCTGTCAGGCTGACTGCCCACAGCCCGAAGATGAGGAGCTCACAGTGTCCACACCACGTATCGCCGACGGCTTCGACCCCACCGATCCGGACATCTACGCCACGCATGTGCCGCACGCGGAGTTCGCAGAATTGCGCAGGACGGCGCGGGTCTGGTGGTGCCCGCAACCGCCGACCACGGGTGGTTTTCATGACGACGGCTACTGGGTCGTCACTCGACACGAGGACGTCAAGGAGGTCTCCCGAGACGGTGACGTGTACTCCGCGTGGGAGAACACCGCGATCGTCCGGTTCAACGACGACATCCCCCGTGAGGCCGTCGAGTCGCTGCGTCACATCCTGCTTTTCAAGGACGCGCCGGAGCACACCAAGCTGCGCAAGATCATCGCGCGTGGCTTCACACCCCGCGCGGTTGGCATGCTCGAGGACACGCTGTCCGAGCGCGCGGAGAAGATCGTCACCGCGGCCGCGGCGGCCGGCGCGGGCGACTTCGTCACCCGCGTAGCCAGTGAGCTGCCACTGCAGGCGATCGCGGAGCTCATCGGTATCCCCCAGGAGGACCGGGGCAAGGTCTTCGACTGGTCCAACCGGATGACCGGGTACGAGGACAGCACGTCCGAGGGCGACCACGAGACCGCGACGATGGAGCTGCTCGGCTACGCATACCGGATGGCGGAGGAACGGAAGAGGTGCCCGGCCGACGACATCGTCACCCAGTTGCTGCAGGCCGACGTCGATGGCGACGAACTCAGCCCCGAGGAGTTCGGGTTCTTCGTCCTCATGCTCGCCGTCGCGGGGAACGAGACGACCCGGAACGCCATCACCCACGGGATGATCGCGTTCCTCGAGAATCCGGAGCAGTGGGAGCTGTACAAGCGGGAGCGTCCCCGCACCGCCGCCGACGAGATCGTCCGTTGGGCCACCCCCGTCACGGCCTTCCAGCGGACCGCGCTGACCGACACCACGCTCGGTGGCCAGCAGATCAAGAAGGGTGACCGGGTCGCGATGTTCTACGCATCGGCAAACTTCGACGAGGATGTCTTCGACGATCCCAGGACCTTCGACATCATGCGGAACCCGAACCCACACTTGGGTTTCGGCGGTACCGGTGCACATTTCTGCATCGGAGCCAACCTCGCGCGCCTCGAGATCGATCTGATCTTCAACGCAATCGCCGACCACATGCCCGACATCACGAAGCTGGGCGACCCCAAGCGGCTTCGATCCGGTTGGCTGAACGGCATCAAGGAGTTCGAGGTCGACTTCAACGGCCGGTGCCCGGTCGAACGCTGAAGGGCGTCACGTTGCTCTGCACGCCGAAGCACCGAGGACACGCACATGGACCGCAGACGAGCACCGTCAACCGCTCTGTCGCACGCGACTCACCGTTCCGAGCCGGCGCTCACTGCGTTCGGCGGTAGCGGGATTCGTAGGAGTCACGCTCCTGTGCGAGTCGCTGCTTCTTGTGTGTGTTGAGCAGTTCGGGGTCGAGGCCGTGACTGACGAGCCGATGGCGCAGGTAGATGCTCTTGAGCGCGAACAAGAAGTACACGAACGGCAGGAACAGCAGCAGCACCATGCTGATGCGGATGATCCAGGGTCCGGGGATGAACATCAGGCCCGCGAGGATCGGGACGAGTGGGATGAGGCAGCGGGTGGCGTAGCGACGGGTCGCGCCCGGTCCGGTGACATCGTTGACGACCCACGGATGCAGGTCCTCGGGCTGGGTCCTGCCCAGGATGTAGCCCAGGCGCTGCCCCATGGTGGGGGCGTGCCCCGCCTGAGTGCTGGTCGGGGTGTTGTCGTTCATTCGTGATCCTCGGTCGTTGTCGGGGAGCGGGTGTCGGAGAGGACGAGTGCGCGGGCGAGGTCGATCGCGTCGGGGGTGGTGGCGCACACGTGGCGTTGATCGCTGTCCTTGGTGGTGAACACGCCGAGCGCGGCCAGCGGCCGCAGGTGTTCGGGTCTGGCGCCGGAGATCAGGACCGTGATGTGACGGTGCTCGAGTCGGGTGATGACATCCTTGAGGACGAGGGCTCCGGTGGCGTCGAGGGTGGTGATCCGCGACATCCGCAGGATCACGACCTTGACGTCGGAGACCTCGGCGAGTTCGAGGAGGAACCGGTGGGCGGCGGCGAAGAAGACGGCGCCGTCGATCCGGTAGGCGACAATGTGCTCGCGTAGCAGTTCGTGTTCCTCGGCGCTGTGATCGCCGGTCTCGTCGAGCGGCACCTGCTCGAGGCGGGCGGAGCGGGCGACCGCCCTCAGAGCGAGGATCGCGGCGAACCCGACCCCGACTGCGACCGCGGTGACCAGGTCGAAGATCACGGTGACCAGAAATGTGGCGATCAGGACGATGGTGTCGGCGCGGGTGGCGCGGGTGATCGCGAGAATCGAGGCGGTTTCGACCATCCGCACGGTGGTGGCCAGGAGCACCCCAGCGAGCGCGGCCAGGGGGATGTCGGCGACGAGCCCGGCAGCGAGGTAGACGATCGCGGCGAGGATGCCGGCATGGGTGAGGGCGGCCAGGCGGGTGCGGGCACCGGAGCGGACGTTGACCGCGGTGCGGGCGATCGCACCGGTTGCCGGCACACCACCGAACAGGGGGGCGGCGATATTCGCCAGGCCCTGGCCGAACAGTTCCCGGTCGGGGTTGTGGCGGGTGCCGACCGACATCGAGTCGGCCGCGGTAGCCGACAGCAGCGACTCCAGGGCTCCGAGCGCCGCGACCGCCAGCGCGGGCGCGATCAGCGACGGCACATCATCGAGGTGCAGGAAATCGAGGCCGGGGGCGGTCAACCCGGACGGGAGGGACCCGATCCGGGCGAGGTCGAGGTGCAGCAGCTGCGCGGCGAGGGTGGCGGCCGCGACCGCGACCAGGGAGAACGGGATCTTCGGCAGGTAGCGGCCGCCGACGAGGATCACCACCGCGACGACGAGCGCGGTGACCGGATCGAGGAGTGTGGGGTTCTCGGCGTAGCGGCAGGCGGCGTCGAATGCGCTCTGCCACACCTTCTCTCCCTCGACTCCGGAGACCCCCAGGGCGGCGGGGACCTGCTGCAGGGCGATGACGACCGCGATGCCTGCGGTGAATCCCTCGATCACCGGGGCAGGCATGTACCGCACGGCCCGGCCGACCCCGGCGAATGCCAGACCGACGAGAATGACGCCGGCGATCAGCCCGACGGCAAGGACCCCGGTCGGCCCGTACTGGGCGACGATCGGGACCAGGACGACGGTCATGGCGCCGGTCGGTCCGGTCACCTGGAATCGGGACCCGCCGAACACCGCCGCGGTGGCGCCGGCGATGACGGCCGTGGCGAGGCCCGCGGCGGCGCCGAGGCCGGAGGTGATCCCGAACCCCAGCGCGAGTGGCAACGCGACGAGGGCGACGATGAGCCCGGCGAGCAGGTCCGCGCCCGGGGCGCGCACGGCGGGCGCCCACTCGCTGAAGCGCGGCAGCAGGTCGGCGATGGCCCGGGCGGCGCCGGCGATGCGGCCACGGCCGTGCGGAGTGGGACGAGGTTCGGACATGCGCGGTGATCCTGACGGTGTGGGTGGTGGGTGGCCCGGCCCGAGCGGACAAGGGGTGCTCGGGCCGGGCCTGTCAGGCGCGGAGCGCGGGTCTGTCGGCGCGATACGCTCGCGCGCCTGGTCTCGGGCGGGGCTTTCCGGTCCCCGAGATCGGGCGGGTCAGTTCCGACGGCGGCGGACCTGGCGGAAGTTCTCGTCGCGCACCGGGACCGGTTCGCCGGGAAAGCCGTTGCCGGCCAGTCGCAGTTTGAGTGCCGCCAGTTCCTCGCGCAGGACGTCGGGCAGGGTGTTGCCTCCGATGGTGGCGTACCACTCGTCGATCAGCCGGGTCTCGGCGATCCACTCGACCGGGGTGACCGTCAGGGCGGCGTCGATCTTGGTGGGATCGAACTTCAGCCCGGTCAGGTCGAGGTCCGCGGTGGTCGGGACGCTTCCGATCGGGGTTTCCCGGGCGCCGGCCCGGCCCTCGATTCGCGCCAGCGCCCAATCGAGGATTCGGGAGTTCTCCCCGAACCCGGGCCAGAGGAAGGAGCCGTCGTCGTCGCGGCGGAACCAGTTGACGTAGAAGATCTTCGGCAGCAGTGCGGGGTCGCTCCGAGTGCCCATGTCGAGCCAGTGCGCGAGGTAGTCACCAACGTGATAGCCCAGGAACGGCAGCATCGCCATCGGGTCGCGGCGCACGACACCGACCTCCCCGGTCGCGGCCGCGGTGGTCTCCGAGGACAGGGTCGAGGCGAGGAACACCCCGTGCTGCCAGCTCAGTGATTCGGTGACCAGGGGGACGGTGGTGGCGCGGCGGCCGCCGAAGAAGATCGCCGAGATCGGCACCCCGGCGGGGTCGTTCCACTCGGGGGCGACGGTGGGGCATTGCGCGATCGGGGTGCAGTAGCGCGAGTTCGGGTGCGCCGCCGGTTCACCGGAGTTCGGGGTCCAGTCCCGCCGCCGCCAGTCCGTCAGACGGGACGGCGCCGTGTCGGTCATGCCTTCCCACCAGACGTCACCGTCGTCGGTCAGGGCGACGTTGGTGAAGATCGAGTTGCCCTGCTCGATGGTGGCCATCGCGTGTGGGTTCGCGTGGGCGCCGGTGCCGGGGGCGACACCGAAGAACCCGGCCTCCGGATTCACCGCGTACAGTCGCCCGTCCTCACCGAACCGCATCCAGGCGATGTCGTCACCGATCGTTTCCGCGGTCCACCCGTCGAGCGTGGGCTCGAGCATCGCCAGGTTCGTCTTGCCGCACGAGGACGGGAACGCCGCGGCGATGTAGTGCACCTTCTGCTCGGGGGAGGTGAGCTTGAGGATGAGCATGTGCTCGGCCAGCCAGCCCTCGTCCTTGGCCATCTGCGACGCGATACGCAGCGAGTAGCACTTCTTGCCGAGCAGCGCGTTGCCACCGTAGCCGGAGCCGTAGCTCCAGATCATCCGCTCCTCGGGGAAGTGGGAAATGTACTTGGTGTGATCACACGGCCATGCGGTGTCGGCCTGCCCGGGGGCGAGCGGGGCACCGACCGAGTGCAGGCACTTGACGAATTCGGTTCCCCCGGTGAGCTTGTCCCACACTGAGGTCCCGGAGCGGGTCATGATCTGCATCGAGACGGCGACGTAGGCGGAGTCCGTGATCTGGACGCCGAACTTCGGCTCGGCCGCATCGAGCGGACCCATGCAGAACGCGATCACATACATGGCGCGGCCGGCCATCGCGCCGCGGTAGTGCTCGGTCATCACCGTCTTCATGTCGACGGGATCCATCCAGTTGTTCGTCGGACCGGCGTCGGCCTGCCGCGTCGAGCAGATGTAGGTGCGGTCCTCGACCCGTGCGACGTCCTCGGGGTCGGAGGCGCACCAGAACGAGTTCGGCTTGCGCTCGAGGCGCACCAGGGTGCCTTTGTCGACCAGCTGCGTGGTCAGGCGGTCCCACTCGCCGGGGGATCCGTCGCACCACACCACGGTGTCGGGTCCGGTGTGCTCGGCGACCTCGGCGACCCAGGACACGATCTCCTCGTGCGCGGTCGGGGCGGCCCCGATGTCGGCGGGTGTGGTCACGGTGTTCTCCTCACGGAATCGGTCGAATGCGGTGTGGGTGGGCATCGCTACGAATGCCGGTTGCGGTCGGCGGGCGAGGCGAGGACGCGTCCGACCTCACGGGCGATCGCGCGGGGGACGAGACCGTCGTCCGGTCCAGGCAGCACCTGCCCCGGCGGGGTGGTCAGGGCCAGCGCCCGTGCGGCCGCGGCGAGTACCTCCGCGCTCACACCGGTGGCGTCGTGCCCGCACAGCGCGCCGATCAGCCCCGGCAGGACCAGCCGACCCAGCTCGTGCGGGTCGGCCGGAGGGCGCACGGTGCGACCGGGCGCGTCGGTGTCGACGGCCGCGCCGGCGAGGTCGATCAGCGCATCGTGTCCTTCCATCAGTCGCCGCAGCGGGAACGCCTGCGCGTCTCCGGTGCGCCAGTTCGTGACCTGACCGATCCCGCACCTGACCAGAGTCGCGCCGAGCAGAGGCGCGGCCTCGGGGCGGGTGACCACGACACGACCCGAACGGGGTGCGATGCCGCGTCGGCGCAGCGTCGAGATCGTGGTCGCGGCGAGGGCTGCGGTGACGGTGTCGAGTTCGGTGAGTACCAGTGGTCCGCCGCGCGCTGCCACCTCACCCTTGATCCGGGAGGAGTCCTCGGCATTCAGGCCGGTGACGAACGCCACCGCCACCCGGGGCGCGAGGGCGCCGATCCGAGCTGCGACCGCCGCGGGGTCGCCGGTGGTCATCGGCAGCCGCAGTGCTCGCAGCGGTGTGTGTCGACGAATCAGCGATGTGTAGGACTCCATCGCCGTCCACGGTGACCGAGGTGGACGGGCGCCGATTCGTCCGCTGGCGGCATGGCCGACCGTCACCACGGCAGCGGCGATTCCCGGGATCCGCGGCTCCACGCCGCCGATGGGCCCGTCCGGCTGGTGTTCGTCGTCCGTACCGGCCACCCAATCCATCCGTTCTCGCAAGATAAGCATTTAAGAAAATTCGCAATCAATGGCCGTGCCTGATTCCGGCCGGTCGGCGCGCTGTCAGCGGGTCGAGCCGCCCACCACCCCTGCCGGTTCCGGCGGGCCCTCGAGGAGCTCAGCCTGACCCGCGACGACGCCGCCCAGGATCTCCCGGGCGACTTTCAGCAGGTCGGCAACGCGCGGGGAGGTCAACGCATACGACACGGACAGCCCCTCCCGTGTCGCGGTGACCAGCCCCGCGCGGCGCAGGATCGACAGCTGCTGCGACAGGTTCGCAGGCTCGATCCCGACCTCGGGCAGCATCTCCGAGACGGTGTGCTCACGCTCGCTCAGCAACTCCAGGACCCGGATACGGGCGGGGTGCCCCAACGTCTTGAAGAAGTCCGCCTTCATCCGATACAGCGGTTGACGCGAATTCACCATGACGTCCTCCTTTCGTCCGATCCCAGGGCGACGGGGATCGGTCGCCCGTCTTGCGGCTTGTCCTGCTGCTGAACTCTCACGTGTCTCGGCAGTGATCTTCCCACACCACCATCTGCTAGTTGCGAATCTTAGCAACTTGTTAGTCTGACTGCGCGCAGCCGGGCGGATGGATCACACCCCCATCCTCCATACTCGACGACACCTGTTCTAGTTTCACCGTGACAGGAACACGAAAATAGTTGCTCTCTAGGTGTATTCCCGACCATATAGTGGTAAGAACAAGTTCTAATTTCTGACAGTGGAGAGGTTGTTGCGCTCATGGGTACACCAGTAATCGTCGAAGCCGTCCGGACCCCGATCGGCAAGCGCGGCGGATGGCTGTCCGGCCTGCACGCGGCAGAAACCCTCGGCGCCGTCCAGGTCGGCCTGCTCGAACGCGCCGGAGTCGACCCCACCCTCGTCGAGCAGGTCATCGGCGGCTGCGTCACCCAGGCCGGCGCACAGTCCAACAACGTCACCCGCACCGCCTGGCTGGCGGCGGGTCTGCCCTGGCAGGTCGGCGCGACCACGATCGACTGCCAGTGCGGCTCCGCGCAGCAGGCCAACCACCTCATCGCGGGCCTCATCGCGACCGGTGCCATCGACATGGGCGTCGCGTGTGGCGTCGAGCAGATGAGCCAGGTCCCGCTCGGCGCGAACGTCGGCACCGAGGCCGGTCCGCGGCGCCCGGCTTCGTGGGACATCGACATGCCCGCGCAGTTCGAGGCGGCCGAGCGCATCGCCAAGCGTCGCGGCATCACCCGCGAGGACATCGAGGCGCTCGGCGTCCGCTCGCAGGCACTGGCCAAGCAGGCCTGGGAGGAGGGCCGCTTCGATCGCGAGGTGCTGCCCGTGACGGCGCCCATCATCGGCGAGGACAAGCTCCCCACCGACGAGAAGCACATCGTCTCCCGCGACCAGGGTCTGCGCGACACCACCGCGGAGTCCCTCGCCAAGCTCAAGCCCGTCATCGAGGGCGGCATCCACACCGCAGGCACCTCGTCGCAGATCTCCGACGGCGCCGCCGCTGTGCTGCTGATGGACTCCGACCGCGCTCTCGCACTCGGCCTCAAGCCGCGTGCGCGCATCGTCTCGCAGGTCCTCGTCGGCGCCGAGCCCGAGTTCCACCTCGACGGACCCGTCCAGGCCACCGCGAAGGTTCTCGAGAAGGCAGGCATGAAGATCGGCGACCTGGACCTGTTCGAGGTCAACGAGGCATTCGCGTCCGTCGCGCTGTCGTGGGCGCAGGTGCACGGCCCCGACATGGACAAGGTCAACGTCAACGGCGGCGCTCTCGCGCTCGGCCATCCGGTCGGAAGCACCGGCTCGCGCCTGATCACCACGGCCCTGCACGAGCTCGAGCGCCGTGACGGCTCCACCGCGCTGATCTCGATGTGCGCGGGCGGCGCGCTCGCCACCGGCACCATCATCGAAAGGCTCTGACACCACGATGGAACGCCCACCGATGCTGGACACGCAGTTCACCCGCACGATCATCAAGTGGATGTCGAAGTCCAACGTGGTTGCGTACCGGCTCACCGGTGGGCGAATCGGAGGAAAGTGGCGGGTCGGCAGTGCCGCGAAGAACGGGCTGCCGATCTGCCTCCTCACCACCATCGGCCGCAAGTCGGGTGAGCCTCGTGTCAGTCCGCTGCTGTTCCTCGAAGACGGCGACCGCGTCATCCTCGTCGCGTCGCAGGGCGGACAGCCGAAGAACCCGCTGTGGTACCTGAACCTCAAGGCCAACCCGACCGTGACCGTTCAGATCCGCTCCCGGGTACGCACTCTCACCGCGAACGTCGCCGACGACGCCGAGCGGAGCGAGCTGTGGCCGAAGCTGGTCGCGATGTACCCCGAGTTCGACGACTACCAGTCCTGGACCGACCGGAAGATCCCCGTCGTCGTCTGCTCGTAGTCCGCGTTCGTAGAAATTCCGCCGCCGGTGGCCGACAATGCGAGAAGGATCGCCCGTCGGCCCACCGGTCGCGTGCGCTCCCCTGCCGACCACACGACGGAGAGCGAGATTCGACATGACTGCCGGACCCCAAGATCAGATCCTGGACCGCCGCGAACTCGCGAAGGCGCTGCTCAAGGCGCTCGAGATGAGGCACGAGGTCCTGGACGCGATCGTTGACAGCGACGACCACGCGGGCGCGGTCCGGGCCGTGAGTGGTCTGCTCGGCAGTACCGAGGCCAACGCCGAAATGGTGCTCGCGCTGCAGCTCGGCCGGCTCACCCGGCTGGAGCGGGACCGGCTCGCCGACGAGGTGCAGAACCTCGACGCGACCTTGAAATGGCTGCCCGAGCAGCGTCCCGCCGCGACCGGCGTCGGCGTCCACCTTCGCCCGTTCAGCTCCAGCGACGAGGACGTCGAACTGTTCCGTCGCCGGTCCGCCGAGCAGATCGGCGACGACGGACAGCCGTGGTCGGCGGATCGGGTGGAATCCGAGCGGGCCGAGGGGCTGCGCCGCGTCGACGACGAGTCGGCCGCCTGGTTCGTGTGCGAGGACCTCAGTGGTGACAGCCCGCAGAGCGTCGGCCTGGTCTTCGGCGAACTGACCGGCCAGGAAGTGGACATCGCGGTCTGGGTGGATCCGAGTGCCCGCAAGCACGGGTACGGCACCGCCGCACTCAAGCAGTCGCGCAGTGAGCTCGCCGCATACTTCCCCGGCACGATCGTCGTCGTCCGGAGCCCCTCGGGCGCCTAGCGCCTGTGCGCGAGTTCGGGAGCACCGGCTACCGAACTCGCGCACAGGCTGGGGGCACCTCCCGCTTGCGGGGGACGCAGCTGCCTACGCCCCGTAGACGGGGGTCGGGACCTCGGCCTTGGCCAGCAGGTCGGCCACGACGGGACCGATCTCCTTGGGATCCCAGCGCTCACCCTTGTCCTGGGTGGGGCCGTGCCGCCAGCCCTCGGCGACCGTGATCTGGCCGCCCTCGACCTCGAACACGCGACCGGTGACGTCCTTCGACTCGGTCGAACCGAGCCAGACGACGAGCGGGGAGATGTTCTCCGGCGCCATCGCGTCGAAGCCCTCCTCCGGAGCCGCCATCGCCTCGGCCATCGCTCCGCCTGCGCCGACGGTCATCCGGGTGCGCGCAGCGGGAGCGATCGCGGTCACCGAGACGCCGTAGTTCTTCAGCTCCGCTGCGGCCTGAATGGTCATCTCCGCGATACCGGCCTTCGCGGCGGCGTAGTTGCCCTGACCGATGGAACCCATCAGTCCGGCGCCGGAGCTGGTGTTGATGATCCGGGCGTCGACGGGCCGGCCGGCCTTCGACTCCGCGCGCCAGTAGGCGGCGGCGTGACGGAGCGGCGCGAAGTGTCCCTTGAGATGCACGCGGATCACCGCGTCCCACTCCTCCTCGCTCATCCCGACCAGCATCCGGTCGCGCAGGAAGCCGGCGTTGTTGACGAGGACGTCGAGCCCACCGAAGTTGTCGATGGCGGTCTTGATCAGGTTCTGCGCGCCTTCCCAGTCCGCGACGTCGTCACCGTTGACGACCGCGGTGCCGCCCGCGGCGATGATCTCGGCGACGACCTGCTCGCCGGGGCTGTCACCCGTTGCGGTGCCATCGCTGCCGACACCGATGTCGTTGACGACGACCTTCGCGCCTTCCGCCGCGAACGCCAGTGCGTGCGCCCGTCCGATGCCGCGGCCCGCGCCCGTCACGATGACGACGCGACCGTCTACCAGTCCGCTCACTTCTACTCCACTCACTTGTTCGAATCGGTGTTTGCCGCCGCCAGGAAGGCGGGACGTTCGCCGCCACCGTGGACGGTCAGGGTCGAGCCGCTGACGTAGGACGCCAGCGGTGATGCCAGGAATGCTGCACAGTTCCCGATGTCGTCGGGACGGGCGAGCCTGCCCAGCGGGACGGTCTCGCCGACGGCGGCGATGCCCGCATCGTCGCCGTAGAACAGGTGCGACTGCTCGGTCTCCACCATGCCGACGACGACCGAGTTGATCCGGACCTTCGGTGCCCACTCGACCGCGAGTGACTGCGAGAGGCTGTCGACACCCGCCTTCGCCGCGCCGTAGGCGGCGGTGCCGGGCGACGGCCGCGACCCGCTGACGCTCGAGATGTTGACGATGGCGCCGCCGGTGTCCTGCTTCTGCATCACCGCGTTCGCGGCCTGCGCGACGAGGAGCGGTGAGAGCAGGTTCAGTTCGACGATCTTCGCGTGGAACCGCGGGCTCGCGTCGGCGGCGAGGGCAGACGGGGATCCGCCCGCGTTGTTGACCAGGGCGTCGAGGCGGCCGTGCCTCTCGACGATCCCCTCGATCATCGCCTGCACCTGTTCCGGGTCACGGACGTCGCATTCGACGAAGTCGACGGTCCGGCCGTCGACCTCGATCGCCTCGTCGGCGGGACGCCGGGCGCACGTCACCACCGTCGCGCCTGCCCGCAGGAAGGCGCGGCTGATGCCTGCGCCCACCCCTCGCACGCCGCCGGTGACGAGCACGACGCTGCCGTCCAGACCCAGATCCACCACATACCTCCGCTGTACGCCCCGAGACGGGGTTCGAGTTGCCCCACGGGACGGGGTTCGCGTTGCCCACCCGGGACGGGTTCGAGTTGTTCTGCGGGTCGAGGGTTCCCTCCGTCGCAGCGCGCAACGGACTCCGGCTCGACCCGCAGGTGTGCTAACTTACCAAGCAATCGCTTGGTTTGGCGACCTACCTAAGGAAACACGATGGGAATCACCTCCACTTCCGACGGTGCCGGCATCACCACGGTCACCGTCGACTACCCGCCCGTGAACGCCATCCCTTCGAAGGGATGGTTCGAACTGGCAGACGCGATCCGCGAAGCCGGCAAGGACATGAGCACCCATGTGGTGATCCTGCGAGCCGAGGGACGCGGCTTCAATGCCGGCGTCGACATCAAGGAAATGCAGGCCACCGAGGGTCACGGCGCCCTGATCGACGCCAACCGCGGCTGTGCGGCCGCGTTCTCCGCCGTCTATGACTGCGAGGTTCCGGTCGTGGTGGCGGTCAACGGGTTCTGCGTCGGCGGCGGCATCGGCCTGGTCGGCAACGCGGACGTCATCGTCGCCTCCGACGACGCGATCTTCGGCCTGCCCGAGGTGGACCGCGGTGCGCTCGGCGCGGCCACGCACCTCGCCCGCCTGGTCCCCCAGCACATGATGCGCACGCTGTACTACACGGCCAAGAACGTCGACGCCCAGACCCTCAAGCACTTCGGGTCCGTCTACGACGTCGTCCCCCGCGAGGAACTCGACGCCTGCGCACTGAAGATCGCCGGTGAGATCGCCGCCAAGGACACCCGGGTCATCCGCCGGGCCAAGGAAGCCATCAACCGCATCGACGTGATGGACGTGCACACCAGCTACCGGATCGAGCAGGGCTTCACCTTCGAGCTGAACCTGGCCGGCGTCGCCGACGAGCACCGGGACGAGTTCGTCGCCACCGGCAAGCCGAAGTCGAACACCACCGCACCCAAGGGAGAGGGCAACTAATGGCCGAGAAGCGCGACAAGCGCCGCTCACTGGACGAGGCCGTCGCCGGCATCCAGAGCGGGATGACCATCGGCATCGGCGGCTGGGGCTCGCGGCGCAAGCCGATGGCCCTCGTGCGCGCGCTGCTGCGCAGTGACGTCAAGGACCTGACCGTCGTCGGCTACCTGGGCCCGGACCTCGGTCTGCTGATCTCCGCCGGCAAGGTCAAGCGCGCCTACTACGGCTTCGTGTCCCTGGACTCGGCGCCCTTCTACGACCCGTGGTTCGCCCAGGCCCGCGTCGCCGGGACCATCGAGTCCCGCGAGATGGACGAGGGCATGGTCAAGGCCGGCCTGCAGGCCGCCGCCGCGCGCCTGCCGTTCATGCCGATCCGCGCCGGCCTCGGCTCGGATGCGCAGACCGTCTGGGGCGACGAGCTCAAGACGGTCGCGTCCCCGTACCCGGATGCCGACGGCCGCACCGAAACCCTGATCGCCATGCCTGCACTGAAGCTCGACGCCGCCCTGGTCCACCTGGACCTGGCCGACGAGCGCGGCAACGCCGCCTACACCGGCGTCGACCCGTACTTCGACGACCTGTTCTGCCTCGCGGCCGAGCAGCGCATCCTCAGCGTCGACAAGATTGTCTCCACCGAGGAACTCGTCAAGTCCGTCCCGAATCAGGCCCTGATCCTGAACCGCGCGATGGTCGACACCGTCACCGAGGCCCCGAACGGCGCGCACTTCACCTTCGCCGGCGGGTACAAGCGCGACGAGAAGTTCCAGCGCCACTACGCCGAGTCCGCCAAGACCCCCGAGGCATGGCAGGTCTTCGCCGACACCTACCTGTCCGGCAGCGAGGACGACTACCAGGCCGCCGTGCGCAAGTTCGCAGAGGAGCAGAACGCATGACCGAGGTAACCCGCGCCGAGTACTGCGCCATCGCGTGCGCCGACCTGTTCGCCGATGCCGGCGAGATCTTCGCCTCGCCCATGTCGACGATGTCGCTCATCGGCGCCCGGCTGGCGAAGCTCACCTCCGAGCCGGACCTGATCATCACCGACGGTGAGGCCCTGATCTTCGCCGAGGCGCCGGCGGTCGGTGGTACCGCACCGATCGAGGGCTACATCCCGTTCTCGAAGGTCTTCGACGTGGTCGCGTCGGGTCGTCGCCACGTGGTGATGGGTGCCAACCAGATCGACAAGTTCGGCAACCAGAACCTCGCCGCGTTCGGCCCGCTGGACAAGCCGACCCGCCAGATGTTCGGCCTGCGCGGCGCCCCCGGAAACTCGATCAACCACGCCACCAGCTACTGGGTCGGCAAGCACAACAAGCGCACCTTCGCCGATCAGGTCGACGTGGTGTGCGGCGTCGGCTACGACAAGGTGGACCCGGAGAACCCGGCGTTCCGCTTCCTGAACAACTACCAGGTGATCACCAACCTGGGCGTGTTCGACTTCCAGGGTCCCGGCCGCACCTTCCGGGCCGTCACCCTGCACCCCGGCGTCACCGCCGACGAGGTCGCCGAGAACACCTCCTTCGAGGTCGCCGGGCTCGCCGAGGCCGGCGTCACCCGTGAACCCACCGCGGAAGAGCTGCGCATCATCCGCGAGGTGCTCGACCCGAAGAACTTCCGCGACCGCGAGGTCTCGGCGTGACCGGCCTGCTCCGCACTCCGCTGACCGAACTGGTCGGCATCGATCACCCGATCGTGCAGACCGGCATGGGCTGGGTGTCCGGCCCTCGCCTGACCGCGGCCACCTGCAACGCGGGTGGTCTCGGCATCCTCGCCTCGGCGACGATGACGTACGAGGAGCTCGAGGTCGCGGTCAAGAAGACCAAGCAGCTCACCGACAAGCCGTTCGGCGTCAACATGCGTGCCGACGCGTCGGACGCCGGCCAGCGGTGCGACCTGCTGATCCGCGAGGGTGTCAAGGTCGCGTCCTTCGCGCTTGCGCCCAAGAAGGACCTGATCGCCAAGCTCAAGGACAACGGCATCATCGTGGTCCCGTCGATCGGTGCCGCCAAGCACGCCGTCAAGGTTGCCTCCTGGGGCGCCGACGCGGTGGTCGTGCAGGGCGGCGAGGGCGGCGGCCACACGGGCGGTGTCGCGACGACGCTGCTGCTGCCGTCGGTGCTCGACGCCGTCGACATCCCGGTCATCGCGGGCGGCGGCTTCTTCGACGGCCGCGGCCTCGCCGCGGCGCTGTCGTACGGCGCCGCGGGTGTCGCGATGGGTACCCGCTTCCTCCTGACCAGTGATTCGGCGGTGCCGGACTCGGTCAAGCAGCAGTACCTCCAGCGCGGCCTGACCGACACCACCGTGTCGGTGAAGGTCGACGGCATGCCGCACCGCGTCCTCAACACGGACCTGGTGAACGCCCTCGAGAAGTCCAGCTATGCAAAGGGACTCGTCGCCGCGGCCAAGAACGCGATGAAGTTCAAGTCGATGACGGGCATGAAGTGGTCGACGCTCGCCAAGGACGGCCTGGCGATGAAGAAGTCGGGCGACCGGACGTGGCAGCAGATCATCATGGCCGCCAACACCCCGATGCTGCTCAAGGCCGGCCTGGTCGAGGGCAACACCGAGGCGGGCGTGCTGGCGTCGGGTCAGGTGGTCGGCATGATCGACGACCTGCCCAGCTGCCAGGAACTGATCGACCGCATCGTCGCGGACGCCGTCAAGCGCATCGACGCCGTTGGTGCGCTGAAGGCCTGAACGGCACCGCCGCTGCAAGCCTGAGGACACAGTCCCGACCGAAGGGCACTTTCGACCGGATCAACCCGGCCGAAGGTGCCCTTCAGCCTTTCGCGGCGGCTGCCGCCATGCGGGCCTGCACCTCGGGGCGCCGCAGCGGTGGGACGCTCTGCGGCGGCTGGCGTCGCTCCGGCAGCGCGTCCAACAGCCGCTGCGTGGCCGCTGTGACCTCGGCGACGGCCAACTCGAACGGCTCGCGCGTGTGGTCGGACAGTTTGTGGATTCCGCTGACCTTCCGGACGTACTGGACCGCGGCGGCCTCGATCTCCTCCGCGGTGGCAGCCGGCTCCAGGCCGCGCAACTCGGTGATGTTTCGGCACATGCCTCGACGGTAACCCCGAAAGCACGCCGCGACGAGCCCCTCCGGTGCGTAGCGTGGTGGCCGATGACGTCATCAGGGGGGAAACGCATGACCGTCGAACTGTCGCCGCCCGGCTTCACCATCCCGCACCCGAAGCGGCGCGTCCCACTGCTCGGCGACGTGCTCGGGGTCAGTCCCCGCACCCCGGTTCAGGATTCGATGCGGTTCGCCGCCGAACTCGGTCCGATCTTCGAACGCAAGGTGCTCGGCAAGCGTTTCGTGATCGTGTCCGACCCGGACGTCGTGGCCGAACTGTCCGATGAATCCCGGTTCCGCAAACACCTGACCCCCGCGGTGGCGGCACTGCGCGGGATCGGTGGCGACGGACTGTTCACCGCGTACACGGAGGAACCGAACTGGAGGAAGGCGCACACCCTGCTCGCCCCGGCGTTCACGCAGTCGGCGATGCGCGGCTACCACGACACCATGGTCGACGTCGCCGCCGAGTTGACCGCCCACTGGGACCGCTCCCCCGGTGCGCCGATCGACGTCTCCTCCGACATGACGACACTGACGCTCGAGACGATCGGCCGCACCGGCTTCAGCTTTCCGTTCGGCTCGTTCGAGCGCACCGACGCGCACCCGTTCGTCGCGGCGATGGTGCGGGCACTGACCGACGCCCAGCGCGCGGTCACCCCGCTCGGCTTGGTGACGACGAGGCGCCGCCGCGCCCGGCACGATGCCGATGTCGCGTTTCTGGCGGAGGTCGTCGACGCGGTGATCCGCTCCCGCCGCGGCGCCCCGGACGGCACGACGCCGGACGACCTCCTCGAACTCATGTTGCGCGCCGAGCGGGACGCCGACTCGAATCGGGTGGACGAGCTCAACATCCGACACCAGGTGATCACGTTCCTCGTCGCCGGGCACGAAACCACTTCCGGTGCACTGTCGTTCGCCCTGTACCACCTCACTCGGCGTCCGGATCTGCTGGCCCGCGCACAGGAGGAGGTTGACCGCGTGTGGGGAACCGACCCGACTGCACGACCCGCCTACGAGCAGGTCGCGAAGTTGCGGTACGTGCGGCGGGTCCTCGACGAGACGCTGCGGTTGTGGCCGACGGCTCCCGCCTATGCGCGCGAGGCGATTTCGGACACGACACTGCGCTGTGGCCACCGGATGGCGGCGGGTGACTGGATGCTCGTGCTGATCCCGGCGCTGCACCGGAATCCGGTGTGGGGGGCGGACGCCGACGAGTTCGACCCCGACCGATTCCTCCCCGAACGTATGCGCGGCCGTCCGCCGCACGCGTACAAGCCCTTCGGTACCGGCGAACGGGCATGCATCGGACGGCAGTTCGCGATCCACGAGGCGACGCTCGTGCTCGGAACCCTCCTGCAGCGCTACGACCTGCGCGGCGACCCGGCCTACCGGCTCCGGGTCCAGGAGCGGCTGACCATGATGCCGACGGGTTTCACCATCACGGCCACCGGTCGCGCGGGCTCCACTCCGACCACCACCGTCGCCGATCCGGGCGGCCGACCGTCTCGCCTCCGGTAGTGTCCGCCCTTGTGAACCTGACACGCGATCGACGACCGGACGCGGGCGGCCCTGGCCGTCCGCGCGATCCGCAGGTCGATCGTGCGGTCCTCGACGCCACCATCGACCTGCTCGTCGAGGAGGGTTACCAGAAGACGACGATCCAGGCGATCGCCCGGCGGGCGCAGGTAAGCGCGCCCGCGATCTACCGACGCTGGGCGACCCGCGAAATGATCATCGAGGACGCCATCTTCGGCCTCCAGGACGGCGCCGACGTACCGATTCCCCCGGCGACCGACGACCTGCGCGCGGATCTGCTGGCGTGGACTCGCAAATTCCTCGATCGCACCGCGCACCCGGCGGCCCGCTCGGCCATCCCCGGTCTGTTGTCCGCGTACCACCACCACGACGGGGTTCACGAGCGCCTGGTCGAACGGGCCGAAGCGCCCACCCGCGCGGCACTGGTCGAACGGGTCCTCGGAGCGCGTCCGTATGCGGGAGCGCAGGCGGAGGCGACGGTCGGGATCGTGTTCGACATGTTGATGTCGTCCACCATGATTCGCGGTGTCGCGCACGGCTACGAGGGCGCGGACGAGTGGTGCGAACACCTGGCCGACGCGCTCTACGCCGTCATCGACACGCTGCGGTAGCGGCTACCGAACACGAGAACGCCCCGACGGCCCATGGCTGTCGGGGCGTTCTTCGTGCGATCGGTTACTGCTCGAGACGCTCGATGATCGTGACGTTGGCGGTGCCGCCACCCTCACAGATGGTGAGCAGGCCGTAGCGTCCGCCGGTGCGCTCGAGTTCGTTGAGCAACGTCGCCATCAGCTTGGTGCCGGTCGCGCCGAGCGGGTGCCCGAGAGCGATGGCGCCGCCGTTGACGTTGACCTTCGCCGGGTCGGCGCCGATCTCCTTGATCCAGGCGAGCACGACCGGCGCGAACGCCTCGTTGATCTCGATCAGGTCGATGTCCTCGATGGTCAGGCCGGTCTTGGCGAGCGCGTGCTGGGTGGCCGGGATCGGCGCAGACAGCATGAAGATCGGGTCGTCACCGCGGGCGCTCATGTGGTGGATCCGGGCGCGGGGCTTGAGGCCGTGCTTGGCGACGGCCTCCTCCGACGCGAGGAGCAGCGCGCTGGCGCCGTCGGAGATCTGGCTGGCGACGGCGGCCGTCAGCTTGCCGCCCTCGACGAGCACGTTCAGGCTCGCCATCTTCTCGAGGCTGGTCTCGCGCGGGCCCTCGTCGACGATCGCGTCACCGAGCGGCACGATCTCGTTGTCGAAGCGGCCCTCGGCGATCGCGGCCTTCGCGCGCTCGTGGCTCTGCAGTGCCCACTTCTCGAGGTCCTCGCGGCTGATGTCCCACTTGTCGGCGATCATCTCGGCGCCCTTGAACTGCGACACCTCCTGGTCGCCGTAGCGCTCGGTCCAGCCGGTCGACTCGGACGTCGGCGTGGTGAAGCCGTACTCCTTGCCGACGATCATGGCGGCCGAGATCGGGATCTGGCTCATGTTCTGGACGCCGCCGGCGATGATGAGGTCCGCGGTGCCGGACAGGATCGCCTGCGCACCGAACTGGATCGCCTGCTGGCTCGAACCGCACTGACGATCGACGGTCACGCCCGGGACGTGCTGCGGCAGACCCGCGGCCAGCCACGACATGCGCGCGATGTTGCCCGCCTGGCCGCCGATGGCGTCGACGCAGCCGAACACGACGTCGTCGACCTCGGACGCGTCGATCCCGGTGCGCTCGACGAGCGACTTGAGGATGTGCGCTCCGAGGTCGATCGGGTGAACGGTGGACAGGCCGCCGTTCTTCTTGCCGATCGGGGTGCGGATCGCGTCGACGATGTATGCCTCGGGCATGGGTACTCCTACGGTGTCAGTGCTGTGCGTCGGGGCTGGACAGCCCGTCGAGCACGATGGCGAGGTACTGCTTGGCTACGGTTTCCGCGGTCATCGGACCGCCGGGCCGGTACCACCGGACCGCGACCCACACGGTGTCCCGCATGAATCGGTAGACGAGTTCGATGTCGATGTCGGGCCGGAAGCTGCCGTCGGCGACACCCGATTCGATGACGGACACCCACAGGGTCCGGAACTCCCGGTTGCGTTCGGTGATGTAGGCGAACCGCTCGTTGCCGACGAGGTGCTTGGCCTCGTCCTGGTAGATCGCGACGGCGGCGTGCGAACTGTCGATCGCCTCGAACGACGCGACCACGAGTGCCTCGAGGGTGGCGCGCGCGCCGAGCCCGGACTCCGTGATGACGCTGTAGCGTCCGAACAGGTCGTCGAGGAATCTGCGCAGGATCTCGTCGACCATCGACTCCTTCGAGTCGAAGTGGTGGTACAGGCTGCCGGACAGGATTCCCGCCGCGTCGGCGATGTCGCGGACAGTGGTCGCGCGGGTGCCGCGCTCCGCGAACAGCGCGGCCGCGAGGTCGAGCAGCTCTGCTCGACGGCCCGACTTGGCGGCGGTTTCTTCGGCGCGGGTCGATGGGCTCACCCCGCCACCATACCAACCAAGCAATTGCTAGGGTAGACGGATGGTCGAGTCGTCACGCTGCGCAGTCGTCACCGGTGGGACCGGCGGAATCGGAATCGAAGTCGTCCGGCACCTGGCCGCGGCAGGACACCCCGTAGCCCTCACGTACCGCAGCAACTCCGAACGCGCCGACGCCGTCGTCGCCGAGGTCGCCGACGCCGGAGGTCGCGCCCGCGCGGACCGCGTCGACCTCACCGACAGCGCCGACGTCGCGGACTGGACGAACCGAGTCCGCACCGAATTCGGCGAGCCGTCCATCCTCGTCCACGCCGCGGGCCCGCACATCCCGATGGTCCACCTGTCGTCCGTGTCCCCCGACGTCTACGCCCAGCACCTGAACGCCGAGGCCACCGCCTTCTTCGCGGTCGTGCACGCCCTGCTGCCTGCACTGCGTGCAACGCAGGGTTCCGTCGTCGCGGTGACGACGGCCGCCACCGACCGCTTCCCCGTCCGCGACGGGCTGTCGTCCGGGACGAAGGGCGCCGTCGAGGCCCTCGTGCGTGCCTTCGCCGTCGAGGAGGGCCGGTACGGAGTCCGCTTCAACGCCGTCGGCCCCGGCATGCTCACCGACGGCATGGCCGAACGACTCATCGGCAGCGCAGACCTCGACGAGCGCGCACTCGCGGTCGCGAAGAGCCGAATCCCGCTGAACCGCTTCGGCCGTGCCACCGACGTCGCGGCGGCCGTCGCGTTCCTCGTCAGCGAGAGCGCGGGTTTCGTCACCGGCCAGAAGCTGAACATCGACGGCGGCTACACCGCCTGACCCCGCTCCGCTCTTCTTCCCCTACTTCCCCCCTCTTCCTGAATGGCCCATTGATTCAGTCGAACTGAATCAATGGGCCATTCAGGAAGAATTGCGCGACGGCTGCAGGAAGGTTCGCCGGGCGCGGAACGCCTACGCGCGCTGGCTGGAGATGGAGACGATCTCGCCGGTGAGGTAGGTGGTGTAGTCGCTCGCGAGCATGGCGATTGTCGCGGCGATCTCCCACACCTCGGCGGCGCGGCCGTATGCCTCGCGGGAGGCGAGGGTGTCGAGCAGTTCGTCGCTGGTGACCTTCGCGAGGAACGGGTGCTTCGCGATGGACGGGGCGACCGCGTTGATGCGGACGCCGTACTCGGCGGCCTCGATCGCGGAGCAGCGGGTCAGCGCCATGACGCCTGCCTTCGCGGCGGCGTAGTGCGACTGCGAGTGCTGCGCGCGCCAGCCGAGGACCGACGCGTTGTTGACCAGGACGCCTCCGTGCTCGACCGACTTGAAGTAGCGCAGCGCCGCGCGGGTGGCACGGAAGGTGCTGTTCAGGGTGATGTCGAGGACGCGGTCCCACTGGTCGTCGGTCATGTCGACGATCGGGGTCTCGCCGCCGAGGCCTGCGTTGTTGACGAGGACGTCGATGCGGCCGAGCTTCTCGGCGGCACCTGCGATGAGGGCGTCGACCTGTTCGGTGCTGGAGACGTCGCACACGAACGACTCGATCTGCTGACCGCCGAATTCGGCGGCGAGCTTCTCGACGGTCTCGCCGAGACGACGCTCGTGGAAGTCGGAGACGAGGACGTCGCCGCCTTCGAGGAGTGCGCGACGGGCGGTGGCGAAGCCGATGCCGGTACCTGCGGCCGCGGTGACGACGACCTTCTTGCCCTTGAGCAGGTTGTGGCCCTCGATCTCGGCGGGGGCGACGGACAGGGGCGACTGGACTGAGGTGGTCACGGGCGTGCCTCTCGGGGAAGGCCGAGCACCCGCTCGGCGATGATGTTGCGCTGGATCTCGTTGGATCCGCCGTAGATGGTGTCGGCGCGGCTGAACAGGAACAGTCGCTGCTCGTCGCTGAGGTCCGCGTCGGCTCCGAAGGGTCCGTCGCCTGCGAGCAATCCGTCGGCGCCCGCGACCTCCATCGCGAGTTCACCGAGGCCGCGATGCCAGTTGGCCCACAACAGTTTCGCGACGGACGCCTCGCCGCCGTTGCCGGTGGCATCGACCGAGGACAGGGTGCGCATGGCATGGGCGCGCATCACCTGCAGGCCCATCCACGCGCGCGTCAGCTTGTCCTTGATGACGGGATCCTGGGCGGCGCCGTTGCGTTCGGCCTGCTCGACGATGGCGGCGAGTTCCTTCTCGAACCCGACCTGCTGGCCGAGGGTGGAGATGCCACGCTCGAAGGTGAGGGTGCCCATGGCGACGGCCCAGCCCTGACCGGGCTCACCGACGACGAGGTCTGCGTCGGTGCGGGCGTCGTCGAAGAACACCTCGTTGAATTCGGAGGTGCCGGTGAGCTGGAGGATCGGCCGGACCTCGATGCCCGGCTGGTCCATCGGGACGAGCAGGTAGGACAGGCCCTTGTGGCGCTGCGATCCGGGTTCGGTGCGCGCGACGACGAAGCACCACTGTGCGACGTGCGCGAGGGAGGTCCACACCTTCTGCCCGTTGATGCGCCACTGGTCGCCGTCGAGCCGGGCGGACGTGGTGACGCCGGCCAGGTCGGAGCCGGCATTGGGTTCGGAGTACCCCTGGCACCACAGTTCGCTGACGGTGTTGATGCCGGGCAGGAAGCGGCGCTTCTGCTCCTCGGTGCCGAACGCGATGAGCGTCGGGCCGAGCAGTTCCTCGCCGAGGTGGCTCACCCGCGCCGGAGCGCCCGCGCGGGCGTACTCCTCGTGGAAGATCACCTGCTGGCTGATGGTTGCTTCCTTGCCGCCGTACTCCTTCGGCCAGCCGAGGCAGGTCCATCCGGCCGCGGCGAGGTGCCGGTCCCACGCGAGGCGCTCGTCGAACGCCTCGTGCTCACGACCCGGCCCGCCGAGGCCTTTCAGTCCGGCGAACTCGCCGGTCAGGTTGTCGGCCAGCCACTCACGGACGGTGGCGGCGAACTTCTCGTCGTCTACTGCTGTTCCCAGCCCCTGGCTTGCATCCACATCGGTAGAGTAACCTACCAAGCACTTGCTAGGTAGAGGAGTCCAGTGACCACTGACGTGAAGACAACACCCGCAGCACTCGCGCGGGCCGCGAGCGTATTCGGTGACAAGGACGCCATCGCCGACGGTGACGTGCGAATCAGCTACACGGGCCTCCTCGACCGGGTCCGCACGGCCGCCCGCGCCCTGATCGCCCGGGGAATCGAACCCGGCGACCGGGTCGCCATCTGGGCCCCGAACACCCACCACTGGGTGGTGGCCGCACTCGGAGCCCAGTACGCAGGCGCCGTCATCGTGCCCATCAACACCCGGTACACGGGCAGCGAAGCACTCGACCTCGTCGTGCGCACGAAGGCGAAGGCGCTGGTCGTCGTCGGGGCGTTCCTCAAGTCCGACCGGTACGCCGACCTGCAGCGCGCGGCGTCCCCCGGCGATCTCGAGAGCCTCCACACCGTCATCCGGATCCCCTTCGACGGGGACGCCCCGACCGACGGCGTCATCGAGTGGAGCGAACTCGACACGCTCGCAGCCGGCGTGCCTGCCGAGGTTGCGGATGCCCGCGCCGCCGCCGTCTCCCCCGACGACGTCGCCGACATCCTGTTCACCTCCGGCACCACCGGGAAGAGCAAGGGCGTCATGACCGCGCACCGGCAGACCATCGGTGTAGCCGACGCGTGGGCGGAATGTGCCGAGATCACGTCGGCCGACCGGTACCTGATCATCAACCCGTTCTTCCATACGTTCGGCTACAAGGCCGGGTTCGTCGTCTGCGTGCTCAACGGCGCGACGATCGTCCCGATGGCCGTGTTCGACGTGCCGAAGGTCGCGGCGAAGATCGCGGACGAGAGGATCAGCGTCCTACCCGGCGCCCCGACGATCCACCAGTCCATTCTCGACCTGCCGGGCCGCGACGACTTCGACCTGTCGAGCCTGCGGGTCGCCGTCACCGGCGCTGCCGCGGTCCCCGTGACACTGGTCGAACGACTGCAGAGCGAACTGTCCTACAAGGCGGTCCTGACCGCGTACGGACAGACCGAAGCCGTCGTGGTGACCATGTGCCGCACCGACGACGACCCGGTCACCGTCTCCACGACGTCGGGACGCGCCGTACCCGGCATGGAGGTCCGCATCGGCGACCATGGCGAGATCCTCGTCCGCGGCGACAACGTCATGCTCGGCTACCTCGACGACCCCGACGCGACGGCCAAGACGATCGACGCGGACGGCTGGCTGCACACCGGCGACGTCGGGGTCATGGACGAGCGCGGTTACATCGACATCACCGACCGTCTCAAGGACATGTACATCTCGGGCGGGTTCAACGTGTACCCCGCGGAGATCGAGAACGCGCTCGCCCGCATCGACTCGGTCGCCGAGACCGCCGTGATCGGCATCCCCGACGAGCGGATGGGCGAGGTCGGCCGCGCCTACCTGGTCGCCAAGCCGGGACGTGTCGTCGACGCCGACGAGGTGCGCGCGTACTGCAAGGAGAACCTGGCGAACTTCAAGGTGCCGCGCGAGATCCGCATCGTCGACACCCTGCCGCGCAACCCGTCCGGCAAGGTCCTCAAGAACGAACTGCGAGAGGACAAGTCGTGACAGCGTCCACCGATCACGTCCCGGCCGACGCGGTTCCCGACGAGGGAGAGGTCGTCACCTACGAGGTGCGCGGACGCGTCGCCGTCGTGACGATGAACCGTCCACGGTTCCGCAACGCCCAGAACTCGGTCATGACGTACGCCCTCGACGCCGCCTTCCAGCGGGCCGTCGAGGACCCGGACGTCGGCGCGATCGTGCTGGCGGGCAACGGTGACCACTTCAGCGCGGGCCACGACATCGGCACCGTCGGACGCGACCACCACGTCTCGTACGAGAACAAGGCCGTCATGTGGTGGGACCACGTCGACCGCCCGGGCGGCGACCAGCGTTTCGCCCGCGAGATGGAGGTCTACCTCGGGATGTGCCGCCGCTGGCGGGACCTGCCGAAGCCGATGATCGCGATGGTACAGGGCGCGTGCATCGCCGGCGGCCTGATGCTGTCGTGGGTGTGCGATCTGATCGTCGCTTCCGACGACGCATTCTTCGCCGATCCCGTTGTCCGGATGGGAATTCCGGGCGTGGAGTACTTCGCCCACCCGTGGGTGCTCGGCACGCGCGCGGCGAAGGAGATCCTCTACACCGGCGATCGGTTCAGCGCGCAGCGCGCCTACGAGTGGGGCATGGTCAGCCGGGTGGTCCCGCGCGACGACCTCGGAGCGACGGCGATGGATCTCGCCGACCGCATCGCGACGATGCCGCAGTTCGGTCTGGCGCTGACCAAGAAGGCCGTCAACCAGTGCGAGGACCTGATGGGAATCCGCGCAGGCATGGACTCGGTGTTCGGCCTGCACCATTTCGCGCATGCCCACAATGCCGAGATCGGCTCAGGCCCCCTCGGCGGTATGGATGCAACCTCAATGAAGCAGCACGGCTCAGCCGTGACGAAGAAGGCTGGAGAGCAGTAGTGGATCTCGAATTCGACGACGCCACAGTCGCGTTCCGCGACGAAGTGCGTGCATTCCTGGCGGAGAACGTCCCCTCCGAACCCCTGCCGCACATGGACACGGCCGAGGGCTTCGAGGCGCACCGCCAGTGGGAGCGCACCCTCGCGGAGGCCCGCCTGTCGGTGGTGTCGTGGCCCGCCGAGTACGGCGGACGCGACGCGACCCTCGAGCAGTGGGTGATCTTCGAGGAGGAGTACTACCGCTCGGGTGCGCCCGGACGTGTGAGCCAGAACGGCATCTTCCTGTTGGCGCCCACCCTGTTCGAGCACGCGAGCAAGGAGCAGCTCGACCGGATCATGCCGCGGATGGCCCGCGCCGACGACATCTGGGCGCAGGCGTGGTCCGAGCCGGAGTCCGGCTCCGACCTGGCCAGCCTGCGCGCCACCGCCACCAAGGTGGACGGCGGCTGGCTGCTCAACGGGCAGAAGACGTGGAGCTCGCGTGCCGCGTTCGCGGACTGGGGCTTCGGCCTTTTCCGTTCCGACCCGGAGGCGCAGCGCCACAAGGGCATCACCTATTACATGTTCGACCTGCGGTCGAAGGGTGTCACCGTCCGTCCGATCGACCAGCTCGACGGTCTGCCCGGCTTCGCCGAGGTGTTCCTCGAGGACGTCTTCGTCCCCGACGATCCGGCGAACCCCGGTGAGTCCGGCGTGATCGGCGCCGTCAACGAGGGCTGGCGCGTCGCGATGAGCACCGCCAGCAACGAACGCGGCCTCTCCCTGCGCTCCCCCGGACGGTTCCTCGCCGCCACCGACCGGCTCGTGCAGCTGTGGAAGGACGGCGGCGACGCGTCCGACACCGCACTGCGGGACCGCGTCGTCGATGCGTGGATCGGCTCGCGCGCCTATGAACTGAGCACGTGGGGCACCGTCACCCGTCTCGCCGACGGCGGCCAGCTGGGCCCGGAGTCCTCCATCAACAAGGTGTTCTGGTCCGAATGGGACGTCGCCACCCACGAGACCGCACTCGACCTGCTCGGGCCCGAGGCCGAACTCGCCGACACCGCCTGGATGCACGGCTACCTGTTCTCCCTCTCCGGCCCGATCTACGCCGGCACCAACGAGATCCAGAAGAACGTCATCGCCGAGCGCCTGCTCGGCCTACCGAAGGCTGACCGATGAGATTCGCGCTCGACTCCTCGCACACCGACTTCGCGGACAGCATCGACTCGTTGCTCGCGAAGTCCGACATGCCTGCCGTCATCCGCTCCTGGAATGCGGGCGACACCGCTCCGGGCCTGAAGGTGTGGCAGCGCCTCGCCGAGACCGGCGTCACCGGACTGCTGATCGACGAGGCGCACGACGGCCTCGGTGCCGACGCGATCGACCTGGTCGTCGCCCTCGAACAGCTGGGACGCCATGCCGTTCCCGGTCCGGTCGCCGAGACGGTCGCCGTCGCGCCGATCCTCCTGGCAGGCGCGGCACCGGACCGGCTGTCCGCACTCGCCGAGGGATCGCTCGCCACCGTCGCCGCTCCGCCGCTGGTGCCGTTCGCGGTCGACGCGGACGCCGTCGACCTGACGCTGCTCGTCGAGGGCACCACCGTCAGCACCGCAACCCACGGTGAACGCCGCGGGTCGGTGGACCGCTCCCGGGGACTGTTCGCCGTGACCGCCGCCGAGACCCTCGGCGACGCGGACACCGAACGCGCCTTCGACCTCGGCGCGCTCGCGACGGCCGCGCAGCTGCTCGGACTCGGCCGCACCATGCTCGACATCACGACCGAGTACGCCAAGCAGCGCAAGCAGTTCGGCAAGGCGATCGGCAGCCAGCAGTCGATCAAGCATCACCTCGCCGGTGTCGCGGTCGGCCTCGAGATGGCGCGTCCCCTGCTCCTCGGCGCCGCGATGGCCGTTCGGGACGACTCCCCCACCGCACGCCGGGACATCTCCGCCGCGAAGGTGGCCTGCGGCGACGCGGCGTACCGCGCGTCGCGGATCGCGCTGCAGGTCCACGGCGCGATCGGCTACACGATGGAACACGACCTGTCGCTGTGGCTGACCAAGACCCGCGCACTGCTGACCGCATGGGGCACCCCGGCGGAGCACCGCGCCCGAGTGATGGAGGCGCTGTGAGCGTCGCGGCGGTCGGTGCGTTCACCGACGAACAACTCGAACTGCGCAAGACCGTCCGCGCGTTGCTGACCAAGCATGCCGACCAGGCGGCCGTCCGCAAGGCGACCGAATCCGAGCACGGGTTCGACGCGACCCTGTGGGATCTGCTGTGCCAGCAGGTCGGTGTGGCCGCACTGGCCATTCCGGAGGAGTTCGGCGGCATCGGTGCGTCCGCGGTCGAAACCCACCTCGTGATGGAGGAACTGGGCCGTACCCTCGCCCCGACACCGATGCTCGGGTCCGTCGTCCTGGCGGCGCAGGCGATCCTGGCGTCAGGTGATGTCGCGGCGTGCGAGCGGCTGCTCCCCGGCATCGCCGAGGGCGCCTCCATCGCCGCACTGTGCTGGACCGGATCCGACGGCTCCTGGGACACCGAGCGCGTCGGCGTCACTGCTGCCGGCGACTCCCTCACCGGCAGCAGCCATTTCGTGCTCGACGGCTCCTACGCGGACGTGCTGGTCGTCGCGGCGTCCGTGGACGGCCGCGTCGCGCTCTTCGAGGTCGACCCCACGCAGGACGCGGTGACGCGGCGGCGGGTCCCGACGATGGACCCGACCCGTAGCGTCGCGGTCGTCGAATTCGCCGGGGCAATCGGCACACTGCTCACCGCCGACGGCACCGCGGCGCTGGAGCGGGTCCGTGAGATCGCGTGCGTCGCGCTGTCCGCCGAGCAGGTCGGCGCCGCCGAGCAGATCCTCGCGAGCACCGTCGAGTACAGCAAGTCGCGGGTCCAGTTCGGTCGTGCGATCGGCAGCTTCCAGGCACTCAAGCACCGCATGGCGGACCTGTACTTCCTGGTGGAGACGGCCCGGTCGGCGTCGTACGGGGCAGTCTCGTCGCTGTCGGAGGGTGCCGCGTCCGCCGCAACGGACGCCACTGTCGCGAAGATCTACTGCTCGGAGGCACTGCAAGCCGTGACCGGCGACGCGATCCAGCTGCACGGCGGCATCGCGATCACCTGGGAGCACGACGCCCAGCTGTTCTTCAAGCGTGCGCACGGCAGCGCACAGTTGTTCGGCCAGCCTCGCACGCATCTGCACGCGCTCGAGGGCTCCGCGGGCCTGTCCGCGTGATCGTCGGGAGGCGGATTCGTCGAATCCGCCTCCCGCGCACGCTCGGGGCTGTCATGCTCCGCCGATGGACCTGGCAGCACTCGAAGAGATCCGTCAGCTCAAATACCGGTACTTCCGGACGCTGGACCTGAAGCGATGGGACGAGTTCGCGGACACCCTCGCGAACGACATCGTCGCCGAGTACGGCACCCACGCCCTCTCCGACCCCCTCGTCTTCGAGGGCCGCGACGCGCTGGCCGGCTTCATGAGCAAGACGCTCGGCTCCGCGATCACCACGGTCCACGTCGCCAACCATCCCGAGATCACCGTCACCGGCGATACCGCGACCGGCTCGTGGTGCTTCGAGGACACGGTGATCGTGCCGGATGCCAAGAGCCTGATCCGCGGCGCGGGCTACTACTCGGACGAGTACCGACGCGACGAGGACGGCCGCTGGCGCATCACCCGCACGTCCTACGCCCGGATCTACGAGTCGCTGGTTTCGCTCGACGACATCCCGAGCCATCAGTTCCTGTCCCACATGTGGGCGGCTCGCGAAGGGAAGAACTGACCGGCGTCCACTTTTCCCGACTGGCCGGAGGTTCTACCCGCGCAGTGGGTTCTCCACGCCGACAATGTCTTTTCGGTCCCTAAGGATCGGTGACAGCTCGTCCCTTGCCGGGAGACAATACAGACAGACCGGTACGTTGCCAGGTCGGTGACCGACCGCGTTCACCCGGGTCCGAACTTCGCATTCGGACTGCACCACCGGGCGGCTGTTGCTGTGGCCGACTCCCGGAACAGCCTTCTGGAGGCATGGGCATGCCCGATCCGAGGCGCACTCCCCTGGAGGAAATCAGACTCGCGGTTGTGCTGAACGGAGGCGTCAGTCTGGCGGTGTGGATGGGCGGGGCGTGTCTCGAAATCGACCGGGTGACAAAAGCCGGGACCGCGCAACCGCCGAATCCATACGACGCCATCCTCGACATGGTCCGGAGCAGCGCGCGAGTCGATGTGCTTTCCGGCACCTCGGCCGGGGGAATCAACGGGGCCGCGTTGGCCCTGGCACAGACGAACGAGTTCGCGCACCTCGAGATTCTCCGTGACCTGTGGGCCGACGGCGGTCGCATGCAATCGATGCTGCGCCAGCCCTTTCGAGGATCGCCTTCCTCCCTCTTGCAGGGTGACGAGTACTTTCTGCCGCAGATGCAGCGGGCATTCACCCGCCTGGCGGATCCCTTCGAACCCCGCGATGACCATCCAATCGACCTGACGATCACCACAACGCTGTTGACCGGAGCGCCGCTCGTCACCGTCGACGGGCTCGGCCAGCGGCTACCGCAGTCGATACACGACGGGCGTTTCCGGTTCGTGCAGGACCCCGACCTCGCGCTGACCGACCTTGGCGACCCGGTCCCCACCGACGCATTCACGAAGGAGAAGGCCGCCGAGACAGCGCGACAGCTTGCGCTGGCGGCGCGGGCCACCTCCAGTTTTCCGATCGCGTTCGAGCCGTCGTTCGTCCCCGTCAATCACTCTGGCACCGACGACACGGCGTCACCGGACATGGCGACCTGCGCCTCCTGGGCTTCGAAAACCACTGGCTGCACCGAGAACCGCGATCGGTCCCGCTTCACTGTCGACGGCGGCCTGCTCGCCAACACGCCGACCGTTGCTGCGTTGCAGGCGATCAACCGGATGCCGGCTCACGGGCCGACCCGCAGGGTGATGCTGCTGGTGTATCCACACGCGCCGGCCGCGATGCCGTCGACTTCCGACGACGAGTCCACACCACCGACCATCACTGCGCTGGGCGGCAAGATCATCGGCGCGCTGTCCTCCCACGGAAGTCGCACCTTCGTCAATGAGATCGAGGCCCACAACAAGGCCGCACGGGGCCGCCGTCAGGGCCGGACGGAAATCATCGAGGCGATTCCCACCGGCCCGGTCGGCGGGACGGCGTACGGGCTGCGCAGCCTGGCCCGCACGTTGGAACCGCACCACCGACGACTTCGTGTGGAGCGGGCAGCGCAGAAGCTGGCGATGCGGGTGCCACCCCAGGAGTCGTGGTCCACCGACCGGGTTCGCTTCGCCTGCGAAAGTGCCCACCGCACCTGGTTGCAGGATCATGGGTCGCTTCCGTACATACCTGCCGACCGCACGACCGTCGGTCCCACCCTCGACCCGACGGTGTGGAACTGGGGCGACGAAACGGCAGCCGGTGTGGCCGAGGCCGCACTCGACCTGATCCGCCGATCCGCAGTGGTGTGCCTGGCGACGGCGGAGGAGGAGAGGCACAACAACGGCCCACTGGGCGCCGAGCGAGCCGAGGTACACCGGTCACGGACAAACCTGCGCAAGCTCCGGAACAGCCTCGACCTGCCCTGGCTGACCGATCCGGAACTGCGCGGCCTCGAGCCGGACGAGTCCTACTGGCGACTGAGACTGGCCGCATACGAGTACCACATGATCGGGGACGATCGGAGCCTTGCCAGATTCGGCCTCACACACTTGGCGCCCGCCGCGGCCCGCGCCCGCGCCTTCCGCCTGCCGGATGCGGAAAATGCGCCCGCTCCCGGTCTGTTCGGCAAGCAAGTGCGGGACGAAGCCGAAAGGATTGCGCGTGCCGTGCACGACACCATCCGCAGGATCCGCGGAATCGACGCGGGTGCAATCGAGCAGGCACGGTTGGGTGAATGGCGAGACCTCTTCGCCGGTGCCACGACGGATGACGAGGTACTCGCGCTGCTGGTCGACCTGGAGATCGCGTCCTTCTGCCTGCTGGACGAGGCCGTCGAAGGTGAATCGGTGATCCGGCTCGTGCAGATGAGCATGCAGACGGACAACCCCTTCGCCGAGGTCAGCCTCACGCCGGACGACAAGGTGGGCGGGATGGGCCTGCACCGCTTCGCGGGATTCCTCAAACAGTCCTGGCGAGTCAACGACTGGATCTGGGGGCGCCTCGACGCCGCGACCACACTGTGTCGGGTGGCGCTCACACCCGAACGGCTGCGTCGGGTGGCGGTCCTGGAGAACAGGACCGCCGGGCATGAGCAGGCCTGGCTCGACGAATTGCTCGCTGACCTGTTCGGCACCGAGCTCCCGACCGGCGTGCGGTTCGATCACGCGAAGAAGGAGGCGCTGGGCGAACTGGCGGAGATCCTCGATCCTGCGAAGCTGACCGGCGACCTCCCGCCCGCCGCGGAACACCTCGCCGCGCTCGCCGCCTGGGCTGTGCACATCGACGTGATCCTGCGCGAATTGCCTGCGCTGGCAGCCGGTGTCCGCGCGGACAGGACCGACGGCGCCAACTCGCGGTCCCGGGGCGAACTGTTCCTGCAGAACCAGGCCGCACTGCTGAAGGAAGTCGAATCGTTCAACAGTCGCCCCGAGGACGAGGGGACCCGTCGAGTCGCTCTCGGTGTGCGCGCCCTGCATGCCTTCGACTGCGCCGGAATCGGGAGGGAGCAGTTGGCCGAAGAAGGAACCAGTGACCAGATGATCGCCACCGCGACCACGAGCGCGGCCGTAGCGGTCACGACGATCGACGGGCCGCACCTCGGTGTCCCGGCACTACGACCGCTCACGCGCACCCTGCGCGGCGCGGCGCTGTTGCCGTACTGGGTCATCACGGGTCTCACTCGCGCCGGATCGACAGCACGCCTCCTCGCTCTCACGGCACTCGCCATCGGCGGGATGCTGTTGCTGATCTCGATGTTCGGATCGTTGCCGAACTGGGCGGCCGGCCCCACCGCGATCGTCGGGATCAGTGCGCTGCTCACCGGAATCGGTTATGCGGCCCTGCGTTCCGGCACTCTCCTCCATGGCCTGGTCCTGCTGTCACCGGTGGTTCCACTACTCGTCTACGCGACGAGCAATGACGACGGGGAACCTTCGGGCGATCTGTTCACTGTCGGCGTCGTGCTCGTGGCCGCCGCGATCATCGCCGCGTTGCTGATCCTGGGCAGCCTTCCAGCGCCGGTCCACAGCCCGGTGGCGGTCCTCAAGGATCACTGGAAACGCCTTGCCCTCGGCGCCGGTGCGGTCATCGGAGTCGTCGCCGTTGCGGTGGCCTCGTGGCGGTATCTCCCGGGCTGGATCAGCGCTGTGCGGTCCTGGCTCGGTCAGCACTCCGCACCGGACCCCGTGTTCTGGTGGTCGACTGCCGTCGCCGTGGTCGTGCTCGTGCTCGCGGGAGCATGGACATTCTGGATCGGTCGCTCGATGCAGATACTGACCGAAGTACAGGTGCGTGCCGACGTCCCCACGACGGAAGAAGAGTTCCAGAAGGTTGTCCAGCCCGCAGCGGTGACAGCCTCCTGGGCATTCGTCTACGGCGTCCTGTACCTGGCCGCTGCCCTGTTGCTCTGGCACCCAGCTGCGGAAAGCAACTGGGCGCTTGCCGGATTCGTCGTCGCCGGGTCGTTTGGCGTACTTCTTGCCCTGGTCGTCCCGACGGTGGTGGTGATGCGGTGCCGGCGCCGGATTCGCAGGCGGCTGACGCTTGCCGCGCCTGCGATCCCCGACCTGCGCGCGGCGCGTACCAGTGCCGGCCAGGTCGACGCCGGCGCCGCCGCCGCCGCTCTACTGCGACATCTGAAGGCCCACGGCATGACCTACCGATTCCTGGTGGCCACGGGGGCGAAACTCACCCGGTACGGGACAAAGACCGCCCGCGACTGCGCCGAGGAGGCACAGGCGTGAGCAACTACCCGATCGGCACTCAGTCGGTCAGGTTGTCCCGCGCCCACACGGCGATCGCGTCGAGCGCGGGAATCAACGCCTCGCTCGCGGCGGTGGCGCGGTAGACGACGGTGATCGGCGGGCCGTCCTCGACGGTCCGTTCCACCAGGCCGGCGGCGGTCAGTTCGGTCAGTCGCTCGGAGAGGACCGAGTCGCTGATTCCGGCCACGGCCCGCTTGAGCTCGGAGAATCCGGCGGGGCCCTGCACGAGGGTGCCGATCAGCACGCCGTTCCACCGCTTGCCCAGGAAGCTGAACGCCCGGCTCAACCCCGCGTCGCACGCGCGCGGCTCGTGGTGTTCGGCGTCCTTCTGCATGCCCCCACCCTACCCCTCGACTATCACGTCCCTAGTTGCTAGTTTTTCCGAAGTGAGCTAGCTTCTTCGATGTTGCTAGTTTTTCCGAAGCGCCATGCCCGACGGTTCGACGGCGCCCACCCCCTCAGGAGCCACCCATGTTCATCGCCGCCGCCATCGTCTCGGTCCTGCTGGCCCTCATGCTGACCTTCTCGGCCTTCGGCAAGCTCACGAAGAACCCCATGCAGGTCGAGAGCATGACCGCCGTGAACTTCCCCGTCGACAAGATGTGGCTGCTCGCGATCGCCGAACTAGCAGGCGCTGCCGGCCTGGTCGTCGGCCTGTTCTGGTGGCCGATCGGTGTCGCGGCCGCCGTCGGCGTCGTCGCCTACTTCCTCGGCGCAGTGGTCATGCACCTGCGCGCCAACGACAAGAACATCGCCCCCGCAGGGGTCCTGATGCTCGCCGCCGCCGCGGCCGCCGTCCTCGCACCGCTCGCCGCGTAGGCCGCTCCGCCGCCTACCACCGGACGGGCATCGCCTCGATCCCGGTGACGAAGTTGGCCGGCCGACGCGGCAACGGCGCGTCGGTCGCCAACTCCATCGCCGGGATCCGTTCGAGCAGTCGCTCGAACATCAACCGCCCCTCGAGTCGGGCCAACTGGTTTCCCAGACAGAAGTGCGATCCGAAGCCGAAGGCGATGTGCGGGTTCGGGTTCCGGGCGATGTCGAAGGTCTCGGGATCCTGGAACACCGATTCGTCGAAGTTCGCCGACTCGAACAACAACATCATCTTCTCCCCCGCGCGCAGCTGCGTCCCGTGGAACTCGACGTCGCGAGTCACGGTGCGGCACATGTTCTTCACCGGGGACACCCAACGCAACATCTCCTCGAGCGCGAGCGGCAGCAGCGCACGGTCCGCGACCAGTTTGTCGCGCTGCTCCGGGTTCCGGAGAAGTTGCTCCATCCCTCCGCTGAGCACGTGCCGGGTGGTCTCGTCACCTCCGATCAGGATGAGCAGGGTCTCGGCGACGATCTCCTCGTCCGTCATCCGGTCCCCGTCGATCTCCGCGTGCACGAGAACACTGATCAGGTCGTCCGTTGGCTCCGAGCGGCGCTCCGCGATCGTCCGCATGGTGAAGTCGACGTACGACACGTACGCGGACATCATCTTCGCGATCATGTCGTCGGATACGTTGCTGCCCTGGGCCTTCACGAGATCGTCGCTCCACTCCAGGAACATCGCCCGCTCGTGCGGGCGGACACCGAGCATGTCCCCGATGACCGCCATCGGCAGTGGCGCCGCGAGATCGCGGACGAAGTCGCACTCCCCCTTCTCCACGACCGCGTCGATCAGCTCGTCGCAGATCCGACCGATGTCGTCGATCTTCGACTCGACCTGCCTGCGGGTGAAGCCGGTGTTGACGAGCTTGCGCCTCTTCAGGTGCTCGGGGTCGTCCATGTCGATCATGTGCGGCAGAGCCCCGACCTCCGGCCGGATTCCGCCCGCGTTGGAGAACAGACCCGCATCACGCTCCGCGTCGATCACCGCGGCGTAGGTCGACGCCCCCGCCATGCCGTTGCGGTCCCGGAACACCGGCTCGTTCGCCCGCATCCAGGCGTAGGCCCTCCTCGGATCACCCAGTTCCCACGCGTAGAAGCGTCCGTCGACCAGTTCGAAGTCGGGTCGCATCGTGTCCGTCCCCTCGGTCCGTCTCGCTCGCGACAGGTGTCAGCCCGAGCGTATGCCTCTCCGACGCAATGCATGTTCAAAACCGGACGGCGGTGGTAGAACAGGTTCCACCACGTGCAGGGTGGCCGCAGCGATCACACGAGCCGAGGGGAGCTCCGGAGAACATGAACGGCCCAGTGAACACGAGCAGCGCCGACGGTCTTCGCGGCAAGTCGATCCTGGTGACGGGAGGCGGGAGCGGCATCGGGCTCGGGGTCGCGGACCTGCTCGCCCGTTCCGGCGCCCACGTCACCATCGTCGGACGCACCGAGGACCGACTCATCGCGGCAGCGTCGACGATCACGCCGGCAGACGGCGGCTCTATCACCCACCACGCTGCCGACGTCACCGTCGAGGACCAGATTCACCAGGCCGTCGCGGCCGCCGCCGCGGTCACCGGTCGACTCGACGGCGCCGTGGCCTGTGCGGGCGGTAACGAGACCATCGCACCGGTCACCCAGATCGACGTCGACGCCTGGCGCCGAACCGTCGAACTGAACGTCACCGGAACGATGCTGACGCTCAAGCACTCTGCCCGCGAACTGGTGCGCGGGGGCGGCGGCTCGTTCGTGGCGATCTCCTCGATCGCGAGCAGCAACACCCATCGCTGGTTCGGCGCCTACGGGGTCTCGAAGTCCGGGGTGGACCATCTCGTGCAACTCGGCGCCGACGAACTCGGCGCGAGCAACGTCCGCGTCAACTGCATCCGACCTGGTCTCACCCGAACCGATCTCGTCGCCCTCATCACCGACGGTGGGCCCCTCCTCGAGGACTACCGGGCGTGCACGCCGCTGCCCCGCATCGGGGAACCGGAGGACATCGCACGGCTCGCCCGATTCCTGCTCGGGGACGAGTCCACCTGGATCACCGGGCAGGTCATCAACGTCGACGGAGGTCAGATGCTGCGCCGCGGTCCCGACTTCAGCTCGATGCTCGAGCAGGTGTACGGCGAGGACGGGCTGCGCGGGGTGGTGGCGCCGTGACCGCCCACGAGATTCTCGGCAGGCAGGTCGCGATGCCGGTGCAGATCAGGAAGGCGACGGCGTTCATGGCGATGTACTCCGTCCCCACCTCGGCGGCGCAACGGCTGATCGACCCGACCGGCCTGGAGATCCTGCAGTACCGGCCGGGCCGCGGCCTGTGCGGACTGGTGTTCGTCGACTACGTGGACGGAGATCTCGGTCCGTACAACGAATTCGGTGTCGTGTTCATGGTTCGCGATCACCGCACCCGCGGCGGATCCGTTCCCGGTGACCTGCGCGCGCTGGCGACGGGTGGCTCCGGGGCGTTGATCCACCAACTCCCCGTCGACGGGGACTTCACCCTCGCCGCCGGGCGCGGGATCTGGGGCTTCCCGAAGGTGCTGGCAGAGTTCGAGGCCGACCATGCGTCGGACGTCAAGCGCGCGTCGGTCAGCCAGGACGGCCAGCTGATCGTCGACCTCACGGTCAAGCGCGGATTTCGCGCGCCCGGCGCCGCGAAGAGCACCACCATGCAGGCCTACTCGCACATCGACGCCATCACGCGCTGCACGTCGTGGGACATGAACCCGGACGGTGTCCGCACCCGTCTCGGCGGTGCGGAGGTGACGCTCGGGTCGCATCCGATCGCGGACGAGCTGCGGTCGCTCGGACTGCCACGCCGGGCCCTGATGACCACCTCCATTCCCGACCTGAAGATGACCTTCGGAGAAGCAACAGCGGTGTGACGGTCAGGCTTCCAGGATCGTCTTCGCCTTTTCGAGACTGCTGCGGACGTCGTGCGCATGGAGCTTCTGCACGATGGGGTCGGCGAACTTGAACACACCGGTGCCCGCCTCCGCTTCGGAAACCCATGTCACGCGGGTGTGCTCGCCGTCGACCGCGAAGTCGAGTTCGCGGTCGTAACCGACCTTCGACTTCACCGAGCGGAACCCGAGACGCTTGTTCGCCTGGTAGTCGGTGAGTTCCTCCGTTGCCTCCAGTTTGAATCCGGCGACCTTGGCCGTGAACGACGTCACCGAGCCGACCTCGTCGGGCTTGCCCGACTCCAGGTTGTAGTCGACGACGTTTCCGTTCCAGGCGGGTGCGTTGTCCGGATTCGACATGTACTCGAACACGTCGGCGACCGGGCGCGCAATCATGATCGATTCCTCGGTCCTCAGCGTCTTGGCCATGGCAATTCCTGCCTCGTGGGATACGCACGCCCGAGAGTCGAGCGCGCTGGGATTGCGACCTCGATCGGACACATCCGCTATCGCACTGTCGAGCCGGCACGGCACATCGTGGCGCCACCTACCTCAGGCATCGCGAACGTCCCTGCGCATGCCCGCTCGAGTCCCCGACCGCGATCTTGTTGGCTTTCTCATCGTAGTCCCGGAACGGGTCACGACAGAAGGCCGCGAGGGCCCTTGCCAAGGGCGGTGTTGTCGTGATGAGGTAGCAATTGGACACTTGACCAACTTGCATTTCGGCAGCCTTGCAAAGGAATTCCCCAGTGAAGATCAGTCGACGCAGCGTGCTCGCCGGTGCGGCCGCCGTACCTGCCCTCGCCGCCCTGAGCGCCGGTTCGGCCCAGGCCGCACCCCTTCGCACGGCCCCGTCCGGAACCGGACTGCGGGTCGGCGTCGGCATCGCCGACGTGACCGGCCCCGTCGCCGAGAACGGCATGATGGGGTACTCGAGCTTCGACCAGGTCGCCGAGGGTCTGCACCAGCGGACCAGGGCCCGCGCCTACGTCTTCGCCGACGCCGCCGACACCCGGGTGGTGTACGTCTGCGTCGACACCTGCATGGTGTTCCAGTCGGTCCACGACGAGGTGATCCGCCGCCTGCACACCGCATTCGGAGGCGCCTACACCGAACGCAACGTCATGCTCACCGCCGTGCACTCGCACGCCGCGTGCGGTGGGGCGTCCCACGACTACGCGTACACGCTCGCCAACCTCGGCTTCCAGCCCTTGACCTTCCAGGCCGAGGTGGACGGCATCGTCGAGGCGATCACCGCTGCACACGACGATCTCGCCCCCGGCACGGTCGCGTACGGCCGCAGCGAACTGACCGACGCCAGCGTGAACCGTTCCCGCATCGCCTTCGACCGAAACCCGCAGCGCGACAAGGACTACTACCCGCTCGGGATCGACTCGTCGATGCGCACCCTGCGGATCACCCGGTCCGGCACCGACGTCGGGGCGATCAACTGGTTCGCCACGCACTGCGCATCACTGACCAACGAGAACCTCCTGATCTCGGGCGACAACAAGGGCGCGGCCGCGTACTTCTGGGAGCACGACGGCGAGGGGGTCCGGTACCTCGACGGCGCACCGGGATTCGTGGCGGCCTTCCCCCAGACGAACTCCGGCGACATGTCCCCGAACCTGCACCTCGAACCGGGCAAGGGACCGACCGACGACGAGTTCGAGAACACCCGCATCATCGGTGAGCGTCAAGTCGCCGCTGCCCGCACGGCGTTCGCCGACGCGGAGGCGATGTCGGCGACCACCGTCGACTCCCGCGTGATGTACCTGGACATGGCGAATCAGGTGGTCGACGGACGCTTCACCCCGGACGGCCAGCAGCGCCGCACGGCACCGGCGTGCGTCGGCGCCGCCATGAGTGCGGGCAGCACCGAGGACGGGCCCGCGCTCCCGCTCTTCCCCGAGGGCGCCCGCAACCCCCTCGTCGACGCCCTCGGCGGCATGAACGCACCCGTGCCGAACTGGCTGGCGGACGCGCAGGCACCGAAGCTCGTGCTTGTCGCCGTCGGTCTCCTGCCGCCGGACGGCTGGGTTCCGCACGTCCTCAAGATCCAGATCCTCCGGATCGGGGACGTGTACGTCGTCGGTGGTCCTGCCGAGTTCACGATCGTGTCGGGCCTACGGATCCGCCGCACCGTCGCCGAGGAACTGGGCGTGCCGTTGGAGAACGTCATCTTCCAGGGCTACGCCAACTCGTACTCGAGCTACTGCACCACGCCCGAGGAGTACGAGGCGCAGCAGTACGAGGGCGGTTCGACCCTGTTCGGCCGCAACACCCTTCCCGCATATCAGCAGGGCTACGCCGCACTCGCCGCGGCGATGCACACCGGAGCGGACGTGCCCCGCGGCCCGGCGCCCCGCGACATGTCGGGGTTCCAGCCCAACTTCGGGCCGGAGGTTCCGGTGGACGCCCCGCTCGCGGGACGGCAGTTCGGTGACGTGCTCGTGCAGCCCGCCTCGACGGCGTCAGCGGGTACACAGGTCGCGGTCGAGTTCGTCACGGGCCATCCCAAGAACAACCTGCACCGCGGCGGCACGTTCTTCGAGGTCCAGCGCGAGGACGGCGCGCGCTGGCTCCGGCACGCCGACGACGGCGACTGGTCGACGAAATTCCGTTGGCGGCGTGAGGGATCGAACGCGTCCGTCGCCCGGATCACCTGGGACGTCCCCGCCGGGACGCCGGCCGGAACCTATCGGATCCAGCACTTCGGTGACCGGAAGAACCCGGACGGTTCGATCACCGCGTTCACCGGGACCTCCGCACCCTTCACCGTCTAGGTGTACCCGGCCATCAGGTTGGTGTCAGGCGGCTGACCGGCGGGAGCCCTCCGAGTGCGCTGTGGCGTCGTCGAGTGTTGTAGTACTCGACCCAGGGCGCAAGTGCT
>NZ_SCOY01000003.1:0-298744 GCF_005503035.1 Rhodococcus sp. Q
TCGCTTTCGCCGGAGCAGAAGCATTCGATCGAGGATCCGATCGAGATGGAGGCGGCGGCGGATGCGTTGCCGATCGAGCAGGTGGCGAAGCGGTGGATTGTGGCGTCGGATCCGGATGATGCGGTGGAGCAGGTCAAGGCGTATGTGGATGCTGGGTTGAATCATTTGGTGTTTCATGCGCCGGGTCATGATCAGCGGCGTTTTCTGGAGTTGTTCGAGCGGGATTTGGCGCCGCGGCTGCGCGCACTCGCCTGATTGCCCCGTCGTTCGACACGGAAGGACCGTCTACCTATGGCGATGGCTCGAATCGGTTCGGCAGCAACACTTCCCACCGCAACGGCGGAGTCCTGGGAATGGCAGCTACGGGCGCGATGCCGCGGCATGGACAGCGCGATGTTCTTCCATCCGGAAGGCGAACGTGGCCCGACTCGAGCGTGGCGCATTCGCACCGCGAAGGCGCTGTGCGCGCAGTGCCCGGTCATCGAGCAGTGTCGGCAGCACGCCGTGGACATCGGTGAGCAGTACGGGATCTGGGGTGGAACGTCGGAGTCGGAACGGTACCGCGACGGCCGGCCGGTCAGGCGGATGGCGCACTGACCGGCCGGACCGGCGTCACGCCGGCTGAACCTGCTCGCGCAGGACGTTCTTGAGTACCTTGCCGGACGCGTTGCGAGGCAGGGTGTCGATCAGTACCAGTACGGTCGGCAGCTTGTAGCGGGCGAGGGAGCTCGACGCCCACTCGCGCAGCGACTCGATGTCGAGAACGGCGGAATCACGCAGCGCCACATACGCGACGGGCGTCTCGCCCCACACCGGGTGGGAACGGCCCACGATGCTGACCTCGACGATGTCGGGGTGACCGGCCAGCACGTTCTCCACCTCGGAGCAGTAGATGTTCTCGCCGCCGGAGATGATCATGTCCTTCGCGCGGTCGACGACGTACACGAAGCCGTCCTCGTCGACGCGGACGAGGTCGCCGGAATGAAACCAGCCGCCGTGGAACGCATCGGCGGTGGCCTCCGGCTTGTTCCAGTAGCCGAGCATCATTCCCGGTCCGCGGTAGACGATCTCGCCGACCTCGCCGGGTGCCACGTCCCGCATGTCCGGCGTCACGACCCGTGCCGACACCGACGCGATGGGACGGCCGACCGACCCGAGCTTGCGGAGGGCGTCCCCGCCGTGCAGGACGCACGTCACCGGGGACATCTCCGTCTGCCCGAACAGCGCGATGCTCATTGCGCCGGGGAAGGTGTCCGACATGGTCCGCAAAAGCGTGTCGGATGCGGGGGCGGCACCCCAGCCGAGGATGCGCAACCGGGCGAGATCCCGCTGCGGCACAGTCGGTTCCGCGCACACGGCCTGCCACTGCGTGGGCACGAGGAAGATGCTGGTGACGCCCTCGGACTCGATCGTGTCGAGAATCTCGGTCGCGACGAATGCGCGGGTCGGGTGGATGACCAGCGTGCCGCCGACGTAGATCGTGGGGATGACCGAGCCGACCGCGCCGATGTGGAACAGCGGTGACGCGACGAGGTTGACCTCGTCCTCGTCCACGTACTGGAAGGCGCGCATCACGGTGGTCCCCTGCGACTGCAGGTTCAGGTGGGTGAGGACCGCGCCCTTCGGCCTCCCGGTCGTTCCGGAGGTGTACATGATCAGCGCGGGAGAATCCTCGGGCACATCCGGCAGTTCGGCCGTCGACGCCTCGGCAGCGAGCAGATCGGCGTACAGCTCGTAACCCGCCGGGTCGGGAGCGACGACGGCGACCCGGGGTGGATTCGTCAGCTTGGGCAGCGCGGCGGTGACGATCGGGAGTCCGATGTCGTCCACGACGACGATCTTGGCGTCGCAGTCGTTCAGGATGTAGCCGGCTTCGGGGCCGGTGAGCCGGAAATTGATCGGTACGGCGATGGCGCCGAGAAGGTTGGCGGCGAGGACCGTCTCGATGAACTCGGGTCGGTTGCCGGTGACCAGCGCAACCCGGTCGCCGAACCCGACGCCCCGTGCCGCGAACGCGGAGGCGAGGGCGTGGACACGGTCATTCAGTTCGGACCAGGTGGTGGTCGTCCCGGTGAATCTGATGGCGGAGCGGTTGCCGAGTGCTGTGGCATGCCGCTGCACCTGGTTCATCCAGTGATTGCGCCTGGCGAGGTGCGGTTGGTCGGAGACATGTGAGGGCACGTCTGTTGCCTTTCGGATTGGATTCCGGGCGGGGCGGAGGGGGCGCCCCGCCCGGAAGTGGGATCAGTTCGCGGGGCTGCTTTCCGGTGCGGGCTCGTCCGCGCCGGCCGAGTCGGCGGCGGTGTGGCGCACGGGGCAGCCCGGGGTGAAGGTTCCCATCTTCGGGATGTCGAACCCGTTGGGGTAGCTCTTGATTCGAGGCATGTCGTGGACGTGGAGAGGCGTGCGCCGCGAGGGCAGGACGGCGACGATCCGAGCGCGGATCTTGAGCGCGCCCTCGGAGGCGCGTCGCGCGAACGTTCCGGGGTCTCGGTAGCGGAACGCGGCGAGCAGCGACTGGTCCATGAGCGAACGGCTGAAGACGTCGATGACCGGCTTCGCGAAACTCGGGTAGAACGACGCGAGAAGGTCGAGGGTGGAGTCTGCCACGCGACGGGCACCCGGGTCGAAGGCGAAGTGCTCGGCCTCATAGGCGTCCATGAAGGTCGCGAAGTCCTCGAAGGTGTCGGGGATGTCCTTGATGCCCATGTGCTTGCCGAGGGTCTGGTAATAGCGGACCGAGGCTCGGAGTTCGGCAGCGGTGAGTTGGCGCCATCCGAACTTCTCGATCCAGCGCGCAGGTACGACGACGAAGGTCGACAGGACGTACAGGAAGTCGGCGTTGGAGATGTCGTACATGTGGTGCATCTGGTTGATGCGGCGCAACGCGGCTTTGCCGTTCTTGCTGTCGAAGCCGTCGAGGAGGGGCAGTTCGAGCAGGATCGAGGTGTCGTCGTAGCGCTTCTGGGTGTCGTTCGTGAAGGCGCCGGTCTCGTCGAGCAGTTTGCCGATGCTGGGGACGGCGTACGTGCGGAAGAGGGCGAAGCTCAGGGACTGGTTGATGTCCCAGGGGAACTCGTAGGTCGAGAGGTTTCGGTAGATCTCCACGTATCGCGTCTCGGGATCGAGGCCGATATTCGGGTTTCGCTTGCTCACGTCGACTCTCCTTTAGCGTTCGTTCAGTGAGCGTAAGTCGAGTTATTGTTTTGTGCAAGGGGTCACACTGGTTCAGGTTCCGCAGGCTGTACCAGGCGGAACGTCGACAGAAGGGAGCGTGGCCGTGGTGGACGAGGACAGGAAGCGGACGCCGACACGAGGTGCGCAACTGCGCTACCTCGAGGCGGGACTTCGCGTGCTGGCGAACCATGGGCACGCGGGCCTGAAGCTCGCAACGGTGTGCGAGGCGGTAGGTGCCACGACCGGGTCCTTCTACCACGCGTTTCCGAAATGGGGCGACTACACGTCGGCGCTGATCCGCTACTGGCGCGAGGAGAAGAGCGACCGGTTCATCAGCAGTGCCCGTGACGTCACCGACCCGGTGCAACGCCTGCGCTTCCTCATCGACGTCGCGCTTGCGCTGCCGCACGAATCGGAGGCCGCGATCCGCGTCTGGGCGTCCCACGACCCCGCCGTTCGGGCCATCCAGATCGATGCGGACGAGGAGCGCAGGCGGTTCATCTCGGACGCCTACTTCGACGCCATCGGCGATCGGGAACGTGCCGACCGATACGCGACCGTCGCGATGTACCTGCTCGTCGGCTACGAGAACGCCACCCACCGCTCACGTAGTGCACTGCGGTGGGCGCTCGAAACCTACTTCCAGCAGGCGTTGGCCGAGGAGGACCTGGTCGCACCGACGCACGACGACGCCCCGGTCACTCGGTAGCGGACACCACGACTCTCGAAATGGTGCTCGTCCGCAAGGCCGCGGGACAACCTGGTCGGGTTCATGAAGCGGTGACCGCCTGCTCGGCCGGGTCCTAGGATGGGATCGACCATGTAGGGCTCCGGCTACCACGGCGGTGATGCTCGATGACGGTTCTTCGTTTCGCGACCATGTGCGTCACGGCCTTCGTTCTGGTCACGGGGTGCTCGACGACCACCGAGCCGTCGGAGGAGACCGCCCCGTCGACGGCCTCGGGCGTGGTCAAGTCCGTGGACCAGGACGCGTTGCAGGCCGCGGTCGACGTGGCGGCAATGCAGATGCGGGTGCCCGGAGCCTTCGTGCGGGTACGTACTCCACAGGGCACGGTGGACGCGGCCGTGGGCACCACCGAACTGGGGACGGGATTCGAACCCGACGCCGGCACCCACTTCCGGATCGCGTCGAACACCAAGACGCTGACGTCGGCGTTGATCATGCTGTTGGTTCAGGACGGACTGCTCGCGTTCGACGACCCGGTTTCAGAGTTCGTTCCCGGCGTACCGAACGGTGAGAACATCACCATCGCACAGCTTTTGGACATGCGAAGTGGCCTGTACAACTACACCGAGGCGCCGGAGCTGGCCGCCACGATCGACGCCGACCCGGCGAAGGCGTGGACGCCACAGGAGGTGCTCGATATCGCCTTCGCGCAGCCACCGAACTTCCCGCCCGGCGCCGAGTACGAGTACAACAACACCAACTACGCGCTGCTGGGTCTCGTCGCGGAGAAGGTCGGCGGGCGTCCGCTCGCGGAGCAGTTCGCGGAGCGCCTGTTCCGGCCGTTCGGACTGAACGAGACTTCGCTGCCTGCCGCCGACGACGTGTCGATCCCGCGCCCGCTATCGCACGGATACATGTACGGCGAATCGAAGTACGCGCTGGTCGACGAACCGTATCCGGACGACCTGGCGGCAGCGGCCCGCGCGGGGACCGTCGCGCCTCTCGATTACACCCACCAGAACCCGTCCTACGCGACCGCGGCGGGCGGCGCGATCTCCACCGCGAACGACCTGGCGACGTGGATCGACGCGCTGGTCTCGGGAGAGGTGTTCGACGCCGACATGCAGCAGCAGTGGTACGACAGCAGGCGGGCCGAAGATCCCGACACCCCGGACGGCCAGCAGTACGGATACGGCATCAGCTATCAGCAGTTCGGGCCGGGGGTCGCGATGTACTACCACGGCGGTGAACTGCCGGGATTCAATTCGTTCATCGGCCACGACCCCGACAACGACGTCACGATCGTGATCTGGACGAACCTCACACTGTCACCTGACGGTGCAACCACGGCGAACGCGTTGCTGCCCGTCGTCCTCGATCAGGTGTACGAGGGCCTGCCCCTCGGCTCACCGCCGCCGATGCCGACACCGACCCGGTGAGCCGAGGAGGTTCTACGCGGGCAGGATGCTGACGGTGCCCTTGCAGACCGCGTTCTGCGGGTTCACGAACCACCAGGCGCCACCGGTCTGAACGGTGACGGTGAAGTCGACGACGCCGGTGCCGGTCCACGTCCGGTTGATCGGGATGCTCGGCTTCTGCAGCCAGGCGGATTCGTCGCTGACGCTGTGACCCGACTCCTTGGTGTCGCGGTTCGTCCAGTCGACGAGTACGCGGTTGCCGTACCAGTTGGGCCCGATGCTCGGGATCAGCCCGGCCGGGGGTGCGGGCAGTTCGTTGCCGCCGCTGAGGAGCAGTGACGGCTCGAGTGCGGCACCGCCGGGACGAAGCGACGCGCCCGAGGACGCGGTGACGGTCCAGGTGAACGGCGGCGCCCAGAACAGCGGGTTGTTGCTCGAACAGGTCATGGTCGTCGTGGACGGTTCCGCGTTCGCGACCGCACCGCCCCCGACCATGACCGACGTGCTGAGGGCTGCCGCCCCGAGAACTGCAGCGCCTGTACGACGAATCCTCCGGTTACCCATGAATCCTCCCCTTGATCGACGACGCGAAAATGGAGCCCTGCTCCACACCAGACTGTCGGTGCGGAACCGGAATTCGTTACAGAACGGTCGGCGGGGGAGTCGTTCTCGGACGCTCGGGAACTTTCCTGCGGCGGCCCGCATCTACCTATCCGGGAAGGCACGCCGGGACATTCGGTCCCGATTCGGAAAGGAACTGGAATGACGGAGAACAACGCACTCACGGACCTCGGCATCGACCTCTCGGACGTGCTGAGCGACCCCGCCGCCACCGTGAATGTGTCCACCGAGTCCGTGACCGTCGGCTTCGATGCGGCGGCGGGCACGTCGGCCGGTGCGGGTATCGAGGTGGAGTTCAGTGCGCCGGGTGGTGTGCCGCAGTTGAGTGTCGACGGTGGCGGGCAGGTGTCGGCCGCGGGTGAGTTCCAGGCGGGCGGAAGCTTCGACTCGGTCGACCTGTCCTCCGAAGCGGGTACGACGGAGGTGACCATCGATTCCGTCGATGCGGGCATCGCCGGTGGTGGCAGCGTCGTGGCGGGCGCGGAGTTCGACTTCGACGTGTACGGAAACCCGGACGGCGGCCTTCCCGCATTCGATGCCGGGGTGGGCGTCGACTACGCCGCCGAGAGCGAACTTCACACCGACGGGGGCTACTCCCACACCGAGATCAGCACTGAAACGGGTGGGTACGGAGCCGATTACGGCATGTGAGCAGGTGCGAAGTGGCCCCGCCGGATTCACCGTCGGGGCCACTGTCGTCACGGTCGGTCAGCGGGCCCGCGCCTCCGCGACGGCCTCCGCGATGGGCATCGCCAGTGTGGGTCCGTGCCCGGGAAGGATCGTGTCGGCGTCGAGGGCCGCCAAGTGGTCGAGCGCGGCCGCCGTGTCGCCGTGACCGTGGTCGAACACGGATGGGAGTAGTTGCGGGCCGGACACTTTCGACAGGGGATGGGCGGTGACCAGGGCGTCGCCGGTGACGATGACGCCGTGCTGCGGCAGGTGGTAGGCCGTGTGTCCGGACGTGTGGCCGTGGGTGGCGACGGGGACTGGCGCGCCCGGCAGGTCGAGGGCTCCCGCTGCCGGAAACGCCAGGCCGTCGCTGACGGAGAGCTGCTTCGTGGCTCCGGCCCGGGCAATGCTCGCCAGCCACCGCGCCACACCGTGGCGGTGCAGCATCGGAACGAAGTCCTTCGCGGTCGCCTGCTCGAGGTAGTCGCGGCGCAGGTGCGCGACCTCGACCGGATCGGTGAACACGGGAATGCCGTAGCGCCGGTGGAAGTCGACGATGGTGCCCATGTGGTCGATGTGGGCGTGGGTGAGCAGCATGCCGCGGACGTCCTCGGGGCGGCGCCCGAGTGAGCGGATCGCGGACTCCGCGGCACCGACGTCACCGGGATAGCCGCCGTCGATCAGCGTCAGTGCGTCGCCGTCCCGGAGGAGCACCATGTTCACGTGTGTGCCGAGGATGCGGAAGACGTCGGGGGCAACTTCGTCGAGGTTGGTCACCGGCCCATTCTGGAGGACGGGTGGCGCTGGACGGTCGGTGCTCCACTCAGCTCTTGACATACAACCAATCGGTTGTATGTTGGGAGGGTGAGTGGAGATGACGAGGACCGGGCAGACGCCCTGTTCCACGCGCTCGCCGACCGGACCCGACGCGACATCATGCGCCGTGTCCTCGCCGGAGAGCACTCGGTGTCGTCGCTCGCGCAGCAGTACGACATGAGCTTCGCTGCAGTGCAGAAACACGTCTCCGTACTGGAGAAGGCCGGATTGCTCACCAAACGGCGAAACGGCCGGGAGCAGTTGGCCAGTGGCGACGTCGCGGCCGTGCGGTCGGTGGCGTCCATGCTCGCCGAGTTCGAACAGGTGTGGCGCGGTCGCATCGCCCGTATCGACGAACTCATCGCATTCGATTCACCCGTCGTATCCGGATCAACGCAGGAGGACTGAACGATGCCTGTTATCGACGTCAAGCCCGACCTCGACAACCTGACCCTGACCATCACCGCCGAGTTCGCAGCTCCGGTGGAGCGAGTCTGGCAGATCTACGCCGACCCGCGTCAACTGGAAAAGGTGTGGGGGCCACCGACCTTCCCGGCGACCTTCGTGGACCACGACCTCACGCCCGGTGGCCGCGTCACGTACTTCATGACCGGTCCGGAGGGCGAGAAGTACGCCGGCTACTGGCAGATCACGGCCGTCGACGAGCCGACCGGCTTCGCGTTCGAGGACGGCTTCGCCGACGAGGAGTTCAACCCGAATCCCGAACTGCCGGTGTCGAAGAACGTCTACTCCTTCGCGGCAACCGAGACCGGAACCCGGGCCACGTACGTGAGCACCTACGCCTCCGCCGAAGGGCTGCAGACGGTGCTGGACATGGGTGTGGTCGAGGGGGCCACGCTGGCGATCAACCAGATCGACGCGTTCCTGGCCTGACGGCGCGCCTGCGGTACGGGGCCCGAGGTCGTCGACCTCGGGCCTCGCACCGCACCCGTGCATGAGCGGACCTACGGCCGGACCAGCACCTTGAGTGCTTCGCGGGAGTCCATGAGCCGGTATGCCTCGGCAACATCGTCGAGCGAGGTCTCGGCATCGAAGACGCGACCCGGCTCGATCTCCCCGCCGAGCACCTGGGGAATCGCAGCCTCGATGTACGCGCGGACCGGGGCGGGTCCGCCGGTCAGGGTGATGTTCTTGCCGAACAGCGACCCGAATCCGACTGGGGCGGACTCGTACTGGGGGACCCCGACCCGGGAGATGACGCCGCCGGGCCGGACGATGCCGTAGGCCTGTTCGTACGCGGGCATGTGGCCGACCGCCTCGAGAACGATGTGCGATCCCTCGCCGCCGGTGAGATCGAGGACCTGCGCGATGCCGTCGGCACCGCGGTCGGCGACCACGTCGGTGGCGCCGAAGTCGCGGCCGAGATCGGTGCGGACGGTGTGCCGTCCCATCAGGATGATCCGTTCGGCGCCCAGCTGTTTCGCGGCAATGACGGCGGACAGTCCGACGGCACCGTCACCGATCACGGTCACGGTCCTACCCGGTGCCACGCGTCCCATGTGTGCGGCGTGATACCCGGTGAGGTAGACGTCGGACAGGGTGAGCAGGGACGGCAGCAACTTCTCGTCGACGTCGGACGGAATCCTCACCAGAGTGCCCGCGGCCTGCGGGACGCGGACCAGTTCGGCCTGGGCGCCGCCGACCCCGTTCGAACCGTAGAAGCCGCCGTGCCGGCACGAGGTGTGAAAGCCGTCCAGGCAATAGGGGCAGGTGTTGTCGGAGTAGGCGAACGGGGAGATGACGAGGTCGCCCGGCTTCAGTGTGGTCACCGCGGAACCGACGTCCTCGACCACACCGATGAACTCGTGGCCCATCGCGGAACCGCGCTCGCTCGGCGTCATCGAGTGGTACGGGTGCAGGTCGGACCCGCACACGCAGGCCAGGGTGATTCGGACGACGGCGTCGGTCGGTTCGTGGATCGTCGGGGTTGGCACGTCCTGGACCCGGACGTCGCCGGGGCCGTACATGAATGTTGCTCGCATGATGACGGATTCCTGTTCGTGAAGTGGGTCAGGCTTCGGGGATGGCGATGCCGAACTTCTCGAGGGTCAGCGAGGCGGGTTCGGGGCCGCCGCGGATTCCGGTGTCGAGGGCGTCGATCGCCGCGAGCTCGCTGTCGGTGAGGGCGAAGTCGGTGACGGCGAAGTTCTCCGAGATGCGGTGCGGTGTAACAGACTTGGGGATGGCTGACCGGCCCTGCTGCAGGTGCCATCGGAGCATCACCTGGGCTGCGGACTTGCCGTGCTTCTCGCCGATCGCGCGGAGCGTCGGATCGTCGAGGGTGCTGGTGTTGCGGCCGTCGCGGTAGAAGGTGATCCCGCCGATCGGCGACCAGGCCTGGGTGAGGATGCCGTGCACCGCGTCAGCGGCGAGCACAGCCGGCTGCCGGAAGTACGGGTGCATCTCGATCTGGTTGACGGCGGGCACCACGTTCGCCGATGCGGTGAGCCGATCGAGGTGGTCGGGCATGAAGTTGCTGACGCCGATCGAGCGGACCTTCCCGTCGGCGAGCAGTGTCTCGAGCGCCCGGTACGCGTCCTGCGTCAGGTCGAAACGGGTGGGCAGCGGCTGATGCAGGATCAGCATGTCGAGCTGGTCGAGGCCCAGCTTTCCCGCCGACTTGTCGAAGGCGTGCAGCGTGGCGTCGTAGCCGTAGTCGCTGATCCACACCTTCGTCTCGACGAAGATGTCCGCGCGGTCGATGCCCGAGCGGCGGATCGCCTCACCGACCTCGCGCTCGTTGCCGTACGCGGCAGCGGTGTCGATGTGCCGGTAGCCGGTGCGCAGGGCCGCTTCCACGGCTGCGATCGTCTCGTCCGGTGGCGTCTGGAAGACCCCGAAGCCGAGCGCGGGCAGCGTGACGCCGTTGTTCAGGGTGAGGGTAGGAACGGGATTCACGGTCATGGCTTTCACGGTAGGAAGGAGTCGAGGATTCAGGGAGGGCCTGGTGTTACCCCGTTGGCGGGAATGTCCGAGCGCCTGGGTCGATCAGCAGGCCGCCCCGATCGTGAGCAGGTAGGCGTCCTGCATCCACGCCGCCGAGAGTTCCGGGCGTGCCGGGTACTGGCGGTACCTCCCACGACGGGTGTTCCGGTCGTACCGTCGAGGGCATGGATCTGAAGGCGGAAACGGCCGAGTTCCTCGCGTCGCGGCGTGCCCGGATCACCCCCGACAAGGCGGGACTGCCCGCGTACGGCGGCAATCGTCGGGTGCCGGGACTGCGCCGCGAGGAGGTGGCGATGCTCGCGGGAGTGAGCGTCGACTACTACACGCGTCTCGAACGCGGCAATCTTCGCGGGGTGTCCGACGGGGTGCTCGAGTCGCTGGCAGAGGCACTGCAACTCGACGACGCGGAACGCAGCCACCTGTTCGACCTGTCCCGGTCCGCGAACGCGTCGGGTGCCGCTCGGTCGCGGGCCCGGCGGACGGCGCCGGGCAGGCTGCGTCCGGTGGTACAGCGCATCCTCGACTCGATGGAGACGGTGCCCGCTCTGGTGCGCAACGGCCGGTTGGACGTGCTGGGCGCGAATCTGCTCGGCCGCGCACTGTATGCGCCGATGTACGACTCACCCGAGCGGGTGGCGAAGCAGCCGGTGAACTCCGCCAGATTCCACTTCCTCGACACCGGGGCGGCGCAACGGTTCTGGGGCGACCGCTGGGAGAAGGCCGCGCACGATGCCGTCTCGATCCTGCGGTCGGAGGCGGGACGGAACCCACACGACCGGGAACTGATCGCCCTTGTCGGCGAGTTGTCGACGCGTAGTGAGGATTTCCGTCGCATGTGGGCGTCCCACGACGTCCGCCTGCACCGCACGGGCACGAAGGTGTTCCACCACCCGGCGGTGGGTCGCCTCGAACTCGACTACGAGGCGCTGCTGCTGCCCGTGGATTCCGGCCTGCAACTCAATGTGTACACGGCGGTGCCCGGGTCGCCGTCCGACGACGGTCTCAAGTTGCTCACCTCGTGGGCGGCGACCACTCTCGTCGTGCCGTCCTGATCCGGAGCGCGGCCACACCCAGGAGCCCGGATGCGCGGAAAGCGCCGGGAGCGTGACGGGTGTGCGCAGGCTCCGGAGCGTGGAGATTCCGGCTGTGTCGGTACTCGCTCGTATCGTCGTGGGCATGGGAACTTGGGGTTCGGGGCCGTTCGAGAACGACGGCGCGTGTGATCTGCTCGCAGCGCTTCGCGCAGGCGAGTTCGACATCGACGACTACGCAGGTCATGTCGGCGGGGACTATCTCGAGGCCGACGACGCGCAGGCCGCGATCGCACTCGCGGAGGTCGTCGCCGTGGCCGATGGACTGCTTCCGGCGCCAGGACCTCTCGACGGCATCGACGCGGCCCGCTACGCCGCGTCGCTGACACCGGAGCAGCGCGCGTGGATCGTCGTCACGCTCGAACGCACCATCGCGGACGCCGACACCTCCGAACTGTTCGAGCTGTGGGCGGAGAACGGTCCTGAGGATCTGGAGGAGTGGCGCGCGCCGATCGAGAGCAGGTTGGCGGGTCTGAAGCAGCCGCGCTGAGCACTTCGCGTCGCCGTCCACTGTGAGTTCGATTATGGTCGTTAGACTCGCGTAGCAGAATCCTGCTGATCCGCGATACAGGCTCGGACACTTCACGCTCCGACGGCAGGACGAGATGGACGAGGACGACACGGATCACGACGCACCCCGAAACAGCGTGGGGTCGGCGCGCATGCGGAGCCGCGCGGCCCGAGGGGTCGGCGCGGTCCTGTTCTCCGGCGCGGTCGTCGCCGTGGGCGTGTTCGGGTACGCGGGCTACCTGACGATTCGCGTGGCCCACTCGTACAGCAGTGGTATCACGTCCACGCAGGATGCGTTCCCCGACGAGGAGCGACGTCCGGCGCAGACGCAGGCGACGAACATCCTGTTGATCGGTGTCGACAAGGCGTGTGCGGCAGGCGGGACACCGCTCGCGCCGCAGGCCGGCCAGACGGACTCCATGATGCTTGTGCACCTGCCCGCCGATCGGTCGACCGTCCATGTGGTGTCGATCATGCGGAACCTGTGGGTGCCCATCCCCGGCCACGGATTCGACAAGATCGACGCGGCAGTCGAACTCGGCGGAGCGCCCCTGGCCGTCGAGACCGTCGAGAACCTGTTGCGCGCCAGAATCGACCACCTCGCGATCGTCGACCTCGCAGGCCTCGCCTCGGTTGTCGACGCGGTGAACGGAATCGACGTCCGCAGCGACCGCGCCTTCACGAGCGCAGGGTTCGAGTTCGTGCGCGGCGCCAATCATCTCGACGGCGCGGAGGCGATGCGTTTCGTACGTGAGCAGGAGGCATTCCCGGACGCGGACTTCGCGCGAGTGAAGAATCAGCAGGCGGTCGCCCGCGGCATCACCGACCGCGTCTTCTCCGGCGACGCCGTGACCGACCCCTCGCACCTCGACACCGTCGTCGACGAACTCGCCCCGTACGTGACGGTGGACAGTGAGCTCGACTGGCGGACGGCGATGTCACTCGGCTACCGCCTCTACGGTGCCCGCGGCCAACACCACTACGTCACCATCCCCACCTCCGGCATCGACACCACCTTCGGCGGGCAGTCGATCATCAGGCCCGACGACGTCGCTCTGGCACAGTTGCGGGACGCCTTCGCTCGCGACGACGTCGCGACGCTGCACCGCGTCGGCGGTGGGTGAACGACGGCCGACGGAAGGCACGCCAACGGTGATACTCCCCAAGGTTCGAGATCCGCGCTTCATCACGATCCGCCGCGGCGGAACCCTCACCGACGAGGATCACCACCTGCTCGCACTGTGGGCGGCGTCGTGCGCGGAACACGTCCTGCCCCTCTTCGAGTCGGAGCGGCCTGACGACCCGCGGCCGCGGGAGGCGATCGAGCATGCCCGCGCGTGGGTGCGTGGGGAGGTCCCGATGATGCAGGCACGTGCGGCAGGAGGCCACGCGATGGGGGCCGCTCGAGACCTGCGAGGAGCGGCCCGTCATGCCGCCTACGCGGCAGGGCAGGCGGGGGCCGTCGCGCACGTCGCCGCTCACGACCTCGGTGCGGCCGCCTACGCGATCAAGGCCGCACGAGCGGCTGCGCCTGCCGCCGAGGCCGAAGCTGCGGGGCGGCGCGAATGCCGATGGCAGCGAGACCAACTGCCGGACACGATCCGCGAGCTGGTTCTCGATGACCAGCGGTTGCGCAACGACATCTGCTGGTCGGTGTTCGACTGCTGAGTAATCGTTCTCGAACCGAAATGCGACGCGCCACAGGTGTGAACATGGACGCTGCGGGGCATGCTCCTACCGTGATCGGTGGTGGCGCTCGTGTTGGGCGGGCCCACCTGCGCGAGGGGAGCCCCGAACTGTGCATCGCGTCAAAGCAGGCCGTCAGCCGCTGCAGCGGACCTCCGGAGTGGACCGTGAGCCCACACCCTCGACCGACGAACCGATCCGCTGGCCCGATCCCAGTCCGCTCGACGAGTGGTGGATCTCCGTGATGGCACGAGGTAAACCGGATACCGCTCCCTGACCACGTGGACTTTGTTCAGTAGAAGGCTTCGAGGGCGACAAAACACCCCCGGGAATGTGTCGGGGCCCATCATGGACCCATGACCGAGACGCACCTGCATCGACGCTTTCCCACTCTGAAGGCGAGTCTTCCCCGATTGCCCCTGGGTACGGGACCGAGTCCGGTGCGTGAACTGACCCACCTGCCCACGGCGTCCGGTTCGGTCTGGCTCAAGGACGACGGTGCGTACGGAGACGGCGGCTGGGGCGGAAACAAGGTTCGGAAACTGGAATGGCTGCTGGCCGACGTCCTGCGCCGCGATCGCAGGACGGTGATCACCGTCGGAGGATTGGGTACCAACTGGGGGCTGGCCACCGCCCGCTACTGCCGGGAGCACGGGGTGGACACCGCGCTGGCGCTGGTCGACCAGCCCATGGACGATCACGTCCGGGATCAACTGCAGCGACTGCGCGACAGTGGCGCGCGGCTGTACTTCACCCACAGCAAGGTGCGGACGGTCGCCACAGTGCCGTGGCTGCTGGCCCGACACCGCCGTGCCTGCTTCATCCCACCCGGCGGATCCAACGCCGTCGGTGCCCTCGGATACGTCGAGACAGCATTCGAACTGGCCGAGCAGATCCGCGAGGGGGCATTGCCCAGGCCGGGCAGCGTCGTGGTTCCCGTCGGCTCCGGAGGCACCGCCGCCGGCCTGTCCCTCGGCCTGGGGTTGGCCGGGTTGTCGGACGTCACGGTCACCGCCGTCGTCGTCAACGACACGTTGCGTCTGGACCGGCACACCCTCGAGCGGCTCGCGCGTCGCACCGCGAAGTTGCTCACCGACCGCGGCGCCGCGCTGCCGGACGCGCAGCCGTCCCCGCTGGTTGTCACCCGCGATTGGTTGGGCCCCGGCTACGGACACCCCACTCCTGCCGCGCTGGCTGCGCTGGCCCTGGCGCGGGAACGCGAGAATCTCGCCCTGGAACCGGTGTACACCGGCAAGGCGATGGCAGCGTTGCTCGACCTCGACGCGGGCGGCCGATGGAGCCGTGACGCTCCGGTGTTGTTCCTCAACACGAACGGACCTCGATGACGTCTCGCCGCAGGTCTCGTCCGCGGATCGGGACGTCCGGCAGGAGTGGGGAAGCACGGACATGAAGTTGACGACCATGACGCAGGTGACCGTCGACGGTGTGGTGCAGGGGAACGGCGGCGCCTCGGACGAGGACCGCCGGAACGGATTCGTACGCGGCGGCTGGGCACTCGGGGCGGGCGACGCGGAGACCATGGGGCTGATCACCTCGACGTACCAGCGGGCCGATGCGTTCCTGTTCGGTCGGCGGACCTACGAACTCTTCGCCGGGTACTGGGGGACGGTCCCGGAGATGCGCGCCCACCCCATCGGTGTGACGTTGAACGAGACGCCCAAGTACGTCGCCTCGACGACGCTCACCGAGGTGCGCTGGGAGAACACCACCCTGCTCACGGGTGACCTTGCCGCGGCGATCGCCGACCTGAAGGCGACATCCGAGGGGGAGTTGCAGGTGCACGGCAGCGGCACCCTCGTCCGCTGGCTGCTCGCACGGGACCTCGTCGACGAGATGACTCTGATCGTCGTCCCGGTGATCCTCGGCCAGGGCACCCGACTGTTCCCCGACAACGGGCCCGACATCGCGCTCGACCTGGTCGAGTCGAGTGTCGATTCGAAGGGTGTCACGATCCAGGTCCATCGGCCGAACGGCCGTCCGAGCTACCCGGCCGATCCGGTCGAATGACACCGTGGCCGCCGTGCGTCAGAGGTGTTGAGTCGCAAAGGATACGGATCGATGACGACGCCGACTGACAGTCACCGAAGCGAGACCTTCGAGCGTCGAGATTCCGGTGCCCCCCGCACCGGATCGGAGTTAAATGGTTCCAACCAACCCACGAGAATTCGACAGTAGAAAGTACAGCCCAAGTCAGCCGGCCACCCGCAGCTGTCAGGTAGTGAAGCACGGGCGGCGCATCGTCTTCGGGAAGCGCGATGATCGAAGCAGTGTCGGGACTTCACACGGGCAGGCGAGCACATGCGGTCGCGCCCGAACCGCACGAACACACGGCAGACAGGATGGGGGACGGCGCGGTTCCGCTGCGCCACCTCCTCGCGGTGGCACAGTTGACACCGCCCCAGGCTGCGCTGCTCGTGACGGACGTGATCGATCAGGTCGAGTCGGCACGTGGACTCGGCAGGCAGCCGTCCTCCGTTCGGGGCGCGGCCGTCACGGTGGCCGAGTCCGGTCGGCTGACACTCGAGCGGATGACCCGCCGGACCGGACCAGCCCCGGACGTCACGGACGCGGTCGCGGGTGTCGTCCGGAGCATCGCCACCAACTGCCGTAAGGCGGAGTTCGTCGACAGGCTCACCGAATCCGTTTCGGCGGCAAAGGATCTGCAGGACCTGGTGCGGAAGGTTCGGGTAGCAGTCGCGCCCGACCTCGACCCGGACGCGGAGGAACGGCGGCGTCGTCAGATCGGCGAGCTCGTGACGGTGGCGAGTGGACACCCGCTTCCGGACGGCCGGCTCGTCACCGAGGCGCCGACCGCGCAGGACCTGCACTTCACCGACGCCGGATCCCTCGCGTCGAAAAGCTGGGTTCCGCCCGTCCACAAGGTGTGGGACGAGCGTCGGAGGCGCCCGTCCCGACGCGTCGTGATCTTCTCGCTGCTCGCGATCGTGATCCTCACCGGGGCTGCGGTGGCCGTTCCCCGCGTCTGGTCCGAAATGGGCCGGGGCTGGAACGCCGTCCTGAGTCCGGACGATCCTCCGGACCCGAACGCGATCGACCCGGTGTCACCGCCACCCGAACCGTCACCGCCGTCGGGCGGTGTCGCGCCCGCGCCCGTCCCGTCCGGTCCTCCGGGCAGTGCCGGTCCGATCACCGCCGTCACCGCGACCTTCGCCGAAGGGGCGTGCACGGCTGGGCAGCCATGCCTGGTGCGGGTGGACGTGAACTACGACCCGTCCAAGGCGGTCTCCACGGTGACCTGGAAGCTCGTCGTCCACGACCGCTGCTCGGGGGAGGTGCGCACCAGCGCCGACGTCACGATGCCGACGGAGCCGGGGCGCGAGCAGGTGTACGGCATCGGCAAGACCGACCTGCCGGCCGGTCCCGCGATTGCGGTCGTCGCCGAGACCAGCGCCCCCGCCGCCGCCGCCTCGGAGCCGTTGTTGGTGCCCGCCGAGAACGCGACCTGCTGAGGCGTGGGGAATTCCATGCGGGGAAACGACCGCGAATCCGATCCGTGGATCGTCACGGCAGCGCTCGTCCTCGTCGTCCTCGGCCTGCTTAACCTGGTCTCCATCGGGCTCACCTCGTTCGCCGTCCGGCAACTGGGCTTCGCGGTCGTCGGGGTCGGCGCGATGTGGGTGGTCTCCCGGATGCGGGTGGACAAGCTGAGCCGGCTCGGTTGGTGGATGCTCGGGGCATCCGTCGTGATGCTGGCGGCCGTGCCGTTCGTGGGGGTCTCGGTCAAGGGCGCGCAGCGCTGGCTCGACTTCGGCCTGTTCACCGTTCAGCCGTCGGAGATCGCGAAACTCGCGTTGGTCCTGGTGGCGGCGACGGTGCTCGCCCGCGGCTACTCGACGCTCCGGCTGCTGGCGACGCTCGCGATCGCTGCGACGGTGGTCGCGTTGGTGGCGATGCAACCCGACCTGTCGACGGCCGTGGTGATGGCGGCGACCGCTGCGTTGATGCTCGTGCTCGCCAGGGTCCCACTGCTTCCCCTGGTCCCGCTGTTCACGCTCGGGGTCGCCGCCATGCCCCTCGCCGTCCTGTTCCTACGCCCGTACCAGCTCGAACGGATCCACGTGTTCCTGTCGAGCGAGGCCGACCCGAGCGGTCCGGGTTGGGCATCACTGCAGGCGGACATCGCGGTCGGCAGCGGTGGGCTGTGGGGTCTGGCGCGCGACCCCATGTACGCCCTGCGCGCGCAGTACCTCCCGGAGTCGGAACACGACCTCGCGTTCGCGAGCGTCGTGTACGGGTGGGGGCTGATCGCCGGGCTGGCGGTCGTGGCGGCGTCCCTCGTGATCGCGTGGCGGTCGGCGCTCGCCGCCCGGCGCGCCCGGACGAGGCAGGGCGCACTCGTCGCGGCCGGTGTCGGTGTCCTGTTCGGGATGCACGCGATCCTGTCGGTCGGGGCGAGCCTGTCCGTGCTGCCACACACCGGAATGCCGATCCCGCTGTTCAGCTACGGCGGCACGGTCGCCATCGTCGGGTTCGTCGCGATCGGGCTGGTGCTCGCGGTGCGGCGGGACGGCGTCGCGCGACCGTTGTGGGCGCCGCCGTCCAAGCGCCGTGGGCGCCCGCGAGGAATGACGGTCGGGTCGCTCGCGGTCACCGCCGCGCTCGTCGCGATGTCGGTGTTCGCATGGCAGTTGCAGACCGAACGCGGTCCGGAGTTGCGCGCGCTCGGCGACCAGCAGATGCAACGGTGCATCCGGCTGCCCGCCGAGCGGGGACTCATTCTCGACCGGACCGGAGTGCCGCTCGCGACGAACGTGCCCGAGTACACGGTGTCGGTCGTCGCCCGACTGTTCGACGAGTCGAACCTCGGTGCGCGGGGGCAACTCGCGGCGCTGCTCGGGCTCCCACCCGCGGAGGTGGACGCCCCCCTCGACGAGCTGCGTGAGGGGGAGGTGCAGGCCGTCCTCGGCAGGGCCACTCCCGATCAGGCGCGGGCCGTCATCGACGCACACATACCGGGCGTACTGGTGGCGCCGTCCGGAAAGCGGCACTACCCGTTCGGTACGACGCTCGCATCGATCCTCGGCTACGTCGGTGTCGGCGACCCCGAGGACATGGAGCGTTGGAACCATCTGGCGCTCGGATCGCGAGTCGGCAAGGCGGGCCTCGAGAAGCAGTACGACGCACTGCTGCGTGGCAGCGACGGAAAACAGTGCATGTACGTCGACCCGTCCGGGCGTCCGGTTGCCGCGGGTGAACGGGTCGACCCCATCCGTGGGCACGACCTGCGGCTGCACCTCGACATGGGATTGCAGAACCTGGCGACGGACGGGCTGACGCAGGCGGTGCGCAGCAGTGGCGGCGACCTGGGTGCCGCGGTCGTGATGAACGCGCGCACCGGCGCGGTGCTGGCGCTGGCCAGCGTGCCCGGTTTCGACAACAACGTCTACGGTCCGCCCGTCGACCTTGTCGCCCTTGCGTCGCAGACCGGGGGACCCGGACCCGGCCGGATGCTCAACCACGCATTCCAGACGGCGGCGCCGCCCGGCTCGACCTTCAAGATCGTCACCGCGTCGGCCGACATGGTCCACCCCGTGCTGTCACCCGACCAGGTCATCGCGACCGGAGCCTCGTACACGTACGGCGGCCACACGTTCAACAACTGGCAACCGATGGGCCCGCACAACATGCTGCAGGCCATCCAGACGTCCGACAACGTCTACTTCTACAAGCTGGCAGAACTTCTCGGGCCCGAGCGGATCGCCGAGGTCGCCGATCAGCTCGGTGTGGGTCGGGCATCCGGAATCGATCTGCCCGGCGAGGCCACCGGGTTCCTCGGCACGCCCGCGTCGGTCGGCGAGATCGGGTCCACCTGGTATCCGGGGTCCACCCTGCTCATGGGTATCGGGCAGGGCACCGTGACCGCCACGCCGATGCAGGTGGCGAGGTGGACGGTCGGCGTCGGCACCGGCGCGATGGTGACACCGCAACTGGCCGCGGGCTACGACGCCGGAACCGTTGTCCCCGTCGACACGGAGCAGCCGCGGCGGCTTCCTTTCGCGGACCTGCTCGGTCCCGTCCGGGCCGGGATGCGGGCCTCGGCCACGGTGGGTACGGGTGGACAGCTCGCCGATCTGCCGGTGACCGCCGGCACCAAGACCGGGACGGCGGAGGATCCGTCGGCGCCGGGGAAGGGGCTCGACGCATGGTTCTCCGCGGTGGCGCCATTCGAGAATCCCGAGATCGTCGTGACTGCGATGGTGCGGGGCGGCGGGTTCGGTTCGGCGACATCGGGTCCCGTGGTGAAGGCGATCCTCGCGCGGTACTTCGGAGCCCCGGCACCGGCGGCACCCGCGGCCACCGCGGCACCGCCGGGGTGAGGGGGCGCGGCACCGCCGCGGTGAGGGGGGAGAGGCACCGCCGCGGTGAGGGGGAGAGGCAGGCAGGTCAGTTGTTGCTGTAGGCGGCAACAACTTCGGGGTGGGCGAGGCACGCTGTCGCACCTTCGGCCACACACGTGAGTGGACGTTCCGCGGTCTTCACCGGCAACCCGAACGCATCCTCGAGCAGTTGCGACAGCCCACGGAGCATCGAGCCACCGCCGATCGCGAGGACCCCCTCGGACATCACGTCGCCGATGGCCTGAGGCGGAAGGTCTTCCAGGCAGGACGTCAGGGTCTGCACGATGCTTGCCGTGGTCGGTCGTAGCGCCTCGACGATCTCGTCGACGTCGAGGGAGAGCAGGCGGGCCCGGCCGGTGACGGCGTCGAGGCCCTCCACCACGACGGACTGACCCTCCTCGGTGTCCGGCGTGCCCATCTTCGCGCGTTCGGCGGTGAGGTCTCCGACGATGATCTGGTGTTCCTCGCGCAGGTAGTGGTGCAGCGCGGTGGTGAGTTCGTCACCGGCGATCCGGCAACTGCGGTGCGAGATCACGCCACCGAAGCAGACGGCGGTGACCTCGGAGGTGCCGCCGCCGATGTTCACGACGAGATGCGCGCGGGGCTCCATCGGATTGATGCCGCACCCGACGGCGCCCGCAACGGGTTCGGGTATCAATCCGACCTTCCGCAGGCCGGCTTCGTGACCGACTTCGAGCAGCGCGCGGCGTTCGAGCGGTGTCGCGCCTTCGGGCACCGAGATGACGGCTGTGGGTCGACGGCCGAAGTGCCCGTACGGCGAGGCCTGTTTGATGACGGCAGAGACGAACGCCTTCGCGGATTCCAGGTCCACGATGACACCGGCCCGCATCGGGCGCACCTGTGTGATGCCTATGGGTGTGCGTCCGACGAGACTGCGGGCCTCCTGGCCGATTGCCAGCGCACGGTGTGGTTCCTTGGTGCGAACCAGCATGAAAGACGGTTCGTTCAGAACGATTCCGTCCTCGGGGGTCCCGACGACCGTGTTCGCTGTTCCGAGATCGATACCGAGTCCGCTCACGTCGGCCTCCCAGTGGGAATCGAAACGAGATTGGGTCAAATGCTACGCACGCGGAGGCGATCGCGCGCGGTTTCGTGGCCGATGCAGCGGTGCCGGTTCGCGAGTCTTGACACTGCGACGGTTCCGGCGATTGACTGAGCACCTCGTGCCGACCCGCCCACCTGTTCGGGAGGTTGACGTATGCGCGGAACTGGCGTGGCCCGCCCGGCGACTCGGCGCGGGGCCTCCTCGATCATGGCTGTGGCCGGAGCGTGCCTTCTGGTCCTGGCGCCGGGCACGACGGCGGGCGGTGAACCCCCGCCGGAGACCGGCTTCGCGGTCCCGTTCTCCGGGGCGCCCGGCTACGAGCAGCTGGCGCCGACCCAGGTGACCGATCCGGGGCAACTCAATCAGCCGCTCGGTGAGCAGAAGGCGGACGAGATCGCAGCCCGGATCGGGCTCGCCAGGGACGATGCGCTGACCGACCAGCAGTACCGGGAACTCGTCACGGGCGGGGGAGTCGGCGGAGATCGCGATGCCGCGGAGGTGATCGACGCGTGCGTCCGGATCCTCACCAACACGAACGGCCGTCCCCTCCTGTCCGACGTCGGCGGCCGCCCGACGCCGACCGTCCTGGCCAGTTACGGGTTGTACGTGAACACCGATGGACTGCTGCAGAGTCCGGCCAACGCGGACGCGCCGACGAGGCAGGTGAATTCGCTGATCGCGCCCGGAGGATTCGTGGGCACCTGGCTCAGGGACAACGGTGCGACCCACACCCTGATCGCACTCTACCGATCGGCCTACACGGTGCAGGCCGTGTACGGGTTTGCTGCGCAGCAGATTTCGGGTGCTGCGCAACTGGTCACCAACACCGAGGGTGGGGTGAGCGCGACGGTCGGCATGTCGATGGCGCCGCCGCTGTGGACAGTGAACTTCGCCCTGCTGTACGTGTTGAAGCCGTCCCTTGCCGCCGCGATGCCCGCGTACTGGGCTCCCATTCCTCCGGCGGTGGCCGACGCCGTCAGGGCGAGTCCCACCGGTCAGGTTCCCTACAGCGACCATCGGTCCTACTTCGAGTGATACCCGTCCCGCCTCGGTGACGCCGCCGCGCCTCGGGGGAGGATGAGGCATGCCGTTCACACTGCCCGCAGGCGCCGACGTCGAGGTGGAGACCGAGGTGAAGCACTCGCGGTTCATCGCGGTGTTGCGTCGCGTCGACGGGCCGGTGAAGGCGCAGGAGTTTCTGGACGAGCAGCGACGGCGATTTCCCGATGCGCGGCACCACTGTTGGGCGTACATCACGGGCAACGAGCCGTCGGAGCGGGCCGAACGCGCTGGTGACGACGGGGAACCGGGAGGAACGGCCGGGGTGCCCATGCTGCAGGTGCTCCGTGCCCGCGACCTGGTCGACGTGGCGGTGGTGGTGACGCGCTATTTCGGCGGCGTCAAACTCGGCGCGGGCGGTCTCGTACGCGCATATTCGGCAGCGGTGGCAGCGGTGGTCGATGCGGCGCGACTGGTCGGCCGGGAACGTCTCGACCTGCTGGCGCTCGAGGTCGGTCACGACACCGCCGGCCGGGTGGAGGCCGAACTCCGCGGTCGCGGAGTCGCCATCGTCGACACCGTCTACGGTTCGGTCGTCACCCTCACCCTGGCCACCCGGGACCCCGCGCGCGTGGCCGATACGGTAGCCGAAATCACCTCCGGTGCAGCCGAACTCGCGCCCGCGGGCACGCGGTGGGTGGACGTGTGAGCATCCGTGTGCGGGTGAGTCAGGCCTGCGACATGGCTCGTGCCGTTGCGGTCAGTTCCTCGATGTACGTGCGTCGTTCGTCCGGGCTGACCGCGGAGCGGAGGGGGCCTATCTGCAGTTCCCATCGCGGCGTTCCTCCGGCGTCGAACACCGCGGCGGTCATGTAGCTGATCGGCAGCGGTAGCTCCGATTCGAGTGCCTCCACCGTGTACGGGTAGCCGCTGGTGTCGTCGATGAGCGCCCGCACCTGGTCGCGTAGTCGCTGACTGGCCGCATTCGAGGAGAGGTGCGTGACCACCTGGGCCAGCACGTCGATGCGGTCGATGTCGGCCGCATCGGCGCCCCAGACCGTGACACCGGTCGACGCGGTCTGCGTCAGGAGGTGTGCGAGCTGGTCGCGGCGATCGGGGGGTGCGGTGTCGAGCCATCGCTGTTGCACCGCGCGGCCCGAGGATGCGACAACGGAGATGCCGCCCGGCGCCTCCAGCGGCAGACGGACCCCCACTTCGATGCCACGCGGAATGTGCCCGAGCCTGTCGGTCATCGCGACGAACACCATCTCGGTGCCGTCGATCAGGCCGAGTGCAGCCCCACAGCGAACTCGCGAAGCGAGGGCTTCGAGGTGGCCCATCGCGTTGTCCGGCAGGCTGAGCGCCTCGCGCGCCCGCGCCGCGATCGTCGCCAGTGCCGGGCCGAGTTGGTAGCGCAGGTCCGGCAGGCGCAACACCCAGCCTCGCTGCTCGAGGGTGGCGAGGATGGACCCGGTGGTGGATCTGCTCAGGTCGAGGGCGTCGGCGAGATCCGCGGACGTCGCGGGTGTGTTGCGTGCGGCGAGCAGTCCGATGATCGACACGACCCGGTCTGTTGGGGGAGATGGCACGGATCCACTCTTGCCAACGGTCATCGGATGCTCCTACTCTCGCGGTAGTTCAAATACTTGTATCACACGATACGAATATTCGCATCATCGGAATGGGGAGTTTCATGACCGTGGCCACCGATCTCGGGGACGTCGACATCGAGGGAGTCGACTTCGCGTTCGAGGATCGCCCCGACATCCACGAGGTGCTCGAGGGGCTGCGTGAGCTCAAGTCGCACGCGGTCGTGCCCTTCGCGGGGGTGAAGGCGGTGCTGCTGCTCACCAACGACCTCGTTGCCGCCGCATTCAAGGACGAGGAGGTCTTCCCCGCCTCGGCCATCTACCCGATGACCACCGGGCCGGTCCTCGGAAAGACCCTGCAGTGCATGGCAGGCGACGAGCATCGCAAGAACCGGGCGCTGGTGTCGCCGTCGTTCCAGCGCAAGCGGGTCGCCGAGTTCATCGAACCGCTCCTTCAACCGCTCGCACACGAACTCATCGACCGGTTCGCCGATCGGGGTTCGGTGGATCTCGTCGCGGAGTTCACGACCCGGTACCCGGTGCTCCTGATCAGCCGGCTGATGGGCCTTCCGGAGCAGGACGAGGCGACCATCCACCGGTGGGCGCACGACCTGTTCTACTTCCCGTTCGACCCCGAGGCCGCGATGCGCGCATCGCAGGACTTCTCCGACTTCGCCACGCCGATCATCGCCGACCGTCGCAGCAACCCCGGCGACGATCTGATCTCGGTCCTGGTCACCGAGAATCAGGAGGGCGAGACCCTCACCGACGACGAGGTGCTCTCGTTCCTGCGACTGCTGTTCCCCGCGGGTGCGGACACCACGATGCTCGCGCTGGGCAACACCCTGTCCGCGTTGCTCACCCATCCCGATCAGATGGAACTTCTGCGGTCCGACCTCGCCGAGCACGCGATCTGGGCGGTGTGGGAGGGGCTGCGCTGGGAGCCGCCGGTGGGACTGCTGCCACGGGCGTGCCCGGAGGCGGTCAGCTGGAACGGGATCGACATCCCGGCGCTGACACCGATGGTCTTCTCCATCAATGCCGCGAACCGGGACCCCGATGTGTACCCGGATCCGCACGACTTCGACATCACCCGGCGCAAGCAGGCGATGCTCTCGTTCGGCCGGGGCCCGCACAGCTGCGCCGGAAACTGGCTGGCCATCGCCGAACTCGAGACGGCACTGACGGCACTCCTCCAACGCCTGCCCGGGCTGCGTCTGCAGGACGGTGCCGAGGCGGACGCGAAGGTGACCAGCCAGGTCGGTGTCGCGCTACGCGGCCCGAACGCGCTGTCCGTCGAGTGGGACGTCTGACTTCGGTTGCAGCACGAGCTGTTCGACGCCGACGGTCGGCGCCCCTGAACGGGACCTGACACTGGTCCGAAACCCCACCGTATCCCTACGACGAGACGAGACTTCGTGAAGAACACCAGGACCACCCGGGCCACGTCGGCGCGATGTTGTCGTACCTCCGGTGACGACGGAGTCGCACCGAACAGGTTTGCACGTGCCGGTGTCGCCGCGACCGCGATCGCGCTCTCCGTCGTGCTCGGAAGTGGTAGCGCCGCCGCGGCGGGACCGTGGGGCCCACTCGCGCCGCCGAATCCGTACCTGGGCCCGAACGGGACATCGACCATGCACGGCGACGCCGGCTCCTCGGACGTCACACCCCTCGCCGGTCCCGGCACGGGGGCGGTCACGGTCGGGGCGACGAGCCTCGTCTCCGCCTGCCCGACCCTGCTGCAGGGTTCCGACTCGTTCGTCGTTGCGCTGTGCACCACCATGATCGGGCGCAATCCGACCGTGCACCTGATCGACACCGACGGCTCGGGTTCGTCGGGATCGGCGAGCGGGCTCGGATCGTCGGACCTCGGCTCCCTCGCCGCGGGGTCCACGGGCGGCAACTCGGCGGGCGCCTCGCTCGCGGAACTCGAACTGCCCAAGGGCAGCCTCCTCGGCGGCGTGTACGCCTACCTCGACAACGACAACAGGCTCGTCGCCGTCGACGGGGAGCGCAGGCTCGTCCGGGTCGGGCACCACAACAACGGCGGCCGGTGGTCCCTGTCCGTCGACGAGTCCGTCGACCTCTCCGGTGTGATCGCTGCCGACGACAGTGTCACCGGTCTGGCTCCCGACTGGGCCGGGAACGTGTGGTTCGCGACGGGCGCGGGCCGGGTCGGGTACGTCGACGCCGCCGGGGTTGCGCGTACGGTCGACCTGCCTGCGGGCGAGCGCGTCGAGAACAGCATCTCCACGTCCCCCACCGGGACCTCGGTGGCGACCACGCACGCCCTGTACGAGCTGTCCGCCGCGCCGGGTCAGGCGCCGCAGGTGCAGTGGAGGGCAGCGTACGACCGCGGAAGTGCCCGAAAGCCAGGACAACTCAGCTGGGGAACCGGGTCCACTCCCACCTACTTCGGACCCGTGACCGGGCACGAGTACGTGACGATCGTGGACAGCGCCGACACCACGGTGTCGCTGCTGGTGTACCGGGTGTCGGACGGTCAGCAGGTGTGCCACACCCCGGTGCTGGCGAACGGTGGACCGGGCAGCGAGAACTCGCCGATCGCGATCGGATCGACGGTGATCGTCGCCGGCACGTACGGCTACCCGTACCCCGCCGTCCCGGAGAGCGCCGGACCGTCCGTGCCCGCCTCGGCGCCGTTCGCCGGCGGGATGACGCGTGTCGAGGTCGGCTCCGGCGGATGCACCGTGCTCTGGGACACCGACGTGAAAAGCTCTGCGGTTCCGCACCTGTCGACCGCCGACGACACCATCTACACGGTGCTCCGGAAGGGTACGGGCGGTGCGGTGGACGGATTCGCCTACGCCGCGATCAACCCGGTCACCGGTGCGGTCATGGCGACCGCTGACATGCCGGGCAGCACCCTCAACGACACCATCCAGATGTCCGGCCTGATCACGTCCGAAGGTGACCTGATTCAGGGAACGCTCAACGGCATCGTGCGCGTGTCGCGCGGCTAACCGGCGTCGAGCATCGGTGGTCCGGTCGATTCCGTTCGCGGATTCGACCGGGCCACCGCGTGTTTCGCCCTCCGGGGCAAGTCCGCGCCGACCGCTGTCGGATGATCAGGCGTCCTCGGCGTCACGGCAGCATCCACGCCGCCGCGCCGGTGGTCTGCAGCCAGATCAGAGCAGACATCACCGCCAGGCCGCCCAGGCTCCACGGCAGCAGCCTGCGCAGCAGTGCGCCCTCCCGGCCCGCGAGGCCACCGACGGCCGCGACCAGCGCGAGGTTCTGCGGGGACAGCACGGTTCCCAGTGCGCCACCGGACATGTTCGCGGCAGCCAGCACTCGTGGGTCCAATCCGGCCTGACCGGCGGCCGCCACCTGAAGGGCCCCGAACAGTGCGTTGGAGGACGTGTTGGACCCGGTCGCCGCGACGCCGAGCCATCCCAGGGCGGGGGACAGCAACGCGAACGCGCCGCCTGCCGTGGCCATCCACTGTCCGATCGTCATCGTCTGCCCGGACAGGCTCATCACGTACGCAAGGGCGAGCACCGACATCACCGTGACGATCGGCCACTTCAGACGGTTCAGTGCCGCGACGTAACTGCGGAACGCGTCGGCCGGGGGCGGCCGCAGGATCGGGATGCACAGCAGGCCTGCGACCAGGACCAGCGTCCCCGGGGCGGCGAGGGTGTGGAAGGTGAAGGCGACCGCAGTGGGTTCGAGTCCGGCGGCCGTCACGACGTCGAGTCCGGGCCAGTCGAACGCCCGCGTTGTCCGGGCGAGAAGCGCCTTCACAGGACCGAGTTGGCCGGCCGCGAACACCGCCACGATCAGCGCGTACGGCGCGTACGCCTGCACGGTGCGGGCGCGGTTCGGCTCGTCGGCGTGCCCGGATCCGTCGGACTCCGCGGCACCCGCGCGGGTCCCGGCGCCGGGTGTCCAGACCCGCAGGAGGGCGACCAGCGCGAGCGCGCTCACCGTTGCGGCGACCGTGTCGACCAGTCCGACCGCGATGTAGTTCGAGCACACGAACTGGGCTGCCGCGAAGGAGATTCCAGCGACCACCGCGGCGGGCCAGGTCTCCCGCAGTCCGCGTCGACCGTCGATCAGGACCACCAGCACGAGTGGCACGACGACGGCCACAACCGGAACCTGCCGTCCGACGACGGCTCCGATCTCGTCGACGGGCAGTCCCGTCACCCGCGACATGGTCAGGGTCGGCGTGCCCAGCACCCCGAACGGTGTCGCGACCGTGTTGGCGACGAGCGCGACCATCGCCGCCTTCATCGGACGAAAACCCAGTGCCACCAACATGACCGACGAGATCACGATCGGGGTGCCGAATCCTGCCACCGACTCGAGCAGGGCGCCGAAACAGAACGCGACGATGATCGCCTGGATACGGCGGTCTGCGGAAATGCCTGCGAACGAGCGCCGCAGCGCGTCGAAGTGGCCGCTCTCGACGGTCATGTTGTAGATCCACACCGCGTTGACGACTGTCCACATGATCGACAGCAACGCGAAGCTCGCGCCCTCGGCGCCCGCGCTCAGCGCCTGACCCGCGGGCATTCGGTAGACCCCGATGGCGATCACGAGGGCGACGGCCAGCGACGCCAGGGCGGCCCAGTGCGCCTTGATTCTCAGTACCGCCAGCATCACGAACATGGAGACGAGCGGCAGCGCGGCGACGACCGCCGACAGTCCGATTTCGTCTGCCACGGGGGCCGGTACCTGCACGAATGCCACTGGGCTCCACCTCGGTCGTAGACGAACAGTCTCCCGGCTCGGCGGTGGACCTGCCCGAACTATATCGTGCACGAACTAATCGCACGGTAACGATCTGCTGGGTGGGGTGCGGCGACTCCCGCGAATGTTGCCGCCCTGACGTGCGATGCGCACCGACCGTGGAAAGCGCCAGGTCCTCCCGCCGTAGGCCGGCCTCGTCAGGGCGCGACGAGGCACACGGGACCGAGGGGAGTGGCGGGATTGACGGTGACCGTCCGGACGGGGCCGCCGGCGGAGGTCTGATACGCCATCAGCGAATGCTCACCCGGCGCCGTCGGCGTCCACAGCGCGACCTTGTGCCCGAGGACCACCGGCGTGCTGAAGTACGGGTCGACCTTCCAGGCCTGTTCCTCGGGAGACATGATCGCCTCGTTGGTGTAGTCGACGATGTCGGTGCGAGGCTCGACCAGGCGCTCGGTGCGTGCCACCACCAGGTAGGTGCACCCGACGCCGAACGGGGTGGTCGGTCCCGTGCCGAGGCCGGGGACGATGGTCAGGTCGACAACCTCCGCCGAGGCGGTCGGTGCCGTCCCCAGTGCGACCGCGGCGCCCGCCGCGACAGCAAGCAGGGACAGTCTGATCGATCGCGAAGTGGCCATACCGATGAGTCGGTTTGGTTCCTCGGGGCGTTACGCCGCGGCAGGCACACCGGCCGACGTGCACGCCGCCGCCCGCGACGTCGATCAGACGAGGCGGCTATCTCGAGACGGCCACGTGATCGAGCCACGACACCATGAGGCTGCCGCCCGCGCTGGACATCTGGATCTGGCGAGGGTCGGTGTCGCCCGGCCACGGCACCGACCACACGATCTCTCCGTCGCTCGCCCGGATCGCATGGGTGCCGGTGTAATCGCCGAACGCGAAGTACTCGCCGTCGGTGACTCCGCCGCGCACCCAGTACGCGTCCTCCCACGGCGTCTGCCACAGCTGCCGGCCCGAGCGTAGGTCGAGACCGGTGATGGTCTTCGAGTCCGGCGAGGTGACCAGGGCGGTGTTTCCGACCACTGCCACCAGAGCACTGCTCCTGCCGAATGATTCGTCCTTCACGAGTGCCGGGCTGCGCCAGAGTTCGTTACCCGACGCGGGATCGTAGGCGCCGTCGCCGAGAAACATCGGCGGCGGCGAGGACGGCTTGCTGGGGAAGGTCGGTGAGCGGTACGAGGGGATGGGGATCGAGCGGATGGTCGAACCGTCCGCAGCGAGGAGGTCCTGAGTTCCGACCGTTCCCGACCTCGAGCCGCGGCTGACGAGGAACAGGCCGTCCCCAACCGGTTGAAGCGAGTCGCCCTCGAACGTGAACCGCGTGGCCCCGGAGTCGAGATCGAAGACGGTGTACACGTACTGCGGATCGCCCGGGCCGCGCACCAGAGCGATGACGGCATTGCTGTCCGGCACCGTATGGACGGACGCGCTGCCGTCGAGGGTGCCGAAGGTGCGTCGGAAGTTCGCGGTGAGATCGGTGACGGTTCCGCTGGTGAGAACCGGCACCTGGGTCCCGCCGTCCGTTCCGGACCCCGACACGTACACGGTGCTTCCGCTGATCTGCGCGCCGTTGACGTCGAAGTCGGTGCCGAGTTCGGCCAGGAGCGTTCCGGATGTGGTGTCGACGAACGCTATCCGACGCCTCTCCCAGCACGCGAGGACCGCGGCCTCGACCTCGGGACTGCACTGAGTCACCCTTCCGATCCGTGTCTTCCATGCCGGCGACCCATCGGCGGGACGAATCCCGACGAGGGTCACGTCACCGACGGGGCGACCGGACTGCCCCGCGACTTCGGGAAGGGGGTGAGCGGCGGCAGCGATCATGAGGTCGCCGGCATCGAGAATCCCGCCGTAGCCGTAGTAGGACTCGAGCTGGTACGGCATCGGCAGGAGGACGTCACCGGGATTGTCGGTGAGGCGTCCGACGTCGAGGGTCCACGCGGGCTTCGGCGCGGTCTCGAGCGAGGTGGTCACGACGTGGCGGTCGGCCTCGGCGGATGGTTCGCCGCCGGCCGGGGAGTCGTCCTGGCGGTGGACGGTCACGAGCACCCCGAGCGCCGCGACCACCACCATGATCGAACCGAGCATGACGAGCTTCCGGTGATCCCCCACACCCGTGCGCATGGGCACACGCTAGCGGTCCGCCGGCGAGGGCCGCAGAAATCCTCGAATCGGTACCGCCCACAGCTCAGGGCAGTATCGAATCGACGTAGCCGCCGTCGACCCGGACCGCACCGCCGGTGGTGGCCGACGCGAGGGGAGAGGCGAGGTACACGACGAGGTTCGCGATCTCCTCGGGCTCGATGAGACGCTGTAGTAGTGACTGGGGTCGGTACGTCACCATGAACTCGTGTTGCGCTTCGTCCCAGGGCAATTCGTCGCCGACCAGTTCGCGGACGAACTCCTCGACACCACCGGTGTGTGTCGGCCCGGCGATCACAGAGTTCACGGTGACTCCGGTGCCGGCAGCGGCCTTCGCGAAGCCGCGGCTGACGGCGAGCAGTGACGTCTTCGTCATGCCGTAGTGGATCATCTCCGTCGGTATGACGACGGCCGAGTCGCTGGCCAGGTTGAGGACGCGACCCCAGCGGCGGTCGGTCATGCCGGGCAGGTAGGCGCGGATGAGACGGATGGCGGAGAGGACGTTGACCTCGAAGTAGCGGCGCCACTCGGCATCGTCGATCTCCAGCGGGGGAGCGGAGCCGAAGATGCCGAGGTTGTTGACGAGGATGTCGACGGCGGGCACTGCGTTCAGGACGGCCGCGGTGCCCGCCTCTGTGGACAGGTCGCCGACGGCGCCGAGGACGTCGGCTCCGTCGGATTCGGCCCGCACCGCTCGGGCTGCCTCCTCGACGCGGTCTGCGCCTCGACCGTTGACCACGACACGGGCACCCGAGCGGGCGAGACCTACGGCGATGGCGAGGCCGATGCCCTGGGTCGATCCGGTGACCAACGCGGTGCGCCCGGTGAGATCGATCTGCATGTGCAGTGCTCCCCTCGCGGAGCCGGTGCCACCGTCGTCGACGACGGTGTCGACGATCTCCGTGCCGTCGCTACCGGCTCCGACGAGCGTATCGGGCTGCTGGACGCTGCGCAGGGCGCACCGATCGGGTCAGACCGGGACCGCCTGGTTGTTGAGTACCAGACCTGCTCGGGGCCAGTCGAATCGGAGGACCTTGCCGGTGCTCGACGCCGTGATGTACGCCGTGCGCATGTCCGGTCCACCCCAGCAGATGTTCGTGATGCCGGGGTCGCCATCGGTGTCGATGGCGACGATCTCGACCAGTGTGCCCTCCGGGCTGATCACGCAGATACCGGGCGTGGCCAGCGACGCAACGCAGATGTTGCCGTTGGCCTCGACGCCGAGCGAATCGAAGTAGCGGAAGTCGGGCGACCCGTAGAGGAAGTTGCCGCCGCCCGAGCCTGCGAGCGTCAAACCGCCCACGATCTCACCGGGCCCGGTGATCTCCCACCACCAGACGCGGGCGGTGAAGGTCTCGCTGACGTAGAGCCGGGTGCCGTCAGGGGAGATCCCGACTCCGTTGGGGCCGTTCATGTCCGATGCGATCTGACGGATCGACGAGCCGTCGACGGTGCCGTAGAAGAGGCGGCCGTGGTCGGTCGTCTTCTCGTTGCTCTTGCCGTGGTCGGTGAAGTAGAAGCCACCGTGCGCGTCGAAGACGATGTCGTTGGGGCCGCGCAGGGGGGTTCCGTCGCACTCGGTGTACAGCGTTTCGACCTCGCCGGTCTCGAGGTCGACGGCCTGGATGCTGCCGCTGGTGTAGTCCGCCGGAGTGCCCCCGGAGAAGACGTAGCCGTACGCCTCGGTGGCAATCATTCCGCCGCTGTTCGCGATGTAGCAGCGTCCGTCGGGGCCGATCGCAGCGCCGTTGGGGCCACCGCCGACCTCCGCGACGACCGTGGTGGTGCCGTCGGGGGTCACGCGGGTGAGCGTGCCCCGATGGATCTCGACGACAAGCACATCGCCGTTCGGCAGTGACACCGGGCCTTCAGGGAACTTCAGCCCGGTGGTGAGGACGGTGAATGACATCGGGTTCTCCTGTGTTCGTGGGTCGTTGAAGGGGCGTCAGTTGGTGGTGAACTGATCGCGCAGGACGTTCTTGCGGATCTTGCCGCTGACGGTCTGGGGCATCTCGTCGATGAAGATGACCTTGCGGGGCTGCTTGAACGCGGCGAGTTGCGCCTTGCAGCTGCCGACGACCTCGTCGGCCGTCAGCTGCGTGCCCGGCTTGCGCACCACGACCGCGGTGACGAGTTCGCCCCACTTCTCGTCGGGTGTTCCGATGACGGCGGCACCGAGAACGTCGGGGTGCGTGTAGATCGCGTTCTCGACCTCGCTGGAGTACACGTTCTCGCCGCCGGTGATGATCATGTCCTTGGCGCGGTCGACGATGTAGAGGAATCCCTCCTCGTCCTGGCGCGCGAGGTCCCCGGTGTGGAACCAGCCGCCCTCGAAGGCCTCCGCGTCCGCGGCGGGGTTGCCGAAGTAGCCCTTCGTGACCTGGTCGCCTTGGACCACGATCTCACCGATTTCGCCTGTGGTGCACTCGTTTCCGGACGGGTCGACCACGCGGACGTCGACCAGCGACATCGGCTTGCCGACGGCGTCGAGCAGGTGCTCCTCGCCCTGAGCCGCTCGGACGTGGGCCGCCTTGTCCAGGGTAAGCATGTTGCCGCCCAGTTCCGTCATGCCCATACCGGCGTAGACGACCGGACCGAACCGCTCGATGGTCTGGCGCAGTACGTCGGCGGGGATCTTCGAGGCTCCGTAGCCCATCCACTCCAGGCTGCTGAGGTCGTAGTCGTTGATCTTCGGGTGCGCGAGCAGCATCTGCATCATGGTCGGGGCGAAGCCGCCACTGGTCACGCGGTTGTCCTGCACCAACTGCATCCACCGCTCCGGATCCCAGCCCGACATCATCAGCACCGAGCCGCCGTGGAACTGGTGCAGCGGCGTCAGGTAGCCGGCGATGTGGCACAGCGGCATGGCGTTGAGGAAGCAGGTGTCCGGCGTCGGGTCGTACTCGATCGCCGACTGGATCAGTGCTGTGTTGAGGTTGCGATGGCTCAGCCGGGCGCCCTTGGGCTTGCCCGTCGTTCCGCTGGTGTACAGGATCCACGCGTCGTCGTCGTCGCTGATCTTCAGTTGCGGGGTGGTCGTCGCCGCGGACGTCAGGACGTTCTCGTATGCGGTGAATCCCGTTGCGGCCTCGCCGATCACGATGATGTGCTCGACGCTGGTGAGCTCGGATCGGTGGTCGGCGATGGCCTCGAGGTACTTGGCCTCGACCATCAGCACGCGTGCGCCGGAGTCGTTGAGGATCCAGACCCACTCCTTGGGGTGGAGTCGGTAGTTGAGCAGGGTCAGCACCATGCCGGCAGAGGGAACGCCGTAGTAGGCCTCGACGTACTCGAGGTTGTTCTCGGACAGCAGGGCGACGCGGTCCCCGGGGGAGGCCAGCCCGCTCAGGCCGTTGGCCAGGCGCATCGCGCGCTGGTGGAGTTCGGCGTAGGTCCGCGCGTCGGAACCGTCGTCCATGGCGAGCGCGGTCCGATGGGGGAAGCGGGCGGCGTTCCGCCGCAGAAGGTCGCTGTACAGCATGTGGGCTCCAAGGGAAACGAGGCCGGGTCGACTAAGGATTGCACACAATCTAGCGCGACAGTGCGGCAGGTCACAAGGGGTTGTCGACAACGACCCGGTCGTCCCGGGCGTGGAACGAGTGTGCGCACGGGTGCGAGGCATCCTGGATCTCCGCACGCAATCGGCAGTACGGGGCGGTGAGCAGCGGGAGTCGAGTCGGCGGTGCGTCAGGATCGCATACCTTCGCGAGGCTACTTTGTTTGTATACAATGTTGAGGCGTCCTGATGGATGGCTGCAAGCGAAGCTGCGACGGAAGGTGTTGGCCGTGGAGATCGTCGAGGTGAGCCCTCGTGACGGGCTGCAGAACGAGAAGGTGCACGTGTCGACCTCGGACAAGATCGCGCTGATCGAGCGTGCGATCGCGTCCGGTCTGCGTCGTATCGAGGCGACCAGCTTCGTGCACCCGGCCGCGGTACCGCAGATGGCCGATGCCGAGGCCGTCATGGCAGGAGTGCCGCGCCGCGCCGACGTCTCCTACAGCGGCCTCGTCCTCAACCGTCGCGGGTTCGATCGCGCGGTTGCGGCGGGCGTCGACGAGGTGAACTGCGTCGTCGTGGCGTCCGAGACGTTCAGTGCGCGCAACCAGCGCATGTCGGTCGCCGACTCGGTCGACACGGTGCGCGATCTCGTCGGTGACGCGCGGGCGGCCGGGATCGCGGTGTCGGTCACCATCGCCACCGCATTCGGGTGCCCGTTCGAGGGTGAGGTTCCGGAGTCGGCGGTCCTCGCGCTGGCAGCGCAGGTGGCCGAGTTCGGTGTGGACGAGATCGCGTTGGCCGACACCATCGGGGTCGGGGTGCCCGCTCAGGTCACCCGCCTGGTCGCGGGGACCGCGGCGGTCGCTCCCGACGTCCGGCTGCGTTGCCACTTCCACAACACTCGTAACACCGGCTACGCCAACGCGATCGCGGCACTCGACGCGGGGGTGACGGTGCTGGACTCCTCGATCGGCGGGATCGGCGGGTGCCCCTTCGCTCCGGACGCCACCGGCAACATCGCGACGGAAGACCTCGTCTATCTCCTGGATCGAAGCGGAATCGATTCGGGTGCGCGGCTTCCCGACCTGATCGACGCCTCAGACTGGCTCGGCGGGGTTCTCGGCGCGACGGTTCCCGGACAGCTTGCCCGCGCCGGCGCCTTCCCGGGCTGACCCCTCGAACAGGTCGGCCACCTCACCGCTGTTGGTGGCGGCGAGGTGGGCGAGCAGTACGTCGCGACCCTGGAGGACGTGCTCGTGCATGAGGGCCGATGCCCGGCCACCGTCGCCGCCGACGATCGCGTCCCGGATGAGCTGGTGGAACAGGTGTGACCGCTCGGTCTGGGCCCGGTCGTACTGCCGGAACGCCTGGAAGACGAGGGGGACGTCGGTGGTGCGTTCGAGGAGTCGGCTCAGGCGTTCGTGCTTTGCCGCGGCCATGATCGCCCCGTGGATCCGGCTGTTCGCGGTGTCGACCGCTCGGACCCGGTCCACCGCGTCCAGCGACGGCGCGGACAGGGCGAGTGCGAACGCGTCGATGCCCGCATCGAGTTCGTCGAGGTTGGTGGCATCGATGCGCTCCGCCGCCAGCTCGGCCGCGTATGCCTCGAGTCGCGCGCGGAGGCCGTACAGGTCCGAGACGTCGGCCGTCGACAAGGTGCGCACGACGGCTCCCCGGTTGGGTTCGCTGAGAACGAGTCCTTCGGCCTCGAGCCGTCGCAGCGCCTCACGGACGGGTGTGCGGGACAGCGAGAACTGTTCGGCGATCCGTTGTTCGATCAGACGCTGACCCGGCCGGTACCGCCCTTCGACGATTTCCCGGCGAATGTGCGCGTAGGCCGCCTGTCCCGGTGCCTGCGGTGTGGTTGCCACGGTTCCTCTTCGTTGTGTCAAGTGATCGCGTCGCGGCAAGCCTATCCCGACCGACCGCCCCTATTTGTATACAGATTAGGGGAGTATCCGCTTCATTTGGTGACATTGAACGCAGATTGTGTACAATCGAACACATGACTGCGACTCTTGGTCCTCTGAGTGGCCTGCGTGTACTCGAACTGGGAAGCTTCATCGCCGGTCCCTTCGCCGGACAGTTGCTCGGCGACTACGGAGCCGAGGTCCTCAAGGTCGAAGCGCCGGGGGCCGGTGATTCGATGCGTCGGTGGGGCGTGACGGTCGACGGCGAGAGCCTGTGGTGGCCGTCCATCGCGCGGAACAAGAAGTCGGTCGCCATCGACCTGCGGCAGTCCGACGGCCGGGACCTGATTCGCAAGCTCGTCGCCGAGGCCGACATCGTCCTCGAGAACTTCCGGCCAGGCACGCTCGCCAAGTGGGGGCTGGACTACGCGGCGCTCTCCGAGATCAATCCGCGAATCATCGTCGTCCACGTCTCCGGGTTCGGTCAGGACGGGCCGCGATCGACGGACGCCGGATTCGGCAGTGTCGGCGAGGCGATGGGCGGCATTCGGCACACGACGGGCAACCCGGAACTGCCTCCGACCCGCACCGGCATCAGCCTCGGTGACTCGCTGGCGGCCCTGTTCGCCGTGATCGGCACCCTCGCCGCGGTCCACGAACGGTCTGTCAGCGGCCGCGGTCAGGAGGTGGACGTCGCGATCTACGAGGCGGTGGCCGCGCTCATGGAATCGACCATGGCGGACCACGAAATCGGTGGAATCACCCGCGGGCGAACGGGATCCGTGCTGCCTCGGGTGGCGCCCTCGAACGTCTATCCCACGTCGGACGGAGCTGAGGTGATCATCGCCGCGAACGCCGACACCGTCTTCCGTCGGCTCTGCACTGCCATGGGTCGAGCGGAACTGGCCGAGGATCCAAGGTTCGCCGAACACGGGCCACGTGGCGACAACATGGCCGAGATCGACGCGATCATCGGTGCCTGGACGTCGACGATGACCGCCGACCAGCTGCTGAAGACGATGGAGGACGGCGGCGTTCCTGCCGGCCGGATCTACACCGCCCCGGACATGTTGGCCGATCCGCACTATGCGGCGCGGGACATGGTGGTGCGCTTGGTCAACCAGTTCGGTGTTGCCGTGCCCGCCGCAGGCGTCGTGCCCAAGTTCTCCCGGTCCACGCCGGCGCAACCGGTTCCCGGTCCGGGTCTCGGTGAGCACACCCGCGAAGTCCTGACCGCACTGGCGGGCGTCGACGAGGCCCGCTGGGCCGACCTGCAGTCCTCCGGAATTGCCATGCAGGACAACAGCTGACATCCGGTCCCGGGCGCCGCTGACGGGCGCCCGGGATCTGCCACGCCGACCGGTATCGGCGCAATGCGGCCCCACACGAAACGGTGTGGGGCCTGCTTGCGTTGTCCGATGACTTCCTCTGTCGTGCGTCGTATTCCATTGGGGTGGAACGTGTCTGGAGCAACCCTAAGGCCGGGAAGGGGTTGACACGACCCGTGTCGGCGATCACAATTTGGGCGATTGGTGACATGACTGTCACATCACCCTCACCTCTGCTGCGGCGCCGCCGCGGCAACCGGCAACACCCTTCCCGGAGTCGACACCCACCACCTCCGGGCCACCCCCTCGACAAACGGAGCGACCATGAAACGCACCATCGCCGTTGGCCTGACCGCCCTGTGCGCCACCGCAACCCTGACCGCCTGCTCCGGCCGCGAGAGCGCGACGGCCGCAGGCGACTGCGATCCCGGTATCACCGACTCCGAGATCCGGTTCGGCACCAGCCTCATGCAGTCGGTGGCGGGGCCGCAGGCCGCCGCGGCGACCGCGCTGTTCGAGGAGATCAACGCGGCAGGCGGGGTTGCCATGGGGGACGGCAAGACTCGCAAGATCTCGTACACCGCGCTGGACGACGGATACGACCCCGCCCGCACGGTCGGCAATGTTCGCTCGCTGGTGGAGCAGGAGCAGGTCTTCGCGATCCAGAACCTGGTCGGTACCGCCTCGACCCTCGCGGTCGTCGACTACCTGGCGCAGAAGGAGGTGCCGCTCGTCTTCCCGATGACCGGCACCGACGAACTGCTCGCCACCATCGACAAGCGCCCGATCGTCGCAGGCGCGGTGAATCCGCAGACCGGATGGGAGGTGTCGGAGCGGGCGAAGCAGATCCTCCGCGACCATCCGCAGGCGAAGATCGCCGTGCTGTACCCGAACGACAGCCTCGGCAACGGCAGCCTCGACGCGCTGAAGTCCGCGCTCGAGGGAAGCGGGACGCAGATCGTCGCACAGCAGTCGTACGAGCAGACCACGCCGTCGGTGGACTCGCAGATCGTCAACCTCGCGAACTCCGGTGCCGACGTGTTCGTCAACTTCGCGACCGCGAGCTTCGTGACGCAGTCCCTCAAGAAGGCTCACGAATTGAGTTGGAAGCCGGACACGTACATCTACTCGGGCGCCACGGACACGAACTTCGTGCTCGCCCCGGCCGGACTCGAGGCCGCCGAGGGTGTCCACTCCTTCTACTGGATCTACGACGTCAGCAGCCGGGACCACGACGGTCAGCCCGGTGTGCAGGAGTGGCGCGCGTTCGCCGACCGGAACGCAGGCACCGTCAAGACCACCGACACCATCGCGGCGACGGGCTACAACACCGCGCAGTTGCTGGTCACCGCGCTCGAACAGATGAAGGGCTGCACCCGCGCCGACCTCCTCGACTCGGTCCGGAACATGCACGACGTGACCACGGACCTCTCCATCGAGGGCGTCACGTTCGACACCACCCCGGACTACCCGTACGCGATCACGTCGATGGCACCGATGACCTTCCGCGGCGGCAGCTGGCACTACGACGCTGTGGTCAACCGCAGCACCGAGGGGTGAGTGCGGTGCGGGACACGAGCGCGGCCGGTGCCGGTGAGGTACCCACCCTGCGGGTGGAGGACGTCACGCTCCGGTTCGGTGGCGTCGTCGCGCTGAACGGGCCGTCGTTCGCGATCGAGCCCGGGCAGATCGTTGGGCTGATCGGACCGAACGGCGCGGGCAAGACGACGATGTTCAACTGCATCAGCAGGCTGTATCAGCCGGACTCGGGGCGGATCACCTTCGGGGACATCGATCTTCTGGCCCTGTCGGCGGACGGTGTCGCCGATGTCGGAATCGCCCGGACCTTCCAGAACATCGGCCTGTTCCCCACGATGACGGTGGTCGACAACGTGCTCACCGGCGCGTACTCGCGCACACGGTCGGGGTTCCTGGGCAGTGCCCTCGGCCTGCCCCGGACCTCGCGGGAGGAACGGCAGGAGCGTGAGGACGCCTGGGCGCTGCTCGACTCGATGAATCTCGCGTCGGTGGGACGCGAACCCGCGGGCACCCTGCCCTACGGGACCCTCAAGCGAATCGAGTTGGCGCGGGCACTGATGCAGCGTCCGCGTCTGCTGATGCTCGACGAGCCGGCGAACGGGTTGATCCACGAGGAGGTTCTCGAACTCGCGGAGACCGTCCGGCGACTACGCGACGAGCGCGGGTTCTCGGTCCTGCTGGTCGAGCACCACATGGCGATGGTGATGTCGATTTCCGACCGGGTCGTCGTCCTGAACTTCGGCGAGAAGGTGACCGAGGGTGTTCCCGCCGAGGTCGCGGTCCATCCGGAGGTCGTCGAGGCGTACCTGGGAGGTGCCGCATGAACCTGCTGACACTCGAGGGGGTTCACGCCCGCTATGGCAGCGCGGAAGTGCTGCACGGCATCGACTTCCAGGTGCCCGAAGGCGAGGTGACCGTGGTCCTCGGCGCGAACGGCGCGGGCAAGACGACGATCCTGCGGTCGATCTGCGGGATGGTGCGGACGAGCGGGCGGATCACGTTCGACGGCCGTGACATCGCCGGAATGCGCACCGACCGGATCGCTCGCCTCGGGGTGGCGCACGTCCCTCAGGGGCGTGGCACGTTCGGGGATCTCACCGTGGAGGAGAACCTGCTGATCGGTGGCTACGCCACCACGTCCGCGGCCACCGGGCGGGCGGTCGAGCAGTGGTACGACTTCTTCCCGCGGCTACGGGAACGTCGACGCCAGTTGGCGTCGGGACTCAGCGGCGGCGAACAGCAGATGCTCGCGATCGCCCGCGCACTCGTTGCCCAGCCGCGACTGCTCCTGCTCGACGAGCCGTCCCTCGGGCTCGCGCCGCGCATCACCCAGGAGGTGTTCGCCGCGCTCGGCCGCATCAAAGAGGACACCGGGACAACGATTCTCGTCGTCGAGCAGAACGCGCATCTGGCCCTCGAGATCGGTACGTCGGCGGTGCTCGTCGACTCGGGCCGGATCGTGTCCCAGCGTCCCGCGGTCGACCTCGCACACGACGAGTCGGTGCGACGCGCCTACCTCGGATACTGAGCACAGGAGTCAGGCAATGCAGGTATTTCTTCAACAGTTGGTGGACGGGCTGACCTGGGGTGCGCTGTACGGCGCGTTCGCGCTGAGCATCGTCCTCGTCTACCGGGCGTCCGGGATCGTGAACTTCGCCCAGGGCGAGATGGCGATGTTCTCGGCGTTCTTCGCGTGGCAGTTCCACCAGTGGGGTGCGCCGCTGTACCTCGCCATCCTCGGTGCGATGGTCGTGGCGTTCGCCGGTGGTGCGGTGACCGAACGCGTGCTGATCCGACCGTTGGCGTCGTCCCCGAACCACATGCCGCTGGTCATCATCACACTCGGCCTGATGCTCGTGCTCAACAGTGCGGCCGGATGGATCTGGGGCGTGCAGAGCAAGCCCTTCCCGACCGCGGTGTCGGGATCCGTCGTCACCCTCGGACCGGTGGCGATCTCCCGACAGTCACTGGTGATCGTGGCCGCGGTCGTGGTCGTCGCGGTCCTGCTCTTCTGGCTGTTCCAACGGACCAGGACCGGACTCGCGATGCGAGCGGCGGCGGGCAATCCGGACTCGGCACAGCTGATCGGTATCCCGGTCGGACGGATGCTCACCATCGGGTGGGGACTGGCCGCCGCGATCGGGGCACTCGCGGCATCGCTCGCGGCTCCGCAGCTGCTCCTCCAGCCGAACATGCTCGTCGCGTCGCTGATCTACGCGTTCGCGGCGGCAGTGCTCGGCGGGCTGGACAGCCCGGTCGGGGCACTCATCGGTGGTCTGATCGTCGGCATCGCGGAAAACCTGGCGGGCACGTACATCTCGTGGATCGGGCACGACTTCAAACAGGCGGTGGCGCTGGCCCTGATCCTCGGCGTCCTGCTCTTCAAGCCCGAGGGCCTCTTCGGTGCACGAAAGGTCGTGAGGGTATGAGAATCCTGGAACTGCTGCGCCAACCCCGCGCGGAGCTCGACGCGCCGCGCTGGCTGTCCCGGACCGCGGTGGCCGTCGTGCTGCTCGTCGCGGCGGCGGCGCCACTGGTGTCCGCGCCGTACGTCAACTTCGACCGGTCCATGGTGCTCGTGTACGTCGTCGTCGGGCTCGGGTTGAACCTGCTGACCGGCAACACCGGGCAGATCTCGCTCGGGCACGGCTTCTTCTTCGCGGTCGGGGCCTACCTGAGTGCCGTGCTGATCGAGAACCACGGCGTGCCCTACCTGCTGCTGTTCCCGATCGCCTTCGTCGTCTGTTACGGCGTCGGCTACCTGTTCGGACTGCCCGCGCTGCGACTCCACGGACTCCAGTTGGCGCTCGCCACACTGGGTCTCGCGCTCGTGACGCCCGCGGTGATCAAACGGTTCGAGCACGTCACCGACGGGCAGGCCGGTATCAACGTCACCGGTGCGCAGGCACCGGAGTTCACCGGGCTCGAGCGTGACCAGTGGGTGTACTACCTGTGCCTGGCGACCGCCGTCGTGGGGTACGTGGTGGTGCGCCGGCTCTCGACCGGGCGAATCGGGCGTTCGCTCATCGCGATTCGCGACTACGAGGCGGTCGCGACCACGCTCGGTGTCCCCGCCACCCGCACGAAGACGACGGTGTTCGCTCTCAGTGCGGCGCTCGCGGGTGTCGGCGGTGTGCTCTACAGCCTCGTGGTCCAGTACGTGGGTCCGGAGGCGTTCGGCCTTCCGCTGGCGATCGCGTTCATCACCCTGATCGTCGTCGGCGGCCTCGGCACCGTGCCCGGTGTCGTGTTCGGTGCCTTCTTCGTGGTGTACGTGCCGCAGTTCACGGCCGACATCAACCAGTCGGCGGCAGGGATCACCTACGGCGCCGCGCTGATCCTGTTCATCTTCGTGCTTCCGTACGGGCTGATCAGCCTCGTCCGGTGGGGTCTCGGTCCAGTCATTGCCCGAATCCCCGGTCGGCGCAAGGATTCCCGGATCTCTTCCGCAGCGGAAGGGGACCCTCGGGAGATGGTCGCCGCGTCCTGATCGACCCGCCACCAAGGTCTCCCGTCGTGATGTCACGACGGGAGACCTTGGTCGTTCTTGTTGGGCCCCCTATTAGACAGCGGCCGCGCCGATCCTCCAGAGGACTGGGGGATCGGCGCGACCGGGGTTCGTTCTCGCGTGCGGCCGGCGTTACAGCCGGTGCTTGGCCAGCTTGCCGGTCTCGGTGCGGGGGAGTGCGTCGACGAACTGCACCGACCGCGGGCACGTGTAGCGGGCGAGTCGACTACGCGCGAAGTCGATGATGTCCTGTGCGAGGTCGTCCGACGGATCGGTGCCCGGGACCAGTTGCACGACCGCGTGCACGGACTGCCCCATCTCCGGATCAGGGACGCCGATCACCGCGACGTCCAGGATCGCGGGGTGCACGCTGAGACAGTTCTCGATCTGTTGCGGGTAGATGTTGACGCCACCCGAGATGATCATGAACGTCGCCCGGTCGGTGAGGAACAGGTAGCCGTCCTCATCGAGGTAGCCGACGTCGCCGACCGTCGTCCATGTCGGACGGTCGGGATGCCGGGTGTCGGCGGTCTTGACGGGATCATTGTGGTACTCGAAGCTCCAGTCGTCGCGTTCGAAGTAGAGCAGCCCGACCTCACCCGGCCCCAGCTCGCTGCCGTCGTCCCCGCAGATGTGGGCGATGCCCTGTGCGCTGCGGCCGACGCTACCCGGCTTGCGACGCCACTCTGCGCTGTCGATCAGTGTGGAGCCATTGGTCTCCGAGCAGCTGTAGTACTCGTAGAGCACGTCACCCCACCAGTCGAGCATCGCTTCCTTGACCTCGACCGGGCAGGGAGCAGCGGCGTGGACGGCGACCCGCAGTGAACTCAGGTCGTACCGGCCACGCTCCTCCTCCGGCAGCTTGAGCATCCGGATGAAGTGGGTGGGCACCCACTGCGAGTGCGTTACCGAGTACCGCTCGATCGCCGCGAGGGCGTCGCCCGCGTCGAACCGGTCCATCAGCACCACGGTGCCGCCGAGCGACTGGGTCGCCGTGCTGTAACGCAGCGGCGCGGCGTGGTAGATCGGTGCCGGTGAGAGGTAGACGGTGTCGACGTCGAATCCGTAGTACTTCTCGACGATGGGGGTGGCCGGGAGTCCGGGCGCCTCGTGAATCTGCCGGTCGGGGAGCGGTGACTTGATGCCCTTCGGTCGGCCAGTGGTCCCGGACGAGTACACCATGTCCGCCCCGGCAGGCTGATCCGGCAGCGGCTCCGCCGACACCGAGCCCACCGCGTCCGCGTAGGAGTCGTATCCGCTGACCGGGCCACCGAAGGCCAGCCGCAGGCAGTCCGCGGGGAGGTGCCCGGCCAGGTCGGCGGCGAGCTCGGTCAACGCCGCCGACACCACGAGCACCTTCGCGTCGGAGTCTGCAACCACGTAGGCGATGTCGTCGACGGTGCCGTGATGGTTGGCGGTCGTGACGTAGAGGCCGCAACGCATGGCGCCCCAGTACAATTCGAAGAGCGTCGGATCGTTGTCGCACAGCACGGCAATGTGGTCACCGCGCCGCAGTCCGGCCTCGAACAGCCAGCGCGCGAAACGCGCGGATCGTTCCTCCAACTCGGCGTAGGTGATGGTCGCCCCGGTCGATGCCATGACGACAGCGGCCTTGTCCGGGGTGACGACGCTGTGGGTGCCAGGAAACACGACCGCTACTCGCCGGACAGGTCCGCGGACAGGTCGGCGACGACGACGCCCTCGGGGACCTGGACCTCTTCGATGAGTTCGGGGCGATCGTCGAACTCGAGCTTCAGTGCGCGGCAGATGGTGGCGTGCATGTCGTACATGCACGTGATGTACGTCAGTTCCATGATCTGCTTGTCCGACAGGTTCGCCTGCAGGACGGAGAACACCGCGTCGGGAACGCGGCCGCCGTCGTAGACGAGTCCGTCCGTGTAGGCGAGGACGGCGCGTTCGAGTTCCGAGAACTGGTCGCTGACCTGCCAGTGCGGGACGGCGGCGATCTTCTCCTCGCTCATGCCGAGCGAACGCATCTGCTTGCAGTGCTGGGAGAAGACGAACTGGCTACCGCGCGCGTACCCCGCGCGGCCCTGGCCGAGTTCGCGCAGAAGCGGGTCGAGGTCGGCGTTGCGGTAGAGGGCGAATCCTCGTACGGCGTGGCGGAACACGTCGGAGGACTGGGCGAACACCGTCCACCAGTCGCCGGGGGTGGCGTGGATGGTGCCGTGATCGACGGCGGGGTCCTTGTCGGGGCCGAAGAGCCGGTCGTAGAAGAAGAGGATCTTCTCGTCGGTCACCTCGGCACGGGGGACCTCACGAAGTCGGGGCATTGCTGGTCCTTTCGGGCTGTCAGGAAGCGCTGGGAACGTTGCGGTCGGCGGCGGTCTTCGGCTGGTGCGACACATCGGCGTCGGTGAACTCGCGTGTCCAGCAGGCGAATTCCAGAAGGACGCCGTCGGGGTCCTGGAAGTAGAACGACCGGACGAAGGTGCCTGCGTGAACCTCCCGTGACGCACCCTCCGGGCTGTCGTCGTGGTTGAGGACGATGCTCAGCGGTACGCCCTCGGCCTTGAGCGCCTTGCGGTACTCGTCGAACTTCTCCGGCGGGACGGCAAGCGCGACGTGATTCATCGAGCCGACCGCGCTGGTGAGCTCCTCGCGGCCGGGCAGTCCCGCGGGCGCGGAGATTCCGGGAACCCCGTCCGGTGCGTCGGCCAGCCAGAAGAACGCCAACGTGTTTCCGCCGCCGCAGTCGAAGAAGAAGTGCTGGCCGAGGTTGTCGGGCAGGTCGAGGGTCTTGACCAGCGGCATTCCGAGGGTGCCCGAGTAGAAGTCGATGGTGCGCTGCATGTCCGAGCACACGAGCGCGAGGTGGTTGATGCCGCGGAACTCGAACTTCGGGTTGGTGGTGTTCATGGCGAACCTTTCGTGGAACGACTGCCCGAGTGAGGGGCCATTACGTGACTTGACAGTCATGTCATGTTCTTGGATAGTCTCACTGTGACCACGTCATCTGTCAATACCGGCTTCGGCGACCTCGCAGATCGCTTCTTCGCTGCCGTGTGCAGCGGTGACGAGGCGGCCCTCACCGAGCTGTACTCGCCGGACGCGCGCATCTGGCACAACGACGACGGGCGGGAGCAGACGGTCGCGGAGAACCTCCGCACCCTCCGCTGGCTCGGTCGAACCCTCGAGGACTTCCGATACGAGGACATCCGGCGTCACCTGCTCCCCGACGGATTCGCGCAACAGCACGTCCTGCGCGCGAGCCTTCCGGGCCACGGCCCGATCGAGGTGCCTGCGAGCCTGTTCGTGCGCGTCGAGAACGGGGTGATCGCCCGCATCGACGAGTACGTCGACTCGGCCGCCACCCGGCCCCTGCAACTTGCTGCCACAAGGAGGCACCCATGACCGTGAACCACCCCGAAGGCGCCATCGCCGACCTGTGCGCCCGGATGCGCGCGTTCATCGACGACGAGGTGATTCCGGCGGAGCCCGTCCTCGCGAAGGAGGACGCGGCCGCCCACGAACTGCTCGGACAGCTGCGCTCGCGGGCGAAGGAACTCGGACTGTGGGCGCTCGGGCACCCCGCCGACGTGGGTGGCGGCGGAGTGCCGTTCCTGGACTTCGTCTACCTCAACGAGGTCATCGGCCGATCCGAATTCGGCCAGCTGGCAGTCGGTTCGGTGTCCATGCAGGACACCATCATGCTGCACAAGCACGGCACCGATGAGCAGAAGCGGCGTTGGATCCCGCCGATCCTCTCGGGCGAGTTCCTGCCCTCCGTCGGTCTGACCGAGCCGGACGCGGCGGGCTCCGATCCCACGCTCATCGAGACCCGCGCGGAACTCGACGGTGACACCTGGGTCATCAACGGGCACAAGTGGTTCACCACGGGTGTCGCCGACGCAGGCTACTGCACGGTGTTCGCCCGCACCGAGCCCGAGTCGACGCCGCGGCACTCCCGGATCAGCGCGATCATCGTGCCGACCGACACGCCCGGTTTCGAGATCGTCCGGTCGATTCCGACCATGGGTCACGACCCCAGCGACCACTACGAGGTCCTCCTCACCGATGTCCGGGTGCCTGCCGCGAACCTTCTCGGCGAGCGTGGCAAGGGCTTCGTCGTCGCGCAGGACCGGCTCGGGCCGGGCCGCATCTTCCACGGCATGCGCTGGCTCGGTCAGGCTCAGCGCGCGTACGAGCTGATGTGCGAGCGCGCGAACACCCGGTACGTCCACGGGTCCCTGCTCGCCGAGAAGGGCGAGATCCACCGGTACATCGCGGAATCCGCGGCGCAGATCCATGCGGCCCGGCTGATGACCCTCGATGCCGCTCGCACGATGGATTCCGGCGCGGACGCCCGCATCCAGATCGGGCTGGTGAAGTTCTGGGGCGCGCGGATGCTGCACGACGTCGTCGACCGCGCCATCCAGGTGCACGGCGCGCTGGGCCTGACCTCCGACACCCCGCTCGAGCGGATGTACCGGCAGGCTCGGTACGCGCGCATCTACGACGGTCCGGACGAGGTGCACCGCATGTCGACCGCGCGCCGGCTGCTGCGTGACCCGGGTGCCGCGCCGTGGCTGTGAACGAGGGTGCCGTCAGCCTCGGTGACGGAATCGGATTGGTGCTCAGCGAGTCTCGCGGCACCGCGATGACCGTCTCCGAGCCCCGGCAGCTGACCGGTGGGGCGAGTCGTCAGGTGTGGGCAGCGGAGGCCCGCGACGCGGACGGGCAGTCACTCGCGGTCGTGCTGCGTCGGGATCCGCCCGGGCACGGCGACGCCGAGCGGATGCGGGCCGAGGCGGCCTGTCTGCGCGCGGCCGCCGCAGCCGGGGTTCCGGTGCCCGCGCTGCTCGCGTCCGGGGACACCGCGCCGGGCATCGACGCCCCCTACCTGGTGATGGACATGGTCGAGGGCGAGTCGATCCCACGCAAACTGCAGCGGGACCCCGAACTCGCCGAGGTACGAACGCATCTCGCCGAGGACATGGGCTTCGTACTGGGGTCGATCCACCGCGCCGACGTCGACACCCTCGGAATTCTCGACGCAGGCGACCCGCTCGACGCGCTCGAGTCCGTGTATCGGGACCTCGACGATCCCCGTCCCGCGGTCGAGGTCGGGCTTCGATGGCTCAGGGAGAACCGGCCCGCCAAGCGCCCGGACTCGTTGGTGCACGGAGACTTCCGGCTCGGCAACGTCCTCGTCGACGGAGCCGGGATTCGCGGAGTCCTGGACTGGGAACTCGCGCACCTGGGTGATCCGATCGAGGACCTCGGCTGGCTCTGCGTCCGTGCCTGGAGGTTCGGTGCGCAGCCGCCGGTCGCGGGCATCGGTACCAGGGAACAGTTGCTCGACGGCTACGAACGTGCCACGGGAACCCGGCCGTCCGACGCCGAACTGCACTGGTGGGAGACCTACGGAACGCTGCGGTGGCTGGTGCTGAGCCGGTTCCAGGCGCAGCGGCACCTGGGCGGTTCCGAGGACTCGATCGAGTTGGCCGCGATCGGGCGTCGGGTGTGCGAGTCCGAGTACGACCTCCTGCTGATCCTGGGACTGCTCGACGGCACCGAAGTGCCGCCGGGGGAGACGACGCCCGGTCCGTCGCTGCACGATCGCCCGAGTCTGTCGGAGATCCTCGACCTCGTCGCCGGCACGCTGCGCGACGACGTCGCGCCCGTACTCGACGGCGCGCACGACCGGGAGCGGTACCTGCTCCGGATCTGCGTCAACCTGCTGGGCATGGCGGGCCGGGAACTCGGCGCCGAGGACCGCACGGGCGACCTGCGGGATCTGCTCGCGGCCGTCGGGTGCGGGTCCGAAGCCGAGCTGGCGGGGAAGATCCGCGCCGGCTCCCTCGCGTACACCGACCCCGCCGTGAGTCGGCCGATCTCGACCGCGGTGCTCGCGCGACTGGGCGTGGCGAACCCCCGGCATCTGCTCCCGGCATCGCGCGACTGAGTTTTCCGTTCGGCCTCGTCCCCTCCAGCGTTGTCTAGGCTGGAGGGGACGAGTGTTTCACGGGAAGCATCAACCTGACTTGACAGTCATGTCAAGTTGGCTCACACTTTCATGGTGAGCAAGCCACCGGCCAGTACGCCCTCCGCGACGCCGCCCGTCGACGCCCTGACCGCACGGGGTCGAAAGACTCGGGACAGCTTGCTGGACGCGGCACGCACGGTCTTCGAGGAGGTCGGATTCCTCGACACTCGGGTGGAGCAGATCGCGCAGGAAGCGTCCGTCTCGTACGGAACCTTCTACCGCTACTTCGAGTCGAAGGAAGACGTGTTCAAGGAGTTGAGCACGCGACTGTTCGACGACGTGCATCGCCGTGAACCCCTCGACCCCGGCCTGTCGCCCGCTGCCAGGCTGGTCGCGACGAACCGGCTGTACTACCAGGCGTATCGGCGCAACGCGAAGCTGATGGCCATCGTCGAGCAGGTCGCGACCTTCAACGCCGAGTTCCGCGAACTGCGCCACGAGCACCGTCGGCAACTGATCGAGCGGACGTCCAAGGCCATCGCGCGCTGGCAGGAACAGGGCCAGGCGAAGGCGTCCCTCGACCCGGTGATGGCCGCGCGGGCCTTGGCGGCGATGACCGACCACACCCTCTATCTGTGGCTGGTTCAAGGCGACGAAGCGGACGAGGAAGGTCTGCTCGACACGCTGGACCAGATGTGCATCGGAGCCCTCGGCCTGGACCGGGGCGGCGATGCCGGTGTCGGGCAGGAACATTCGTCGTCGGAGCACTGATCACGGGCAACCCCCGTTGACGGGCGCGCGGCACTGACTCGTGCCGTCGGTGAGGTGGCGCGACAGCGCACGAACCAAACTAGTTGGTTCGTTTTGCTTGTCCGCTGATGGAACCTGTTCTAGGTTGTACGGACCTCCTCGTACGAGTGGGCCGACGAAAGGAATCCGATGCAGTTCAACCTTGCGGACGTCTTCGAAACGGTCGCCTCCGCGGTGCCCGATCGCATCGCGTTGAGCTACGAGGGGGAGAACTTCTCGTACGCCGCGCTGGACGCCGAGGCGAACCGGACGGCGTCGCTGCTGGCGGAGTCGGGCGTCACCACCGGCGACCACGTCGCCCTGTTCCTGAAGAACAGCCTCGAGCACGTCACGAGCATCCTCGGCTTGATCAAGATCCGTGCCGTGCCGATCAACGTCAACTACCGGTACACGCAGGCGGAACTGGAGTACATCTTCACCAACTCCGACTCCGTCGCCGTCGTCGTCGAACTGACCGAGCACCAGGTGACCCTCGCGGGGCTGCTCGAGGCCTGCCCGCTGATCCGGACCGTCTTCGTGGTCGGCGAGGTCGCCGACGAACTGCGCAGCGCCGCCGCCGGCCGGGGCGTCGCCCTCGTCGACTTCGCCGACACCCGCAACCGGCCTGCCACCCGCGAGTTCGAGGCACGCTCCGGCGACGACCTGTACGTCCTGTACACCGGCGGCACGACCGGGTACCCGAAGGGCGTCATGTGGCGCCAGGACGACTTCTTCCGCAAGCCGCTCTCCGGCGGCAACCCCTACGGCGACGAGCCGCGACAGGACCTCGCCGAGGTCGCCGCCGCCGCGAAGGAGTTCCCCGACTTCGCCTTCCTCATCGCGGCACCGATCATGCACGGCGCCGCGCTCTACTCGCTGTTCACCTTCTTCACGCTCGGCGCGCGGGTCGTGCTGCGCCGGGACTTCAACCCGGCCAAGGTCGTCGAGTCGATCGAGCAGGACCGGGTGCAGGTGATCCTCATCGTCGGTGACGGCATGGGCCTGCCCCTGGTCGACGAGATGGAACGCCGCCAGGGCGACGTCGACATGAGCTCGCTGTTCTCGATCACGTCCGGCGGCGCGATCTGGTCGACCAGCGTCCGGGACCGAATGCTCGCGGTGAAGCCGGACCTGTTGCTGCGCGACAACTTCGGTGCGTCCGAATCGGGCAACGACGGCGCATTCACCGTCGACGAGGCAGGCAACCTGCGAATGCCGCCCTCGGCGAACATGATCGTCGTCGACGAGCAGTTCGAGCAGCTTCCCGCAGGCTCCGACGACATCGGCTACATCGCCCGGATCGGCAACATCCCGCTCGGCTACTACAAGGACGAGGAGAAGACGGCGCGCACCTTCCCGACGCGCGCCGACGGAGTCCGGATCTCGGTGCTCGGCGACATGGGCCGAGTCGAAGCGGACGGCACCATCGTGTTCCTCGGACGCGGCTCGCAGTGCATCAACACCGGTGGCGAGAAGGTCTTCGCCGAGGAGGTCGAGGCCGCACTGCACGCGCACCCGTCGATCTCCGACGCGCTCGTCGTGCCGATTCCCGACCCCCGCATGGGCCAGCAGGTCGCGGCGGTCGTCGCGACCTACCCCGGGACCGACGAGCTCACCCTCGACGAGGTTCAGGAGCACTGCCGAAAGTCCCTCGCCGGATACAAGATCCCGCGTTCGGTCGTGGTCGTGGACGAGGTCAAGCGGACCCCGGCAGGCAAGGCCGACTATCGGTGGGCGACGTCGGTGGCATCCGAGTAGTCCGGCGGCGCGTCGCGGGCGGCGACGTCGGGTCGAACCCCGGCGCCGACGTGGCCCGGACCCCTCGACCGTGGCGACGGCCACGGTCGAGGGGTCCGGGCCACAGGCCTCGATCTTGGTCGGTCGGGTACCCCGTATCTGCGGCTACCGGGTACCTCGGACGACCACCGTGGCGACCGCGGTCGTGAACGAACCACCGATGTTCACGGTGAGGGCGCGCCGGGCGCCCTCGACCTGCTGGTCTCCGGCTCGCCCGGTGACCTGCCGTGCGGCATCCAGCACCATCCGGATGCCGGTGGCGCCCACCGGATGTCCGTGCGACATCAGTCCGCCGCTGGGGTTCACCGGCAGACGTCCACCGCGCTCGATGGAGCCGTCCATGACGACCTCGCCGCCCTTCCCCGGGTCTGCCAACCCGATGTGCTCGAGCGTCACCAGACCGTTGATGGTGAAGCAGTCGTGGATCTCGGCAACGTCGAGGTCGTCCACCCCGGCGACCCCTGCGCGCAGATAGGCGTCCTCGACGGCGCCGCGGAGATGCGGGAACAGGAAGTCGCTGTCTGCGCTCTGTGCGATCTTGTCCGCCAGCAGCAGGGTCGCGGTGCGGTGACCGAACCCGGCGATGGTCGCCTCCTGATCGAGGTCGGCGCCGGTCCGCTGTGCCCATTCCCGCGCGAACTTCGGACCGGCCAGGACCACGACCGCGGCACCGTCGGTGATCCGACCGCAGTCGGTCTTGCGGAGCATCCCCTCCACGACGGGGTTCACGTCGTCGTCCTCGTCGAAGGAACCCGCCGGGAACTCCCAGTCCCGGGTCTGCGCACAGCTGTTGCGGGATCCGTTGTCGAACGCGATCTCCGCGAAACGTCCGAGGTGTGCGTGGTCGAGACCGTAACGCCGCTCGTACTCCTGCGCGATGTCGGCGAAGAGCGCGGGCCACGGGTAGGTGACGTCGAGCGCCTCCCGTCCGGCCCACGCCGCGGTGCCCAGGTACTCCGCGGCCGTCTGCGCGGACACGTTGCGCATCAACTCGACGCCGACCACCAGTGCGACGTCGTAGCGGCCGGACTCGATGTCGGCGCAGGCGGCGAGGATCGCCGTGCTGCCGGAGGCGCAGGCAGCCTCGTGTCGCGTGCTGGGCAGGCCGTCGAGTCCGGGCACGGCCGCAACGACCATGCCGCCGAGCTGGGCCTGTCCCGCGAAGAGTTCGCCGGCGAGGTTGCTGACGTGAACGACACCGACCTCGTGATCGTCGACCTGCGCGTTCGAGAGGGCGGCAGGCACGGTCTCGGCGATCATGTCGACCAGCCCCAGCCCCTCCTTCGACCAGTTCCTGGCGAAGTCTGTCTGCGCTCCTCCGAGCACGTAGACGGGGTTCGTCATCTGATTCTCCTTGATGTGACGGATTCGGGAGGTGGGCAGACGCCGCGAAAGGCGCCCGGGCGACACGGTTCTCGGACCGCATTGCCCGGGAGCCTCTCGGTTCCTAGCCGCGGGCTTCGGCCAGCTGCTCTGCGCGCACCCACGTGGCGTGGAAGCCGGACGGCACACGACGCGGCAGCAGCACCCGGGCGACGGGTCCGGCGGCGACATCCGCGGCATCGAAGATGTTGATCTCGCCGCGATCCTCGGCCTCGTCGTTGACGAAGCACACCAGGTAGCCGTCGGTCTCACCCGTGGATCCGTCGCGGGGCGCGAACGGCGCCTCCGAACCCCAACGCCCGGAACCGAACTTGTGCTCTTCCTTCGTGCCGGACTGCGAGTCGAACCGGACGATGCCGTCGAAGAGCAGTGTCGGCTCGTTGGCGAGGCTCATGTTGTACGAGTACCGGTGCGAGCGACCCATGATCCGCGAATCCACGCTCGGGAACTCGATGTTGGCGTCGTCGAGCGCGGACTCGATGGTCGCGCCGGTGCGCAGGTTGAGGCGGTACCGGTAGAGCTGTGCGTCGAGTCGCATGTACGCGAGCATGTTCGACAGCGGCGAGGCGAACGTCGTCTGGTGCTGGGGGTTCTTGACCCGGCACACGTCCATGACGATCTCGTCGCCCTCTTCCCACGAATTGACGACGTGGTAGATGTAGCAGGGTTTCACGTCGAACCACCGGACGTCGCTGCCGTTGCCGTGGCGGGGGACGACGGCGAAACGAGCGGGGAGTTCCTGGTCGTAGAAGATCCGGTACTTGCCTGCCCGGCGCGCGTCGTGGTCCTGCACCAGCGGCAGGTCCATGAGGATCGAGTAGTTCTCGGTGATCCCGATGTCGTGCGGGAGTCGAGGACCCGGCAGGTCGATCTGTGTGAGGTGTGTCTGCGTGCCGTCGGCGCCGATGATGCCGTAGCGCAGGAAATCCTGGTCGGGCCCGTAGTCGAACCAGATCAGTTCACCGGTGGCCTCGTCGACCTTCGGATGGGCCATCATGTCGCCGGCGAAGGTACCCAGGAAGTCCTGTGCGCCCAGCGTTTCCAGAGACAGCGGATCCACGCTGTACGGAGTACCGCACAGGTACCACGTCGCCAGGATCTCGCCGCGGTGGTAGATGACATCGGTGTTCGCGGAATCCTTGATCCCGAGGCCGTGGCCGTTGCCCCACGGATTGCCCGCGGGGTTCTCCATGAGTCCCGTCCACAGGGCGCGGCCGGCCTCGGACTCCTCGTGGAAGGCCTTGGTTCGCACGTACCGGTTGGTGTAGCGCACCTTCCCGTTCTCGAAGTGGGCCGCGTGGATCATGCCGTCGCCGTCGAACATGTGGTAGCGGCCAGGGGCCTCGAACTGACGGTTCGGGCCGTTGCGGAGGTACACGCCGTTGAGGTCCTTGGGGATCTCGCCGATGACGGTGAGATCGTCCAGGGTCAATTCGTCGGCGATCGGCGCGAACACCCCGAGGGTGTAGGGATTCTCGTCGGTGGCGTCGACCGGGCGCGCGACGGCGACGAGGTCGCTGTTCGCACCGGGCTGAGTGGATGTCATGACTACTCCGCTTCGAAAGTGGTGAGGTTGGGTGGAGTGGACGAATTCTGTTGCGGTGCGGAGGGGTAGAGGATCATCTGGGTGCACCGGAAGAGTGCGATCGCCGTCCCTGCGCCGTCGCGCACGGTGGCGTCCCACACCTGGGTGCGGCGTCCGCCGTGGACGAGCGTGGCCTGCGCGGTGACCGTTCCGGACCGCGCGGTGCCGAGATAGTTGGTCTTGAGTTCGAGTGTCGTGAACCCGGACGCCCCGGAAGGCAGGGACAGTCGGGCGCCGACACCGCACATCGTGTCGGCCAGCGCCACGACGGTGGCCGCGTGCAGGTACCCGTTCGGAGCCTGCAACTCCTCGCGAACCGTCAGCTCACCGGTGACCGCGGTCCCCGACGCCTCCAGGACGCGCATCCCGATCAGGCCGGGGAAGCGGCCCTCGAACATCGCGGTCAACTCGTCGGCGAGCCGACCGCCGGACCCGGTGGGTGTCTCTCGGGGCTTGCCGACCGGAGGTCCGGCGCCATCGACTGTTCCCATGGTCAGCCGACCTTCGCGACCTCGCCGCGGATCTCGCGACGCTGCAGCTTGCCGACCGGGTTTCGGGGAAGGTTCTCGACCGTGACGAGTCGTTCGGGCAGCTTGAACGACGCGACCTCCTTGGCGCGCAGGTACTCGACGAGGTCGTCGAGTGCGACGTCGCCTCCCTCCGCGGGAACCACTACCGCACAGCACTTCTCGCCGAGAATCTCGTCGTCGTAGCCGACGACCGCCACATCGGCGACGGCCGGGTGATCGATGAGGATGCCCTCGATCTCGGCCGGCGCGATGTTCATCCCGCCGCGGATGATGATCTCCTTGCTCCGGTCGACGAACTTGAGGTATTCGCCGTCATCGCCGCACAGCTCGAAGATGTCTCCGCTGCACAGGTATCCGTCCTCGTCGAACGAGCTGGACTCCGCCGTCCCCTCCAGGTAGCCGGCGAAGATCGTCGGCCCCTTGAGGCGGAGTTCGCCGCGTCCGCCGACCTCGGTGACCTCCAGGCCGGTGGCCAGGTCCACCAGACGAACAGAGGTACGTTCGGCAACGGAGGTCGCCCACGACCGGGTGCGTGCGCCGTAGTTCGGCAGGTACTCGGCGCGCACCAACGGGTCGGGAGTGTCCGACGGCGCGCCGAGCAGACACACTCCCTCGTTGGAGCCGAAGAAGTTGAGCACCTCGACGCCGAGCGAGTACTGCCAGTCGCGCACCACGCCGGGAGGCAACGGCGCACCGCCCGAACCCACCCGGCGCAGCGCGGACAGGTCGTGCGCGTTCCGAATGTCCTCGCGTTGCAACAGCATCGTGAGAATCGCGGGCGGCATGCTCGTGTGGGTGACCCGATGGCGCTGGAGCTGATCGAGGTAGACAGCCATGTCCAGCGGATGGTGGTGGATCAGGTGCCCGCCGCCGAGCAGCCACGGCAGCAGCGATGTCGCGAACCCGGCCATGTTGACCATCGGGAACGGGTTGAGCATGACGGACGTCTCGTCGGTCTCCAGGCCGTCCTGCACGGCCTGCCCGACCGCCATCCAGTCACCGTGGCAGCGCGGAACACCCTTCGGTGCGGCCTCGGTGCCGCTGGTCCAGCAGACGGTGATGCAGTCGTTCACCGAGCGGGGCAGGGCGGAGTAGGCGCGACGCACGGTGTCGAGTTCGTCGGCGGTGGCGGGCGTCGAGTCCAGCGGCACCCCGCCGTTCGTCGCGGGTCCACCGAAGGTGAACACGGTCCGCAGCGAGGGCACCTCGCCGATCAGGCCGAGCGCCTCCTCGGACGGTGTGCGGTCGCCGAGGGAGTTGACGGTGACAACCGCGACGGCCGAGGAGGATTCGACGATGCGAGTCAGTTCGTGCCGTCGGTACGAGGCCGGCATCGGGGACGCGATCGCACCCAGACGCCACAACGCGAAGTAGGTTGCGCTCAGTGCGGCCGAGTTCGGCAGGAGCACCGCCACGACGTCGCCCGGGCCGATTCCCGATGCGTGGAGAGTGGCGGCGAGCTCGTCCACGCGGGCGTCGAGTTCCCGCCACGTGAACGCCTCCGGCTCGCGCCCGCACAGTGCGGGCAGGTTCGGCGGATCGGTGATCGCCGGGGCGTCGCCCCTGGTCCGGACCTGGTTGTCGAGGAGGTCCAGCACGGTCAGCGGCGACCACCACTGGTGTTCGAGGAACTCGGCGACGCGGTCGTCGGGATGGCACGGGCGTAAACGGTTGGCGGCGTGGCCGTCCGGGAGGGTGGTCATGGCGTCCTTACGTTCAGCGGTCTGGGAGTGGGGTCGTGCGGTCAGCGGAGTCGGCGGACGACCACGGCGGCGCCGAGCCCGAGCGCCGCCGGGATGGTCACGAGGGCGTATTCGCCGTCCACCTGGGAGAGTCGATCGAGGGCGTTGACGAGGAGCGCGCCGCCGCTCGCACCGAGCGGGTGGCCGGTGGCGAGCGAACCGCCGAGCGGGTTGACCTTGCTCGGGTCGAGCTCCAACTCGCGGGTCATCACCAGGGCGGAGGCCGCGAACGATTCGTTCGCCTCGATCACGTCGAGCTGCCCGGTGGTGATTCCCGCGTTCGCGAGTGCGCGCCTGGACGCGTCGACTCCCGCGGTGAGCAGGGGCGAACGCACGGCCGTCTGCGCAACGCCCACGACCTCGGCGATCGGCTCACGGCCGATCACGTTGCGCGCGGCGGACGAACCGAAGACCGCCATCGAAGCGCCGTCCGCCATCTGCGGGGCGGTGGCCGCGGTGTGCAGTCCGCCGTCCGGACGCTCGATGGTGGGCAGACGCGTCGCCACCCTGTCCCACGACGGATCCTCGCCGAAGAGCGGGGCGAGCTCGGCGAGCGATTCGAGGGTGGTACCCGGGCGGGCTCCCTCGTCCGACGCGAGGACGGTGGTGCCGTCGACGTGGACCGGGATCATCGACGCGGACGGCTGCGCGGCGGCGGCGCGCTGGTGTGAGGTGACCGCGTACGCGTCGAGATCGGTTCGGGTCAAGCCGTATTGCGCTGCCAGGAGGTCGGCGGAGACGCCGATGGTGACGTAGCCGGTGCGGTCGCCGAGTTCCTCGTCGGCGGTGAACGCCGGCCGGTCCGCGAGCATCGGGACCCGTGACATCGACTCGACACCGCCCGCCGCGACGATGTCGGCGATGCCGGAGGCCACCTTCGCCGTGGCGGACTCGATCGCCTCCAGCCCGGAACAGCACAGTCGCGAGACCACCCCGGCGCCGACGTGGTCCGGCCAGCCCGCCCACAGCACACCGGCACGGGCGACGTTTCCGCCCTGTTCTCCGAAGGCAGTACTGGTCCCGACGATGACGTCGTCGACCGCATCGGTGGGGAGCCCGCGCTCCTGTAGTGCGGTGAGCAGTTGAGCGAGCAGTTCGTGCGAGGGAACGTCGGCGAGCGTGCCGCCCTGACGCCGGACGCGGGCCTTCGGAGTGCGGACGGCGTCGTAGACGTAGACGCGGGACGAGAACTGGGACATGGTCACTTCCCTTCGATCTGGCGGCGGTCCTGCACGATCCGGAAGCGTCCGGCGACGAAGGATTCGTCCGTCAGGGTTGCGTTGCCTGCCGGGTTGAGGCCGGTGACGTGGTAGTCGCTGTAGGCGGCGGCGAACTGCATCGGCATCGAGGACACGAGGTTCGCGGACAGGGAGGCCCCGGCGTCGGCGTAGGCGTCGGCGACCGTGTCGACGACGGCGTCGTCGGTGCAGTAGAAGTACGAACTGATGGCGCCGTGGCTGCGGATGCTCGCCGTCGCGTGCTGCACCGCGGACGTGACGTCGGCGCAGTCGATCAGGAACGCGACCGGGCCGAACTGTTCACCGTCGGGCGGCGTCGAACCTCGACGCGGATCGACCCGAACGACCAGCGGGGTCACGGCCCGGGCCTGGGGATAGTCCGGATGGGCGTACGGTACCGGCCTGCGGACCAGGGTCCCGTCTGCCTCGGCAGCGTCGGCGAGCGCGGTGATCGACTGCAGCGTCGCCTCGGATTGCACTGCGCCACACACCGCTCCGGCCCGGCGGGGGGCTCCGGCGAGATCGTCGATCGCCGACAGCAGGGCCGCGACGACGTCGTCTCGCGAGACCACGCCATTGTCCGTGTCCACGCCCGCATCCGGGATGTAGATGTTCTGGGGTGTCGTGCACATCTGCCCGCTGAAGAGCGAGAGCCCGCCTGCCAGGGTGCGCATCGCCGCGGACAGATCCGTCACGGAATCGACGATGACGGTGTTGACGCCCGCGGTTTCGGTGAACACCAGGGTGTTCGGGACGTTGCGTTCGAGCCACGATCCGAATGTGGGGCTGCCGGTGAAGTCGACGATCCGCACCTCGGGACTGGTGGCGAGCTCGCCGGCGATGGGGGCGTCGACGGTGTCGACGACGAGCTGGACGGCGTCGGCGGGCAGCTGCGCCTCGGCCAGCACCTCGCGGATCACCTCTACCGCGAGTGCGGTGGCGAGCACCGATCGGGGGTGCGGCTTGACGAGGACCGGGTTGCCGGTCGCGAGGTTCGCGAGGATCGCCGGGTAGGCGTTCCACGCGGGGAACGAGGCGCAGGCCACGACGAGTGCGGTGCCGATCGGCCGGGTACGGAACCGCTTCCGCAGCGTGACGTCCGACTTGCCGAATCTCTGCTGCCAGGTGACGTTCTCGGGTACCCGTGTCATCGCGGCCCAGGCCATCGCGACGGCTTCCAGACCGCGGTCGAGCGCGTTGGTCCCGCTACCGCTGCACGCCATGTTCAGGCTCTGTCCGGTGGTGTGCGCGGTGACGGCCGCAAACTCCTGGCCGCGGAGGTGGATTCGGTGCAGCGCCTCGAGGCACACGCCGATCCGACGTTCGATGTCCGCATCCCGGAGCGCCGTGGCGGCGGCCGCCGCACCGACCAGTGCCTCGTCCGCGGACGGGGCGCCGTAGCTGACGTTGAGTGCCTTCCCGGTGTACGGGGAGACCTCGTCGGCGGTGACGACCGATTCGGTGGGAGACGAAAGCCGCAGAGTGGCACCGTCGTAGGCGCCGACGATGGCGTCGGACTGTGCGGCGTCGGGTGGGGTGATGGATGCGTACCCGGTCCACGCCGCGCGGGTGCGGTTGGCCTCGGCCGCGGCCTGGAGAAGATCGAGATGGGTTTCGAAGAACATTCGCGCTCGTTCCTGTGTGAGCAGATCTGTGGCGAGTAGGTCGGGCGGCGGGGGAGACGCCGGTGTGAGGGATGCTCGTCCGCTTTGACCGAAACAACTACTGTTAATGAAGTGAAGCAGGACACATGCTGGTTGTCAACGGTCGACTGTGTCGGACCGCTCGCGGGTGGGAACTGCTGAGGCCGGCGCGGAGGCTACGCGTGGAACGGGAGGGGCTCGAAGTGCACGGAGGTGCGCTCGAGCGTTGCCTCACACCCGCGACATTGCAGCGCCGGGAGCAGCCAGGAGTCGCAGGCGCGGTGGCGGATCTGCGGGCCGAGGGGGAGCGCATCGGGGTGTGCGACCTGCGTCCAGGACAACAGGAACGCGAAGATCGGGAACAGGGCCCGACCGCGCGGCGTCAACACGTACTCGCGGCCGTTGCCGTGTTCGCTGCGGGTGAGGATCTGCACCTCGGAGAGCCGTCCCAGCCGTTCGGTGAGGGTCGTCGGCGAGATCTTCAGGATCGACTGGAACTCGCCGAATCGGCGGACGCCGGTCAGCGCCACGCCGGTGACCAGCGCGCTCCAGCGGTCCCCGATCGCCTCCATGACTTCGGTGAACTGCAGATCGGCCCGGCTCACGGACGGGGAATTGCGGGTCGATCGCCGCCGCCCGCTCCCCGTCGCGAGCACCAGTGATTCGCGGTCCAGTTCGAGGTGCGCGTCGCGCGGGCCGACGGCGGCGCCGCAGTGCAGGCACATCAGCGCAGGCGGTCCGCGGTGGCCGCAGTCGACGTGGATCAACTCGGGTTGCAGCTGCCCCTCCGGGGACCACTCGCGCTGCCAGGTCCAGACACTGGCCAGGATCTCCCAGGTCGCCAGCCCGAGCTCGGTCAGGTGGTAGTCGTGGCGGTCGTGGCCGTTGTCCTGTGGTCGGCGCTCCATCACGCCGGCCTCGACCAGCGCGTTCAGGCGTGCCGTCAGCATCGCGGGCGGGGCGCCGGTCCGGTCGATCCACTGACTGAAGCGGCGTAGGTGATCGACGAACGCCTCGCGCAGGATGGCGAGGGTGAGGCGGTCGCCGAGCAGATCGACGGTCTGCGCGACCGGGCCCTGAGGTGCGGCGGCCTCGGATTCGGCCACGTCACCCACCTCCCGGCACTGCCCGCGACGATCGTGTCGTTCGAATCGTTTGTCAGGCCTCCAACACAATAGCGATGCCCTGGCCGACGCCGATGCACGCCGCCGCGACCCCGATGCCCCCGCCGAGCCGGCGCAGATGGCGCAGGCAGTCCACCACCATGCGGGCCGCCGACGCACCCAGCGGATGGCCGAGGGCGATCGCGCCGCCGAACGGATTGACCCGGTCGACCGGGATTCCGGGCAGTTCGCGGAGGCAGGACAGCACCACCGCTGCGAACGCCTCGTTCAGTTCGAGCACTCGGACGTCCGCGAGCCCGAGACCGGCACGGTCCAGCGCCTTCGTGACGGCGGGCACCGGTGCGAGCGCGAACTTGTCGGGCTCGGTTCCGACGACGACGGACGCCAGGATCCGGCCGAGCGGTTCGACACCCAGTTCGTCGGCGAGCGGCGCGGTACCGATCAGCGCCGCGACCGCTCCGTCGCTGATGGGCGACGCATTCCCCGCGGTGACGCTGCCGTCGCGGGAGAAGGCCGGACGCAGGGCGGACAGGGTCGCGATGTCGGTCTCGCGGATCGGTTCGTCGCGGTCGAGGTTCGGGTGCGCGGTGACGAACCCGTCGTGCACCCCCGACGCCCAGGCCCGGCCCGCCAGCTCGTGGGACCGCAGCGCCCATTCGTCCTGCTCGGCGCGGCCGACGCCCGCCTGCTGCGCCACCAGTTCTGCCGACCGGCCGAGGGTCTCGGTCCAGGCGGCGGGGAACCGGGGGTTCGGCATGCGCCAGCCGACGGTCGTGGAGATCAGCTCCATCGACCGGGGAAACGCCGAGTCCACCGGCGGAAGTACGTAGGGAGCGCGGCTCATCGACTCCGAGCCGCCCGCGATCGCGATGTCGGCGTCGCCGACGGCGACCTGCCTGGCCGCGGACAGCATCGCTTCGGCGCCGGAACCGCACAGCCGGTTGACCGACACTCCCGGAATCGTGTGGGGGAGTCCGGCGAGCAATGCCGCCATCCTGGCCACGTTGCGGTTGTCCTCACCTGCACCGTTGGCGTTTCCCCACACGACGTCGTCGATCCGACCGGGGTCGAGCGTGGGGTGTCTGCGGACCAGGTCCGTGATCGGCAGTGCGGCCAGGTCGTCGGCCCGAACGTGGGAGAGGGCGCCGCGGGCGGCGCCGAACGGGGTCCGGACCGCGTCGATCACCCACGGGATGCGTCGGTCCGATGGGGACAGGGGTCGGGACATGAGCTTCCTCCTGTGCGGTGGGGCGTGGTCCTTGCGGAAAATCGCCCGCCGTTGTCTACTTCAATAACTGTAGCGAATGAAGGGAGCTTCATGTCCATCGCCGACGTCGTCCGTACCGCGGCAGATCGGTACGGGCCCGCGATCGCGCTCGAGGACGATCACGCGACTCGGACGTTCACGGAATTGTCCGATCGGGCGCACGCGCTGGCGGGAGGCCTGCACAATCTCGGCATCACGGCAGGGACCACGGTCGTGGTCCTGCTCGGCAACTCCGTCACAGCAGTGGAGGTCGATCTCGCACTCGCGATCGGTGGGCTCGTCCGGGTGGCCGTCAATCCGCGTGTGGGTCCGGCGGACTGGGAACGCATCGTCGCCGACTGCACACCGGGCGCACTGATCGTCGACACCAGGATCGACGGTGCGGCCGAGTTCACCGCACGGACGATCGTGCCGACGGTGATCACCGTCGGCGGGGCGTCATCGGACCGACCGTCCCTCGATGAGGTGGCGGCCCGGGCTCCACGGCATGCGAAGATGCCGACACCGGATGCGGATTCACTGTGTGCACTGCACTATTCGTCCGGTACCACCGGAGTCCCGAAGGGCGCCAGGCGAACCCACGCGAACCGGTTGGCATCGCTGCAGGCGATGCGGGAGCAGGTGCTCGCCGGAACCCTCGACGGCGGCGACCCGGCGGTGTTTCTGCACGCAGGGCCCGTCATTCACACCAGCGGGCTGTTCGTGCTGCCGTTCCTCGAAGCAGGTGGACGCCAGATCCTCCTCGATCACGTCGGCCCGGCCGGCCTCCTCGACGCCGTCGCGGCGCATTCGGTGACCCACACCGCGCTCGTGCCCACCGTCGTCGCGCGACTACTCGACTTCGACGACGCCCGGCTGTCGGTGATGCGGCGTATCCGCATGCTCGCGTACGCGGGGGCGCCGATGCCCGTCGAACACATTCGGCAGGCCTACCACCGCATCACGCCCAACCTCGTTCAGTACTACGGCATGGTCGAGGCGATCCCGCCGTTGACCGTGCTGACCGCGGACGACCACCGTCGCGGTGTGCTCCACGACGCCGACGTGCTCGGCACCGTGGGACGAGCCTGTCCCGAGGTGGTCATCGAGTTCCGCGCGGACGACGCCTGCTGCCCCGACGGGGAGATCGGCGAACTGGTGGTCTCGGGTGCTGCGGTCAGCCCCGGCTACCACAATGCGGACACGCGAACCGATCTCGGCAAGAGCCACGTCGACGGGGTCCTCTACTCGGGGGACCTCGGCTACCGGGACGCCGACGGGTACATCCACCTGACCGGACGCAGCAAGGACATGATCATCACCGGCGGGTACAACGTCTATCCACGCGAGGTGGAGGAGGCGATCTCCGCGATCCCCGGCGTCGACGACGTCGTCGTCGTCGGACTGCCCGACGAGATGTGGGGGCAGCGCATCGTCGCCGCGTACACCTCGGCCGATGCCGACGTCACCGACGCCGCCGTGCTGGCGGACAGCCGAACGCGCCTGCCCGACTACAAGCGCCCCAAGGCCGTGCACCGCGTGGACAGGCTCCCGTTGACCGCGCTGGGAAAGGTCGATCGAACCGCGGCCGCCGTGCTGCTCGACGCCCTCGCCACGGCCGCATCGTGAACTCCCACAGACATGTACAACGACAGACTTCGAAAGAGGACACCATGACCGACTCGTTCCTGACCTCTCTGCGGCTGCCCGTCGTCGCGGCGCCGATGTTCCTGGTGTCCGGGCCCGAGCTCGTCGTCGCCGCCTGCACTTCCGGTGTCGTCGGTTCCTTCCCGACGCAGAACTGCCGCACCGCAGCAGATCTCGACACCTGGATGGGCACGATCACCGATCAGCTCGGCGCGGCCGCCGGTCCGGTCGCGCCGTGGGCGGCGAACGTCATCACCCACAGCAGCAACGCCCGACTCGAGGACGACCTGCGCCTCATCGGCGAGTACAAGCCGCAGATCGTCATCACCGCCCTCGGATCGCCGAAGCCGGTGATGGACATCGTCAAGGGGTACGGCGGCACCGTCATCGCCGACGTCGTCAATCTGCGCCTCGCGCGCAAGGCCGCCGACGCAGGTGTCGACGGCATGGCGTGCGTGTCGGCAGGCGCGGGCGGACACACCGGCCACCTGTCGCCGTTCGCGTTCACCTCCGCCGTGCGCGAGTACTTCGACGGGATGATCATCGTCGGCGGTGGCATCAGCGACGGCCACGGCGTCGCGGGCGCGATCACCGCAGGCGCCGACCTGGTCTACATGGGCACCCGGTTCCTCGCCGCCGCGGAAAGCATGGCCGTCGACGAGTACAAGCAGATGGTCGTCGATCACGGCGCCGACGACCTCGTCGTCAGCTCCGCGATCACCGGCACTCCGGCGTCGTGGCTCAAGCCCAGCCTCGCCGCCTGCGGCCTCGATCCCGACAACCTGACGGCGCCCACCGGGGAGAAGAACTACACCGCGGGCGCCGAATCGATGAAGCGGTGGAAGGACGTCTGGGCCGCGGGCCAGGGACTTGCCCCCATCCGCGCCGTCGAACCGGTGAGCGCGATCGTCGACCAGATCGAGCGCGAGTACGTCGCGGCATTCCAGCGCGCGAGCCGGCTGACCGCGGCCGCCGCAATCTGAGTCCGCGTGCCCGGCCGTGGCGCGGCGAACCCCGCGTCCCGCCACGGCCGCTCTGCGATCGGGCTACCCGCACCAACCCCGAGGGCAGGCGGTAACCCCTGAAGGGGCTACTGCCAGTCCGACAGGTCCGTGTCGCTTCGGCCGCCGCTCCCCACGCCGAGCAGGGTGGTGAGAGTGGCGTCGACGCGGTCGTCTCCGACCCGCGTGCGCCAGGTGGCCACCTGGCGCCGGAAGGCGGTCGCAGACAGGGCCAGTAGTCGTCGCCCGCGTGGCGTGATCACCAGGGTGCGCTCCCTCCGGTCGGCTTCGTTCAGTCGGCGTTCGACCAGGCCCAGGTCCTCGAGAGACTTCACCGTCTTCGCCGCCGCCTGCTTGGAGACGCCGAGGCGTTCGCCGAGTGCCACGCTCGTGCAGCCGTCGCCGATGGCCTGCAACGCGAATCCGTGATGGGCGCGGATCCCCGGAAATCCGTGCTGGGCCAAGTCCTCGTGGACGGAGTCGACCAGTCCTCGGAAGGCGCGCATCAGCAGGAACGGCATCGCCACGTCGTCGACAGGGTCCATGGCCTCGACTCTACCGACAACCAGGTTGTCGGTATATGGTCAACATGGTTGTCTACTTGGTCAGGAGGAGTCATGGTCCATCTCGTCAGCGAACAAGCCCGTGCATTCCAGATGCACGGGGTCGCATTCACCTCGTTCGCGTCCAGCGTGAGCGGCGCTCGGTCACTCGCCGCGTGGCGCGCCGACTTCGAGCCCAACACCCCGGGGCAGGCCCACACGATGACGGAGGAGGAGGTTCTGTACATCACCAGTGGCGCCCTCGACATCGAGCTGGACGGTGAAAGCTTCACCGCCGCAACGGGAGATGCGGTGCTCGTTCCCTCCGGCGCCGTCCTTCGCGTCACCAATGCGGCAGTGGAACCCGCCAGTGCCTGGGTCACCACCCTCGTCGGGATGACGGCGACGATGAGCGGCGGCGGGGAGCAGATCGCGCCGCCCTGGGCGCAATAGAGGCACGTCAGCACGTTCGAACTCGGTATGCTCTCGTGCAAGGTAGCCCGTGCCCGACGGCGTCGTCCGTCGGTTCTCCGAGTGCGTGGGGTCTGACGATGAACACCGGCACTGCTGGTCGCACGTTTCCTGTTTTCGTTCAAGGGTGGATCCTCGACGACCGGTCGCTCGCTCCACCGGCCTGCGGTGATGTCATCGACGTCATTCTCTCGTTCGTTCCTGCCGCCGTCGCTCCGATGCCGGGCCGATGTGCGCTTCGTGGGACCGCGCGGCCGGCGTACGGCCGGACCCCCGTCGACGGTGGGGGCGGTCTGCACTGGCTGATGGAGGTGTCCGGTGACAGGTGGGCGGCGCGGTGGTGGTCGCCGCGGCCGGTCGCAGGCCCGGTGGAACTGGACGGGAGTTTCGTCGTCGATCTGGCGGACGGACGCGACGATCCTCCTTCGGTGCGCGGGCGCGTCCGGCGAGTGCGGGTGGTGCGGCAGCGTCTCGAACGCACCGCGACCGGGACGCGGGCAGTTCCGGGAACGGAGTGGTTCACCGCGGTGACTGCGACTCCACGCCGATTCTGGTCGGACTGGTCAGCAGCGACCGACGGTGAACCCTGGGTCGATACAGGCGTTCTCGTCGACCTGGATCTCGACGATGTTCCGGTGGCCGAGAGTGAGTTCATGCCGGGATCGGTGGCGACCCACGACACCGACGTGTGGGTGATGCACCGGGCCGATCCGGTGCTGCTGCACGTCGACACGACGGGGATCCCGCCGCGGGTGACCGAATACCTGCTGCCGCTGACGATGGAGATCTCCCACGGGGGGTACGCAACTCGGGCCGTCCACGCGGATGCCGGCGGCTGTTGGATCACGTCCGGTCACGACGTGTTCCGGTGCGACCGGACCGGCGCCGCATCGGTGACCGTCGAACGTGTCTGCGCGGAGGGCGGGCGCAGTGTTCTCGACGGCGGGCGCGTCTACCTCCTGCGGGCGACCGGTCCGAGGATGTGCGCCGACCGCCGGTACGGGCCGATCCGGGTGGAGGGTGACGCGCACCGCGTGCGGGTCCTCGGCGACGACCGGCGTCTGACGGTGGTGGCCGACCGGGCCACCGTCGATCGGGTGACGGCGACCGTCGCCCGGATGCGCGGTGGCGGCCGAGGGGAGTGGACGGCCGGCGGTGCGCTCGTCGTGCGGGACCCGGACGGCGAACCGTGTCCCGTGGATCTGGAGGTACGGGTCGAGGGGAGTGTCCGCTGGGTTCAACCGGATCCGTACGCGGATCCTGCGAACGCCGGCCTGGTTCCGATTCTGCGGGTGCCCCTCTCGGATCGGTGAGGGAGTATCGGGTGTCGTGACCTCATTCCTGTGGGACCAGCACGCCTGCCTGCCGTTGCAGACCACCGCCGATGTCGACCTGTTGACTCGATACCGGCGTCCCGGGGGCGCGCTGGTATCGGTGAATGCCGGCTACTCGCCCCACACATTCACCGAAACCGTTGCGCTCCTGCAGTACTACCGGACCGAGATCGAGGCGCACTCCGAGCTCGACCTTGCGGCCGACCTCGATGAGGTCGAGACCATCACCGATGCCGGTCGCATCGCCGTCGTGTTCGACCTCGAAGACTCCCGTCCGCTCGACGGAGATCTCGACAACCTCGCCATCCTGGCCGGCCTCGGGGTGCGCACACTGCTACCCACCTACAACCAGGCCAACCGTGCCGGGAGCGGATGTCTCGACACCGCCGACGGGGGACTCACCTCGTGGGGACGGTCGCTCGTGTCCGAGATGAATCAGGTCGGCATCGTCCCCGACGGCTCGCACTGCAGCACCAGGACGGGCCTGCAGATGTGCGAGAAGTCGACCGGCCCTGTCATTTACAGTCATTCGTGCATGCGTTCGGTCTGGGATCATCCGCGCAACATCACCGACGACCAGGCTCGGGAGTGTGCAGCAACCGGCGGCGTCATCGGCATCACCGGTGTCGGCATCTTCCTCGGACCGAACACCCCGACCCTGGATTCGATGACGCGGCACCTCGAGTACGCCGTCGACCTCGTCGGCATCGACCACGTCGGCGTCAGTACCGACTATTCGTTCGACTACGCCGACTTCATCGACGAGGTCACGCGCAACCCTCACCTGTTCGACGACAACTACACACGCTGGGGCACCATTGAGTGGATGCCGCCGGAAACGCTGCTGACACTCGGTGAGCACCTTGCCGGCCGGGGTTGGCGCACCTGCGACATCCGTGCAGTGCTCGGTGGCAACTTCTAACGGGTCGCCCGGCAGGCCTGGCGGCCGACAAGTGCAGATCCCTGCCTCGGGAGGATCTGAGGAACGGGCGGCGTCCACGCCGCAACGAGCGAGACCGGCGCCACGGGACAACGCCGGCGCATCCCCATCGTCCGGGTCCGATCGTCCGTTGGGCAACACGAAGTAAGCGCTTCGTCAGCCTGGAAATTCACCTTGCCACCGGGCGTAGGGTTAAACGCCAAGGGGCTCAGTTGAATCGGCAACGGTCGAATAGTGAGACCCGAGTTCACGTCGGACATTCGTCCAGCTATATTCCACCGATGTTCAAAGTGCGCCTCGGCATCCGAGCCCGGGTCCTGGCCATCGCCTTGGTGCCAAGCCTGGCGTTGCTCGGAATCGGTGTAGGAACAGCGGGTTACCTGATACGTGAGGGTCGACAGTCGGAACAGTGGGCCGACGCGAACCGAGACGCCATGGGCTATGCCCGCGACGTGGTCGCCGGGGTGGAACAGGAGCGAATGCTGTCGCTGTGGCAGCTGGCCGGTGAGCGGACCGATCCGGCCGAGCTCGCCGCAGCGCGGAGCAGGGTCGACACCGCGTTCGCGCAGCTGGCCCCGCTTGGTGCGAAGATGCAGTCCGCCTCGCAGGGCGTCATGGGAGCCGACACGGGTGGATTCGACACCTTGGGCGCCAGCCTGCCGCAGATTCGCGGTCAGATCGACGCCGGACGGATGTCGATCAACGACACCTATGCCCTCTTCAACACGATTCTCGATGCCGTTGCGCTCGGCACCAACCTGATCACCACCAATGCGCCCAGCGCCGAGGTCGGCGTTGCGCTCATCAACGGCGTGCGCCTCCTGCACGCGATGGAGGGAATGTCGCGGTCCGCCGCGCTCACCGCTGCCGAGATGCAGGGACTGCTCAGCAACGGCCCGCTGCGCAACGACTATCGAAACCTGGTCGGGTCGTACCGGACCGCACTGCCGCAACTCGCCGGCGACCTGGGCGCCGATCCGGCCGCCGAGAAGATCAAGGGAGCGCTGGCATCTCCCGGCTGGCAGCAGGTGGCCGCGATGGAGGACTACCTCATCACGCCGCCTGAGCCGGACAAGGACGGTGACGTCCCGCCTCCTCCCATGACCTTCGCCGCGTGGAACGCCGCGCAGCAGCAGATGGCCGAAGGCGTGATCGACGCCTGGAAGGACGTGAACGACGGGGCGAACCGGATCGCGGCCGACGAGGGCAGCCAGACCGCGACGAACTCGCTGTGGGCGGGTGCCGCCGTGCTCGTGGTTGCGTTCCTCGCGTTCCTGCTGTCGCTGTGGCTGGCCAACCGACTGATCGGGCGGCTCAAGCGCCTGCGCAAGGAAACGCTGGACCTGGCAGAGGTCGAACTGCCCGAGACCATGCGCAAGCTGGGGGCCGGCGAGAAGATCGATACCGGAGCTGCGCACCTGGACTTCGGTGACGACGAAATCGGGTCGGTGGCAAACGCCTTCAACCGCGCACACGAAGCGGCCGTTTCCGCCGCGGTCACCGAGGCCCGCACCCGCGAGGGTGTGCGCGCGGTGTTCCTCAACATCGCCCACCGCAGCCAGATGGTGGTGCATCGGCAACTCGAGGTCCTGGACGAGGCCGAACAACGACAGGAAGACCCTGCCATGTTGGAGACATTCTTCCGCCTCGATCACCTCGCGACCCGCGAACGCCGCAACGCCGAGAACCTCATCATTCTCGGTGGCGGCGAGCCTGGCCGTCAGTGGCGGACCCCGGTGCCCCTGGCCGATCTCGTGCGCAGCGCGATCGGTGAGAGCCTCGACTACAAGCGGGTGCACACGCACCGCATGCCGCAGGTGTTCATCGTCGGCAACGTCGTCGCCGACCTCATCCACCTGCTCGCCGAACTCGTCGACAACGCGACGGCGTTCTCCCCGCCGCAGTCACGCGTCGAGGTCACCGGCAACGTGGTCGGCAAGGGTGTCGCGATCGAGATCACCGACCAGGGCATGGGAATGCCCGGCGAGGAGATCGTTCGCGTCAACGAGATGCTGCGCAATCCGCCGGATTTCGGAGTCGACACCCTGTCGGCGACCTCGCGCCTCGGCCTGTTCATCGTTTCGCAACTGGGCCTGCGGCACGGAATCTCTGTTCAGCTGACCGAATCCGTGTACGGCGGCATTCGTGCCATCGTGCTGGTGCCGAACTCGGCGGTCGCCGCGGACTCGACGCCGATGCCCGACCGTCAGTCGGATCGGTTCGCCGGAGGCGAGACCGAAAGGCGGCCGGTCAGCGCCATGCCGGCACTCGAGTCGACCGAACACTCGGCGGCCGCGTCGGGTGTCGCGACAATGGCACGCCCCACGTCGGCGCCGCCCACCGAGCAGCCCGCGCAGTTCGCGGCCCCGTCACAGGACTGGGCGATCGTCGAGCGCATCGAAGACGAGCCACACACCGAGTACACGGACGATGCTGTGACGACGTCGTGGCACGAGCTGCCGACCCAGGCTGCCGAGCACGAGTCCTTCACCCCGCAGCCGGTGTCCGACAACGGTGGTGACGCCCGCCCGGGCCTTCCTCGCCGTCGCAGGCAGGCCAGTTTGGCGCCGGAACTGGCGCACGACCTTCAACCCGAGGCGGAAGAGCAGCAGCCGTCACGATCGGCGCAGCAAGCGCGAGATCTAATGTCTGCCATCGCGTACGGTACCCACCAAGCTCGGCACGCGGAACCCCCGGTCGAGTACCCGAACACGGACGAAACGGAAGGTGAACGAAGGTGAAGGTGACGACCACCAACTCAGGTGATCTGAACTGGCTCCTCGACGATCTGATCAATCGTCTTGCCGGAGTGCGCTACGCAGTGGTGCTTTCCACTGATGGGCTGCTCCTGAGCCGATCCACGTCCATCAGCCGTGAGGACGCCGAGCACTTCGCTGCCATGTCGGCCACTTTGTACGGTCTGGCGCGCAGCGCGGGGCTTCGCTTTCAAGGCGGCGGAGTTCGCCAGGCCGTCATCGAACTCGACAAGGCGGTGCTGTTCGTGACGGCCGCCGGCAGCAACGCATGTATCGCATTGCATGCCACGGATACCGCGAACCTGGGTATGGTCGCGTACGAAATGAACCTGACCGTGCAGCGTGTCGGTAGCTTCCTGTCCACCGATCCTCGCAACGGTTCGGCCGAGCATGGAGCGTAGGTTGCCGTGACACGTATAGGCCAATCGTGGTTCGACGATGCTGCCGGTCCCTTGATCCGTCCGTATGCCGTTACACGGGGCCGCACGGTTGGGGCCGGACACGATCTCGACATGCTCACGCTCGTCGTGACCGTGTCTCCGGCTCCGCGGCTGCAGCACGTCGAATCCGAGTACGCGGAGATCATTCAGCTGTGCCGCACCGCGCAATCGGTTGCGGAGGTCTCGGCGCACCTGAATCTGCCTCTGGCAGTGACCAAGATCCTGGTCGGTGACCTCATTGCCGACGGACTGCTGAACTTCCGGTCTCCCTTGAACAGCGACTCCGTCAACGACATCTCGGGGATCGGCGACATTAACATTCTGCAAGCAGTACTCGATGGAATCCGAAAGCTGTAGACAACCATGCATGACAATGCGTCCTCAGCCGACCTGGCTGCTTCGGTCAAGATTCTCGTAGCCGGCGGCTTCGGGGTCGGGAAGACCACGATGGTGTCCTCCGTCAGCGAGGTCGCACCGCTGCGTACCGAGGAAACGATCACCGAACTATCCGCCGGCGTAGACGATTTGTCGGGTGTGGAGAGCAAGACCACGACGACGGTGGCTCTGGACTTCGGTCGCATCACCCTCGACGAGAGTCTGGTGCTGTACCTGTTCGGTACACCCGGACAGGACCGGTTCTGGTTCCTCTGGGACGAACTGGTGCGCGGAGCCCTCGGCGCGGTCGTACTCGCAGACACCCGTCGTCTGGAGAACTCGTTCGCCGCCATCGACTTCTTCGAACGGCGCGGAGTCTTGTTCACGGTCGCGGTGAACTGCTTCGACAACGCCCAGGGATACACAACCGACGAGGTTCGCGACGCACTCGACCTCGATGTCGGAACCCCCGTCGTGCTCTGTGACGCGCGCGATCGCGAGTCGTGCAAGTCCGTACTGATCACCCTCGTCGAACACCTCATCGTTCAAGCCAGCGCTTCGGTGGCCTGAGGATCGCACGGCCCGTACCGGTCTTGGCGTAATGTAGTGTCGCAGTGACGGTTCGATCTCGGAGGGCCGGTGAACGACCTCGGGTAGGTTCCCGCTACGGGATCACAGATCGTCTGGGATGCAGGCTTGTAGCGGCTGGCCGGTGAAGGCCCAGCACAGCAACCTGAACGGTGCCAGGAACACAAGGTTGCCGAGGTCGTTGGATCCGGAGTCCTGTGCGAGGTCGGTGGATCCGGCGTTCTGGCCGTCGTGCGGATAGAAGAAGTCGGCGCTGCCGGAACTGCTTCCGGCCCAGGGGACAGGGAGGACCGGATCGTCCACGCCGGCCGGCGCGGCAGATGCCGACGCCCCGGCGCCGAGGGCGATGGTTGCGCCGGCCAATGCAACGATGATTGATCGCTTCACGATGGATCCTCTGCGCTAGTGCTTCTTCGACGTCGATCGACGTCGTGGAGGACGATATATATCGCCCGTCGAGTTGGTGGCTTGTTTGACTGACGGAGCGAGCATCGACGACTTACGCATGTAGGGAGGGGCGGTAGACGAGCTCCTGGATGCTGCCGTCGAGCGTTCGGCTCTCGAGCAGCTCGAGGTCGAAGTCCGCTGCGCCCCGGAAGATGGGGTCATCACCGGTCTGACCGGTGATCACAGGGAAGAGGGTCACCTGGACGCGGTCGATCAGGCCGGCGGCCATCAGCGCCCGGTTCATCGACAGACTGCCATGGGAACGCAATGGCACGTCGGACTCCTGTTTGAGCCGGGCGACGACATCGACGGCATCACCGCGTGCGACGGTCGCGTCCGGCCAGTCGAGAGGCTCGTGCAGGGTGGTCGACACCACGGTCGCCGGCAGGCTCCTCATCCGGGTGACCCATGGGTCGCGCACGGACTCCTCGGTGCCCGAGGTCAGCAGCTGCGTGAACGCCCGGTAGGTGTTGGCTCCGAAGACCATCCGCTGCTCCGCCTCGTACAGGGCGAGGCGGCGGTCGAGTAGTTCGGGGCCTTGCTTGCCCCAGTATCCGCCCCAGTCGCCTCCGCTGACGCCGCCGTAGCCGTCGAGGCTGGAAAAGACGTCGAAGGTGTAGGTGGCGGTCATGATGCTCTCCTCGGTGCGGTTGATCGGGGTGTGTGGATATGGACAGGAAACAACGGCGAATCTCATCGCAAGTTCGACTCTGGTGGAGCGGCGCGTAACGGGACACGCTCCCCGACGCGATACGACGGGTGTCAGGCTCACGATGGATGCGGCGCAGACACGCCCCGGAAAGGCGAGGTCATGACGACTCCGACGGTTCCCACGTCGCCCACCCGCACGCCGAGCGCTCGGCTCCTCGGCGCGATCCGCCCACCAGCGATCGCGCTGGGCTGCTTGCTCGCCGGAGCGCTCCCGGCCATCGCGGACGCGCAACCCATGTCTCCCGCGGTGTGGTCCGGGCCCCTCTACACCGTCGCGGATGGGCCGCTGTGCGGCGGGCACGTCGCATTGTTGACCTCGCCCCGTGGTCCCGGGACAGCATCGATCCAGGTGACCGGCGGGTTCTTCGGGATCTCCGGTACCACCGCGCACTGCAGTGTCGGGGTGAGCGTTCATTGGCGCAATCTGGACACCGGTGCTCACGGTGTCGAGCACGGTCGCGTGGCGGGTCTGATGATCCCGTCGGCGCCCACACAGGTGATGTTCGCCGAGATCCACCCGGGCCCGGGCGCCGTCGAGCTGCGCATGGAACCCGATCGCCCTCATCGCCCGATCGATCCGACGCGTCTGCAGGTGCCGTGACGTGTGAGCGTGGCGTAGCGGATTGTGCGGTGCCGATCGGTCGATGATCCAGCCGTCGCGCACCCTCGCGAAGCGTCACCCGCAGATGTCGCTGCCCGGACCGCCTGATGGCGCGTGTCAATCCCTAGGATGTGGTCGTGTTCGAGTTCGTTCTCTGGGGCTCCACTGTGCTGATCGTGGCGGGGCTTCTCGCATTCTGGTGGCGGCAAGATGCCCGAGAACGCAGGGAGACCGAGCTTTACACGCGGTGGGCCAACGCGACGGTGTGGAACAGCGATCCATCGACGAAGATCGTCGTGGTATCACGGACGGTCGAGGATGTCGCCTCGGTCAGCGACGGTGTCGCGGAGATCGAAGCGGTCTTGGTTTCGGACCCGCCAGTGGTTGCGGGGTGGTACCTCCTCGTCACGGGCTGGGCGGATGCTCGAGATCGCGCGAAACGAGGCGAATCCATCGCTTTCGGAGCCGCCGAGATCCTCGACTCGTTCCCGCCCCACACGCCTGAGCTCGTAGATCGACTGAGGGGGCGAGGGGATCGACCGCCTGGCCTGGCGAGTCGACTGCTCGGGCTCAGGGGACTCTAGGGGGCTGTGTGCGGCTGTAGAGGAGTTGCGCTCGATCCCGCCGGCAACCGGCACGATCTGACATCGCTCAACGCATACGTTCCACGACTCTGGGTACTGAATCCGGTCCAGAGCTGACGCACAACGATCCCGGGGGATCTCCATGAATGCAGGCAAGTTGAATCAACTACTCACTGCGACAGCCCTTTCCGCGGCAGTGGTCGCAGGCGCGGCGGCACCCGCATCCGCAACACCGAACCCGAATCCGCTTGGGCCGATCACCGTGGCCGCGTCGAGCGCATCGTCCGACGGCAGCATCGGCGCCCCCGAGGGTCTGACCGTCGAGGCCCTCGTCGCCGCCCGCAATGCGGGATTCCCGATCTACGAGGCCGGCGAGGTCGTGGTCGTCTCGGCATCGAAAATGGGCGCGATCTACGCAACCGAGTACCGGCGCGTCTACGAGATCGACGCACTGGACACGCCGGCGGCGAAGTTCGTCACCATCGGTGCCGTCGCCCCCGACCACTTCTACGTCATCCCCGGACAAGGCCCTGACTCCATCGTGATCAATATGCGCCCGGTCGAGAACCCGATCTTCCAACGGTTCACCTACGACGTGACTCCGCAGAAGTGGCTGAGCAGCCCGCTGGTCGAACTCCCGGGCGGTGGTCCCAGCGTCGGCATCGCATTCGTTCGCTGACCAGTCATCCTCAGCCCACGGCCCGAGGGCGCTGATTTCCTTCGTCCACCGTTGCGATCACGAACGAGTGAACACGGCTGCAGCTACCTTGTGTGGTGATGGTTGATGACTACGCGTTCACGCGAGACGCGCGCCTTCGTCTAGGCCTGCACGTTCTCGTCCTGGTTCTGGCGCTGATCGTGCTGTTGCGGGCAGTGCTGCTCTCCGAGCCCTATGCCGGGTGGATTGGCGCGTTGACGGCCGTGTTCGTCGTTGTTCACATAGTGGGTGCCTCACGGCGTGCTCCGGTCGCGCGATTCGCCTGGCTGGGTTCGTTGTGTGCGGTCTGGGTGGCGATGGCACTCCTGGGTGCCGACGCAGCGTATGTGTCGTTCGGGCTCATTCTGCTGTTCATGACCGAGATGCCGTTGATCCCGGCGCTGGCAGCGGTGACCGCGATCACGATCGTCAACGTGGTGATCGGGGTCCACGTCGACGGCCGCTGGGGTGGGGCGGTGGTCGGGTCGCTGCTCGGTGCTGTTGTCGGTGTCGTTGTCGGGCTCGGGTTCCGCGTCTTGTTCCACGAAACGGAACGACGACAGCAACTGATCGAGGAACTGCATCGCACCCGTGCGGAGTTGGCGGAGAAGGAGCGCTCCGCGGGCGAACTGGCGGAACGGGAGCGGCTGGCCCGAGAGATTCACGACACCGTTGCGCAGGGCCTGAGCAGCATTCAGATGCTGCTGCACGCTGCCGAGGCCGAAGACTTGCCCCCCGGCGCGGCGGACAAGGTCGTGATGGCTCGGCGAACTGCGTCGGCGGGGTTGGCGGACGCCCGGCGTCTCATCGCAGCGCTCTCGCCGTCGGACCTGGCGGGAAGCTCGCTTGTCGACGCGCTGAACAGGGTGTGTGAGCGAGCGGCAGCCGGGAGCTGCGATGTTCGTCTCCTCGTGGAGGGGCAGGCGGTGTCCCTGCCGATGCCGGTGGCGTCAGCTCTCGTGCGCTTGGCTCAGGGGGCGGTGTCGAACGTCGTGCGCCACGCCGGTGCTCGCCACGCCGTCGTCACCCTCACCTATGGGACCGACGAAGTACATCTGGACGTGGTCGACGACGGGCATGGTTTCGATGCCGCGATCCTGGACGATCCCGCCGCACACAACTTCGGACTCAACGCCATGCGCACCCGTGTCGAGCAGCTCAGTGGGCGGTGGTCCATCGAATCCGAACCCGGGCACACCGCCGTATCTGTGACTTTTCCGCTCGCGCAACAGGAGGAGCACAGATGATCCGGCTGGTGCTTGCCGACGACCATGCGATCGTGCGTGCAGGGTTGCGGGCCTTGCTCGAACGGCACTCAGCGGAGATCACGATCGTCGCCGAGGCCGCCACCGGCGAAGAGGCTGTTGCGTTGTGCCGTGATGGGGCGATCGATCTCGTACTCATGGATCTGAGGTTCGGGGCCGGGTTGACCGGTGTGGAAGCGACCAGTCAGATCCGGTCGCTGCCGAATGCACCACGTGTCCTGGTGGTGACGAACTACGACACCGACGCCGAGATTCTGCGTGCGATCGAAGCCGGTGCCAGTGGCTACCTGCTCAAGGACACCGCGCCGGCCGAACTGTTCACGGCGATCGTGGCGGCAGCGGGGGGTGCGAGCGCGTTGTCTCCCGCGGTGGCCTCGAAACTGATGGCGCAGATGCGTGATCCCGGGGTGGCACTCACCCCGCGCGAGGTTCAGGTGTTGGAGGCGGTGGCGGTCGGATATTCCAACCGGGAGATCGCTCGCCGGATGTTCCTCAGCGAAGGCACGGTGAAGACGCATCTGACGAACGTGTTCGGAAAACTGGGTGTGCGATCGCGGACCGCGGCGGTCGCGCAGGCACGCGCGCGGGGGATCATCGGCGGCGGCATCGACTAGTCCAGCCACCAGCGGGTGGTCGGAGAGCAACCTCCATCATCGGAGGTGACCGGGCGGTCGTCGCGGCCGGTTCAGGACGGCTCCGACAGGCAGTTTCCGCGCTGCCTCTATCCAAAGTCGTAGATGAATCCGACCGTTCTTCCGATGTGCCGGAGCCCGGATTTCGGTCGGATGGAAGGCGTGAAGACACTTGTCAATTGCGCATTCGGGCACGCTCTGGCGGGTCCTTGTCACCGACGGCTGACCAAGGCCGATGTGGCCGAAAAAGCAAGCACCCCAGGAAACATGGCGGGGATCGCATGAGCGAACGGCAGATGCGACGAGGGGAGCCTTCGAACGCTCGAATGCTGGTGCGCGCCTTCCGTGTTGTTGCGTCGCTGGAAGCAGCGACCTGGCTCGGGTTGCTGATCGGCATGTACTTCAAGTGGATCGCGAAGAGCACCGACCTCGGCGTCCGCATCTTCGGACCCCTGCACGGGGCGGTGTTCGTGACGTTCGTTGTGCTCTCGATCGCAATGTACGTCCGACTGGGCTGGCGCCTGCGGACCTTGTTGCTCGCGTTGGTGTCCTCACTGCCACCGTTCGCCACGATCGCATTCGAGGTGTGGGGTGATCGCACCGGGCGCTTCGTTCCGGGGGCGGACCGTCACTCCGACTTCCCGGCCCGCTATCCGACGCCGGTGCGATGAACGCATTCCGGTCGGGATTGGACGCAACGACATGACATCACGCTTCATGAAAACCCTCTTCGGGTCCCGCCGTCGGGCCGGCATCCTCGTTCTGCTGTGGATCGTCCTCGTGGGTGCACTCGCAAGTGTGGCACCCACCTTGGAGGAGGTCGAAAACAACGCGGGGGCAAACGATCCGCCCGCTTCGTCGGAATCCGTACACGCCGCCGAGTTGGCGGCCCGCGAGTTCCCGAGAAGTGAGGGAACTCCCGCGATCGTCGTCGTTCACGGCGCCGACAGTTCCGAGACCTCGGCGGCAGTGGACCGGATCGCCGCGAGCATCAACGGCGCGAAAGCCGACAACCCGTCGATCGCCGCGGTGGTCACCGCCGACAGTCATGGCGACGGCAGCCTGCGCACCACCGACGGCGCCAGCGAGATGGTCGTCGTCTCGCTGACAGGCAACCCGACAGACGAGTCGTTCCAGGACACGGTCGGCACCCTTCGCGATCTGGTGGGCGAGGCCGCAGGACCGGCCGATGCCGCTGTCACCGGACCAGCCGGGATCGCCACCGACACGGTGGAGGTGTTCCGCAGCGGCGACAAGATCCTGCTCCTCGGAACAATCCTGCTGGTCGCGATCATCCTGATGGTGATCTATCGATCGCCCGTCCTCGTGGTCGTGGCGCTGGCCGGTGTCGGCGTCGCGATGCGGCTCGCCGAAACGGTGGGCGCGATGATGGCCGATGCGGGCTGGTTCGACATCAGTTCGCAGACCGCATCGATCATGACCGTGCTTCTGTTCGGTGTCGGCACCGACTACGCGCTGATCGTCATCGCCCGCTACCGTGAGGCACTCGCCGCGGAATCGGAGCGATCGGCCGCGATGATGCGGGCTCTGCGGGGAGTCTCCGAATCGATCCTGTCGAGTGTGTCGACGATCGTCCTGGCCATGCTGGCTCTGCTGGTGGCAATCTCTCCGGCATTGCGCGGGTTCGGACCGTATCTCGCGTTGGGTGTCGCCTCGATGGGACTGGTCGCCTTCACCTTCACCCCCGCGCTCATGCTGCTCTTCGGGGGAAAACTCTTCTGGCCGTCCACAACCCAAGCGGCATCGGGTCGTGTGGGAGGCAAGGTCTGGGAACGGATCGCGAACCTGGTCGACCGATCGCCGAAAGCGGTGCTGGTCTCCACACTGCTCGGTCTGCTCGTGATGACCGCGGGACTGGCGGGCTATCGCGAGAGCTTCGACTTCATCAGCGGATTCCGGATCGACACCCAGTCCGAGACCGGCCAGAACATGATCGCCGATGCGTTCGGCGCCGGCGAGATCGCGCCGTCGACCGTCTACGTCACCGCACCGGCCGGGACACCGTCGCCCGACTGGAACGAGATCACCCGTCAACTGGCGGACGTGGACGGGGTCGCCCGGTTGAGCGAGAGTCCCACGGTCAGCGCCGACGGGGCGACGGCAGCATTCGAGGTCACCTTCACCGACAACCCCTACAGTCCCGCTGCTCTGGACCGTATCGAAACCCTGGCGTCCGTCGCGCAATCCGCCGCAGACACCGCTGGGATCGACGGTGCGCGGGTCCTCGTCGGTGGCGAAAGCGCTCACGCTGCCGACATCCGTTCGGCGCTCGATCGCGACAACTGGGTGGTCGCCGCGCTGGTGCTCCTGATCGTGGCCGCAGTGCTGGCGCTGCTGCTGCGATCGGCTCTCGCACCCCTGTATCTGGTCGGAACTCTCGTACTGTCGTTCACTGCGACGCTCGGGCTCACGACCTTCATCACCGTCACGGTGCTGGGCGACGCCGGAATCGGGAATCGAGTCGCGGTCTACGTGTTCGTGTTCCTGGTCGCTCTGGGTGTCGACTACACCATCTTCCTGATGAGCCGCTACCGGCAAGAACTTTCGGCACATCCACCACGGGAAGCGTTGCGGGTTGCACTCACCCGGACCGGTGGGGTGATTTCCTCCGCGGGTGTCATCCTGGCGGCCACCTTCGCCGTGTTGACCACCCAACCGATCCGGGAACTGTTCCAGTTCGGATTGGCGATGGCCATCGGAATCCTGCTCGATACCTTCATTGTTCGACCCCTGCTCGTTCCGGCGATCATGCGCCTACTCGGCGACAAGGCACTGTGGCCGACAGTTCCTCGACCGACACCCGAACGGGATCCGGATGTGGAGTTGTCCGGCGTCTAGGGGCCGGCAGAAGAATCCGCATGCATGGGGAAGGGGGCCCGCGTTTGCGGGTCCCCTTCCCCATGCATGCGGATTGAACCCTCCGGGATTTCCTGCCGCTTCCGTCCTTTCGATGTTGGTGACCTCCACGTGTCCGGTGGACGGAACTACGCGGAGTCGCGGCGTCGGAGGAACGTCTTGAGCGCGGCTTCGACATTGTCGCGGACGAATTCTTCTTGTTCCGTGGCGATTACCGAGCGCATCGTCTCGAGTTCGCGCTCGGCGCCGGGTAGGCCGAACACCGCGCAGCCGGCTGCGTTGCGGACATCCCAGTCGTCGTCCGTTCGGGCCAGGTGGATCAGCGCCCTGCGGCAGCCCTCGGCGAGAGAGTCGTCGTCGACCAGAAGGATCTCGAAGACCCTCACCGCCTCGATTCTCACCAGGTCGTCCTCTGACACATCCGCTGCAACACCGAGCAGAAACGGAGCCAGCACCGATCCGTCGTCATCGCCGGGAACCAACGAACGCAGGGCGGTGAAGCGCGCATCAGCGCTCCACTGAGAGAAATTGGCGATCACTTCACGTGCAGGTGCCGATTCCGACGTCATGAGACGTCACGCTACGGGGCTTGCCTGTCACGGAGTCGAGCACTTCGACGTCATCTCGAATGCCTGTCGAGTCTGCGGTTCAGGGGACGTGGAGGACCACGACGCCCGGGCTGACGGGGCGGTGATCGGCGGTCCGCGCGTCGGCGGTCGCGGTGACGATGCCGCTGCCGGTTTCCACCGTCGAAGGGGTGTACGCGCAGAAGTCCTGCGGCGTTGTGCGGCTGTAGTCGATCGGGACGCGGAGGACCTGGGTTGTGCCAGTGGCGCCGGTCGTCAGGTTTCGCCAGTACATGGTCATGCCAATGCAGTCGTACGTGTCGATCTGGTACGTGGTTGGACGGGCTAGCTGAAAGGTCACTTCGCCCGGCGCTCCCGTCGTTGCGGTGGGGGTCAGTGTCACCAGCGGCGGCAAGTAGCACCTGAATCCGACCCCGCAACCGGAGAGGAACGTGGCCGGGATCTGAAACGGCGTGGTCGAAGCCGCTGGGCCGGGCGGCAGGTTCGCCGCTGCCGCCGGGGAGCCGAGGAACGGCATCAGTGTGGTTGCCGATGCAACGGCGCCGGCGATGAGTAGGTGAATCGCTGTGCGGCGCATGGCGTGGCCTCCAACGTGGGATCCGCCCCGACCCTTCTGTAGACCAGCGTAGGCCGCGAGCGCTAGCTGCTCTGCCGAGTTCCAGGAAGACGCTTCGCCCGGCGGTGGCAATCAATGTGCTCGTCTGGCGGCGCGCAGTCCATCGCCGACCACGCCCACCGAGTAAACGTTGCGCCAGTGAATCACAAAGAGCCTGTATAGAACAGGTTTTATTAGTTCAGCTAATGGCAAGCCACTTTTGTGTCGTGAACTGGATCTTTGTTGTTCAGCTACACGCTGCAGCCGACGGTCAGTTCGCTGCCCGACAAGGAGTCCATCGCCACCACCACCGACATCCAGCGACTCAAGATCGACTGGGAGATCCCGGAGAACACCGAGTTCGTCGGCGCCACGGTCGTGGCGGGCACGAGCAAGGGCCTGGTCGGTGTCGCACCGTCGGTCATCCGCGTCAACGAAGCGGGCGAGCCCGACGCGGCCGGCACCATCCTGCGCCTGTCCGGCGACAACGAGACGGTCGGCAACGGCCCGAAGTCCAGCCTCAACACCCCCGGTGGCATCGCGGTCGAGAAGACGAAGACCGACATGGACGGCAACCCGACCGCCGACGGCTCCACGAAGTTCCAGCTGCCCGCCGTCGAGGTCACCGTCAAGGCCCTTGCCGAGGGCGTCGTCACCCCGAAGGTGCGCGTGTCGGGCGACGCCGCGAACTACAACAGCGAGACGAACTACGACACCTTCCTGGCACGGGCGTTCGCGCTCGGGTCGGAACAGAACGCACCGACCTTCTGCACTCCGAAGGACGGCAAGCGGCCGGCCAACGACGTACCGGTGAACGCAGGCGGCCAGGCCCTGGCGACCGTCACCATCGGCGCGGGTGGACCGGTCGACCCGGTGGATCCGGTCGATCCCGTCGATCCGGGTGCCGGCTCGGTGGATCTCGGATCGCTCGGGTCCCTCTTCCAGTCCTGATCCGACTCGTCAGTGTCGCAAGGCCGGTTCCGCTGCGGGAACCGGCCTTGCGCCGTCAAGTTCAGTCCGCCAGGACCCGCCCGAGTGGGTCGTGCGGTCAGCCCCGGTTGTGTTCGACGACCCACGCGGCGATCTGTGTTCGGGAGGTGAATCCCAGCTTCGCGAGAATGTGCTCGACGTGTCCCTCGGCGGTTCGTTGCGAGATCACGAGTCGGGCGGCGATGGCGCTGTTGGTCAGGCCCTCGGCGACGAGGTCCGCGACCTGTTGCTCGCGTCGGGTCAACGTCGGCTTGGTCTTGTCCTTGGCAGCCGGCCGGGCAGGCTCGGCGGTCTCGGCCAGCACGTACGCCACGGCCTCGCCGAAGCTCGCGGATGCTCCCTTGCGGTAGTTCGCGTCGAAGGACTTCGGGCCGAGCGCGCGACGTGTCCGTTGCTCGCATTCGTCGTGGAATTCGCGCAGGGTCGGGAGCGCGATGTTCGGCACGCCCCCCGTCCGCCGCATGGCCTGCGCGGAGCCCAGTAGCACCGCCGCCCGCGGGAAGTCGTCGCCGTCCGCGGCGATCCAGGCCAGGCATTCGATGCACGGCGCGGAGCCGAACGAGTCGTCGACGGATCGGAACAGTTGCACGGCCTGTTCGATCAGAGCGACCGCTCGCGCCGGCTCGGTCGACCACACCGTCAACCCGAGTGTGCGCAGTGCCCAGGCTCGGAACACGAGCTCGCCGCGAGGCTCGGTGATGGCCAGTACCTGCTCGAGGCAGTCGGCAGCCTTCGCCGCGTGTCCGAGCAGCCCGTGGGCGACCTCGACGCCGGTCAGCGTGACGACCCGTAGCAGGAGGTCCTCGGGCGGACAGGTCTCCAGGGACGCATCGAAATGTGCTGCCGCGGTGGGCAGATCGTTGGACATCAACGCGAGGTTTCCGGCCGCGTACAGCACGGTCGCGTCGGCGTCCGGGTCGCCGGTGTCCGCCGCTGCGGCGCGTGCCCATTCGACCCGCTCGGCGCCGGTCTCGACATCACCCTGAAAACCGTTGAGTACCCCGCCGAGGCTCACGGCCCGCACCCAATCCGCGCCCCGCGGAACACCTTCGACCAACATCCGTTCGGTCCAGCGGGCGCCCTCGTTGAGCTGTCCGGTGGCGAGCCAGAAGGCGTACAGAGCCGCCGTGATGCGCAGGCCGACCGCCACGTCGTCCGGCTCCGCGATGCTGGCGTCCAACGCCTCGCGGATGTTCTGCTGGTCCAGTTTCAGGCGGGCGATCCAGTCCAGCTGGCGCGGTCCTATCCAGTCGGCCTCGGCCTGCAGCGCCAGGCGCTCGTACCAGTCCCGGTGGCGTCGCCGCATCCGCGCGACCTCGCCGGACTCCTCGAGCTTCTCGAGACCGTACTCGCGGAGGGTCTCGAGGAGGCGGTACCTCCCTGCGGTCGCCGATTCCTCGCGCAGCAGGATCGACTTCTCCACCAGCGACGCAATCAGGTCGAGCAGCGCGTCCGGTGTCAGGTCGGCGCCGCACACGTGCTCGACCGCCGTGAGTTCGAAGCTGCCCGCGAAGACCGACAGCCGAGCCCACAGCTTCTGCTCTTCTGGGGTGCACAGGTCGTGACTCCAGTCGATGCACAGTCGCAACGTCTGCTGTCGCGACGGGGCGGCGCGCTTGCCGCGGCTCAACAGGGTGTAGCGGTCGGTGAGACGCTGCAGGATCTGCTCGGGCGACAGTGCCTGCAGTCGTCCGGCCGCCAGTTCGATCGGCAGCGGTAGGCCCTCGAGCCGGTGGCAGATCCCGGCTACGGCGGCCATGTTGTCCTCGGTGAGCTCGAATCCCGGCAGTGCCGCGACGGCGCGTTCGGTGAACAGCGTCACCGCGTCGTAGCTGGGCAGACCCCCGAGATCGAGTGAGCGGTCGGGCTCGGGCGCGGTCATCGGCGGGACGCGAAGCGTCTTCTCCCCGCTGATGCCGAGCGACTCCCGGCTGGTGGCGAGAATCCGCAGGTCGGGGCACTGTTGCAGGAGCGTCCCGGTCAGGTCCGCCACCGCGTCGATCACCTGCTCGCAGTTGTCGAGCACCAGCAGGGTCTGGCGCGACTCGAGAAACTCCGCGAGGACCGTCTGCAGCGGCTGGATCGAGAAGGACTTGAGCCCGAGGGCCGAGGCCACCAGGCTCACCAGCAGTGACCCGTCGTGGAGGTCGCCCAGCTCGACCAGCCACGCCCCGTCGGCGAAGGCGCGTTGGGTGCTCGACGCGATCCGCAGCGCGAGGCGGGTCTTGCCGACGCCACCGATTCCGGTGAGCGTCACCAGCCGGGAACTCGACATCAGCTCCTTGGACTCCGCCAGTTCGTTGCGACGGTTGACGAAACTCGTCAGCTCCGCGGGCAGGTTCCCCTTCTTGTTGCGCGTGGAGGTGACCGTCGGCGAGCGCCCGCCACCGTTCGGAGGTCGACGATCACTCCGCCTCAGCGACGGCGTGGACGTCATCAGGGCCATCTCGTCGACGGGAAGACCGTGGCGGAACTCGATTTCACGCAGTGCGTCGCCGAGCTGTGCGGCGGTGTGGCGGGCGTCCGGGTCGGTGGACATGGCGCGCTCGATGGTGGCCGCGACGTCGTCGGGAATGTTCAGTTCGCGTAGGTCCGGGACGGGTTGGGTGGTGATGCGCAGGAACTGCGCGACGACCTGCTCTCCACTGCGACGCTCGAAGGCCGCGTGGCCGGTGAGCGCGCAGAACAGCGTCGAGCCGAGTCCGTACACGTCCGCGGCGGGACTGGGCGATCCGCCATCGAGAACTTCGGGCGCGGTGAAGGCCGGCGTCGCGGTGAACGTGCCGATGGCGGTCTCGAACCCGCCGGAGACGTGTGCGATGCCGAAGTCGGTCAGGGCAGGTTCGCCGTAGTCGGTGAGCAGCACGTTCGCCGGTTTGACGTCGCGATGCAGGATGCCGAGCCGGTGCGCGGACTCCACCGCACCGGCGAGCTTCACCCCGAACTGCAGTGTCTGCTCGAGCGGCAGGGGTCCGGAGTCTCGGATCCGCACGTCCAGCGAACGCTGCGCGCAATAGGGCATCACGATGTAGGGCCGGTCGCTCTCCGTGCTGCCGACCTGCAGGACGTTGACGATGTTGGGGTGCCCGGTCAGTCGACCCATCGCACGCTGCTCCCGGAGGAACCGGGTGAGGTTCTCCTCGTCGAGATCGGCGGTGAGCACCTTCACCGCCACGGTGCGGTCCAGCGGTGCCTGCGTGCAGCGGTACACGACACCGAAACCGCCGCGTCCGATCTCGCTCGCATCGGTGAACCCGGCGGCATCGAGCTCCGACACCACCGACGGGTTCACCCCACGCTGAGTCGCGAACGGATCGCTTCCGGCCATCGGTCAGGCCGATCCGTCGCGCGTAGGACGTCCTCGGGGATACGGCACGGCACTCACCTCACGGCAGGTTCTGGAATCCCATACTGCCACCCGATTCGGGGTGCGTACCAGATCAGCGCCGTGCTCGCGGCCCGGTCCCTTCGCGCGCGAGGTGATCGCGGTGCCTGCCAAGGGCGTCGAACGTCGGCTCACCCAACGTCTCTCGCACACCCTCGGTGTGTGGAGCGACCAGTTGGTACTCGCAGTCAGTGAGGTGCATGTTCGGATCACGTCTGCGGGGGAGTCCACCTCGCACCCAAGTAGCTCTCGGCTCGCCGCCGACGCCGCGGGGCCATGATCGAAGGGAGAAAAACCTCGAGCATCTGCGCGATTCGCAGTTCGAGGTCGTGGCGCTGGGTGAGGACGTTCGACACCAATTGCACCCCTGTGAATGCCGCCACGAAATACCGCGCGAGATGCGCTGGGTCCATCGTGTCGGCGAGGTCGCCCTCGGCGGCCGCATCACGGAAGATGTGATCGAGGCCGGAGATCCAGTCGAGGTAGGGCTTCGGAGGGCCATCCGCGGCGCTGAGCTCGAGGGTGAGTCGGATGCCCGCTCGCACCACGGGATCGTCGATCATCTGACGCCCCATCTCGTACGCCTGCATGACCAATTGCTCGAGGGCTGGCGCGCCGGTGGTGCGGATCTGGGCTACCGCGGCCATCGAGATTGCGTGCTGCTCGTCGATGACGACGGTTCCGAGATCGTCCTTGGATCTGAAGTGGAAGTACACGGCGCCTTTGGTGACGCCGGACTGATCGACGATGTCGGACAGGGTCGTGCGTTCGTACCCCGTGATATCGAAGCACTCGGCGGCCGCACGGATGATCTGCTGCCGAGTCGCGATCGCCCGCTCCTGCCTAGCCACCGATTCAAGTCCCTCTCAGTTCAACGAAACCGACATCTTTCACGAACGTCCCGACCAGCCCCCACACGAGTGACCAGTGATGACGGCACACCGTCTCCCACCGGCGTCCCCGCGCATCGCGGTTACTCGGGCGACCGATTTCATCGGTTCTGCCACCCTACGTGGCGTGGCATCGAGCGAGTGTCGTCCGGGTTGGTGCATTCGCCGCGCTCGCGGTCGCATGCTCCCTGCCGCGCGGAGTCGGGCTGTCAGCTGCCTCGCCCAGCACGGAGAGGACACACAGGTGCTTTCTCCCGCGACGGGCGGGGCTCTCAGCAAGGCACGTTGCCCTCGTCGGTCGAGATTGCACCACCAGCGGCTCGAAGCTGTGTCACACGCACAGCCGGTTGCCGGTTCTGCGGTGAGGGCCAGCAGAGGAATGGATTCGGACGTGGGGTAGTAGCGTCGCGGCACATGGCACGGCCGCGGTTGTGGTCTCCGAGTTATCCGCAGCCTACCCACTAACCGTTCAGTCGGTTTGTTTCTGGATCGCTCCGCTAGGCAACTCAACCCGCCGTCGGGGTTCTTGATCAGCGTAGGTGCGAGTCGGCTCTATTTCTGGGATCCCGAGACGTACTGACCAACGATCGGTGTCCCGTTCCCCTGCCCGCGCTCAGGCCAGCCGGAGACGTAGACGAGCGGCCGGCCGTCGCCGATCGTGGCGTACGCCAAGCCGTTGCCGTCGGCCGTCGTCAACCGACCAACGCGTTGCTGCACGCCCCCATTCTGCAAGGTCGCGTGCAGCGCATCAACAGTCGTTCCGGCCGAGGCCCCACCCGAACCGGCCGGATCTTCCTGCGCCACTGGGCAATATCCCACCGAACCACACGGCTCAGGATCATGGACCCGACGAACTCGCAGCGTCCGCAACCACCGCGTGGGGATAGTCGGCGGCGCGCTGCTGGAACCCGGTGATGGCCGGATTCCGGATCACCCCGTCGCGGATCTCGATCGCGCGCGCAATGACCTGGTCGTCGGCCCAGGCTTCCGGGCCGGACAGGACCGTCCGTAAGTGGGGGAGCAGGGCTTCACTGATTTCCCAGGTCGCGGCATTCCACAGATAGGACGGGCTGTGGTCGACGGCGTAGTAGTGCACGTTGTTGCCGACCACGAAGCTCGGGTCGGTGAACGAGGTGGGCCGCGCCCAGCTGAAACCCATGCCGGCATCACACGACACATCGACGATCAGGCTGCCCGACGTGAACGCCTCCAGGTCTTCCTCGACCAGGAACGTCAGTGGTTCGGCGGTGTCCTGCAGCACGCAGTTGACGACGATGTCGTTCTCCGCGAGATAGGGCGCCAGAGGCACGCGTCCCTCCTCGGAAAGCACGTAGCTCCGATGCGGATCGGCGGCATCGTGCACGAATCGGACGATCCGTGCCGAGTGGATCGGCGAACCGACCGCGGCCACTTCACGATTGGTGAGCACCCGAACGTCGTCGATGCCATGTGCGTTCAGCGCTGTGACGGCACCTCGGGCAGTCGCACCGAACCCGATGACGACCGCGCGCAGCCGACGGCCGTAGTGACCCGTGGAGCCGATGATCTGCAGACCGTGTATCACCGAGCAATATCCGGCGAGCTCGTTGTTCTTGTGGAACACGTGTAGCCCGAACCCTCCGTCGCTGCGCCAGTGGTTCATCGCCTCGAAGGCGATGAGCGTCAGGCGCCGGTCGACGGCCAGTTGCGTCACTTCGGTGTCCTGGACGCAATGCGGCCAGCCCCACACCGTTTGACCCTCACGAAGTTCCGCCAGGTCGCTCGCCTGAAGTTTGGGGAGAGCGATCACGTCGCACTCGGCGATCAACCGGTCCCGGGAGCGGAAGCCCGCCACCAGTGGTTCCAGATCGGTATCGGAAACGCCGAACGGCTCACCGTACCCGGGCTCGAGAAAGATGTGCGCGCGCAGATCGTCGTCGATCCGGTGGAAGTGACGCGGATGGATCGGCAGGCGTCGCTCATTCTTCTTCCGAGAATGCGCCAGGACGCCGAGATCAAGCATATGTGATTGTGCTCCTGCAGGTTTGGGGATGAGGGGCTGGGGTGCGTCAGCGCTTCTTGACGTTCGCGACGATCTCGGAATCGGCCTTGGTGCTCAACCCGGCCTTCTTGTCGGCGCGCTTTTCCTTCAGCGACTTGCCGGATTTCTTGGACATGGAACTGCGAGGCGATTTGTCGGCCATGCTGCCACCCTCAATTGAGGACCTGAAGGGTCCTGATCCCCCGACTGTACGGGACTGTCGACGTGATCGACGCATCATCTCGGGTCGCGGGGGACCTTCGAGGAAGAGAACGACGGTCTCCGGACCCTGATCGGAGGGTATGGAAAGCCTCTGGTCAGGGTCGCGGGGATGTGATGGGACTGGAGCGAGCGCCGGCGCGTCGATCGCAACCGGGGCCACTGGGAAGCGGAGCAGCGTGTGCCCGATCAACCCGCGCCACAACAGAAATGGTGGAAGCGGGATCGGTCGGTCGATGGCCCGTCCGTGTGGGCGCCGATGCTGTGGTCGCTCAGGCGCGTCGTTCTGGTCGGAGCGCCCGTTGCGTCATCTGGACGGTGAATGACTTCGGAGGCCGCCAGACGTCGCGGTCCTCGAATGGCCATGCGTAGGTCAGGGCTCCGTCGCGGATGCAGTCGCGCAGGCCAGGCGCGGCGAGCTCGTGCGATGACCACTCATAGAGCTGCTGCAGCCTGGGGATGATCACCCCGTAGTCCAGTAGTCGGCCGAATCCGAGCTCGGCATCGAGGTAGGACCGAACCCCCTCGGCGAGCGGGTACTGGTCCGGAAGCACGCGAGACAGCTGTAGGAAAATCCCGGTCATGCCCAATCTCGGGTCACCCAGGAACGGGGCGAGAGGGCGTAGCCATCCGAGCGAGAGTCGGGGGGCCGCGACGAGGGCGTGGCTGAACAGGACACGGCAGAGCACGACGTTCATGAAGAAGCGCTCGGCCTCGTTCTCGGCCGCCGCCTCGTCGCGGTGCTCGAGGTAGGCGGCGACCACGCTCCCGTTGTGCGCTCGATACCAGGACCGAGCGGTCGGGTAGTCGGCGAAGGACATCCAGAAGTCGACCGTCTGCGAGGAGGTCGGCCCGGTGAAGTCCCCGCTCAGGGCCACCGCCTCACACCCGTCACGAAGGATGCGCTCGTTCACCGCACGCCACCATGGACTACCGGGATGGTCGCTGGACAGTGGTTGGAGCAGACCTCGCCGGAGTTGCCATCGCATGAACGACATCGCCGCCCGCTGGAACGGGAGATGCCGCGGGGCCTTGCCGTACGGGCCGAAGTAGCAGCGCTGCATGAGCGCGATCCGGCCAGCCGGATCGTCGCGCACAGAAGCGATCTGCTGCTCGGCCCAGGCCGCGGCAGTAGCCCCAGCACTCACCTCAACATGATCGCACGACAACCAGGCCGAGAATCTGCCGAATTCGACCGTTCGGGCTGGCACGGAACGATCCGCGGCCCATCCGCGCTCCGTGCACGGCCGCTGTCGAGCTTCGCTGTCGTGAGATGTGGGGTCATCGGGTGGCGGCCCACGTGTCGTAGACGACGAGCACGTCGACGTAGTTGGGGCAGGCGAATTCGGCTTGCTGGATCAGTCCCTGCCGGATCTGGGCGTCGGCTGCCGGATATCTCGCCCGCAGGTCGCGGACCAGGCCATCGAGGCGTGTCGCATTCTGCTGCGGGCTGTGGGTGGAGGAGAGGTCGTTGATGGCGAAGAAGTGGCAGTCGGCGTCGGCGAGCGCGACGGCCGCGGACACTTCCGCCGCCGGGTCGTCGGAGGAGGAGAGTTCCATGCCGATCATCGTCTGAATGAACTCGGCGGCGAACCAGGTGTCGGGTTTCGCCGATGACACGGCGACGGGTGGCGAGCCGACACGCGAGTCGATCCCGCTGTCACACCCGGCCACCGTGATGACGGCGGTGATGCAGGCCGCAGCTGCGGCCACCTTGGACATATAGGAAAGTCAACCCGACCAGGCGCGTGCGATCCACCCGCAACCCGAATCCTGTCGGCGTCACCGGTGATCGGCACCCGGTGTGGTCGTTCAGGTTGTAGGCCGGGCGATGCGGAGTTGTTTGTCGGCGTGACGCTCGACGAGCAGAGGCACGAAATCGCGGATGGGTTTGCCGTCGAAGCGGATTCGGGCGCGGATGACGGCATCGCTGACTTCGGAGAGGGATTTGTTCGGGTACTTGGCGGCGAGGCGTCGGATCGAGAGGTCGATCAGGTGCTGTTCTTCTTTCGGCAACATGAGAAAGTCTCACTCAGCTCAGTGACCTTGGCCAATAGGACTGCTTCTGTTCCTACTTCCGGCGCGTGTCGGGCTCCGCGAGTGTCGCCGCTGCGGATTTCGAGGGACTTGCGTAGTTCCGTTTCCGGCCTATTCCTTCTGGTTGGTGAGCTGGGCCCGGATCCGGCGTTCAACGAACAGTGGGATGAAGTCGCGGATGGGCCGGTTGTAGAAGTCCTCGCGGGCGCGGGCGATCATCGCGGCGACGTCATCGTCGGTCAGGTGCGGAAAGTCGTTCTTGATCGCCGCCGCAATGTCGCTCAGTGCCGCGGCCTCTTTCGAGTCGGCGTCGTCCTTCTTCTTGCCCATACCGGCATTCGACCATCGAACGGTGAACGCCAGGTTGCCGTTTCCTGGCAATTTGCCCTGCGTTCGGGCCCTTCGGTGCGTGCTTCTCCGATATATCGTCTCTTTCCCAACTCCGCTGCTGGGTCAGCCCAACCCATCCGGTGACCTGACTGGTCAAAATGCAGGAGAATGCTGTTGAGGGAGTGTCAATCCATGGTTCGAATACCAAGAGCTCACAGCGGAGGTAGACGATGGACATCCTCGTTCTCATCGGCCGAATCTTGTTCTCGGTCTTGTTCCTGACATCGGCTCTCGGCCACCTGACGCAATCCAAGGCCATGGCCCAGTACGCCGCGAGCAAGGGCGTACCCGTCCCGCAGCTCTCCGTCGTGGTCTCGGGCGTGGTCCTGGTCGTCGGTGCATTGAGCGTGCTGTTCGGCGTCTGGGCCGACCTCGGTGCTCTGCTGTTGGTCGCCTTCCTCGTCCCGACCGCGGCGCTGATGCACAACTTCTGGTCCGAATCCGACGCGCAGGCCAGACAGACGGAGATGATCCAGTTCAACAAGGACATCGCGTTGGCAGGCGCGGCATTGATGCTGTTCGCATTCTTCGCTCACACCAGCGATCTGGGGCTGACCATCACCGGGCCACTGTTCACCATCTCCTGAGCTCGGTTCCAGCGCCTGGGTTGGCGTTACCAGTATCTGAGCGAGCTCCTCGGATACACATCAGAAACCAGATGAAAGATACTGCAGCCGTGTGAGTTCAGACGTCTGGTGGATTGCTGATGGCGGCTCCGGCTCAGAGCGATCGTGTGTCGCCGTTGAAGATCCGGTCCTAGGTCCCGAAGCGATGCGGCCGCGAGAAGAGCCAGTCAGGGGCCGGCAGGATCGGGGCGACGGAACCCCTTCCGCGACGCTCGCGTGAGTGGTGTTCTGGATGTGCACCGACTTCGGTCCTCAGGGCCGAGGGGACCATCCACGTGTCAAGGAAGGCGCCATGACCACGATTCATCTTCACCAGACGACCACCGCGACGCCCGAGCAGTTCCTGGCCGGTCTCACCGACTTCGGGCCCGGTCGAAAGGAACTCTTCGGCAACAGTGCCGATGGCTACCTCAAGGTGCATCACGAAGGCCCCCACGACGCTGATGTCACGGAGGGTTCGAGCGGCATCTGGGAAACCCTGCACTACGACTGGACCGACCCCCATCGGGTGGTGATGACGACCACCGACTCCAATTTGTGGGGTGGTGCCTCGGGCCACACCTACACGCTCACCCAGCAGCCCTCGGGTGTGACAGATGTGGACGCCGTCGTGGTCCGCGATGGCAAGAACCTCAGGGGACGGTTGCTCGCGGGGGTGCTCGGATTCTTCGGCACCCGCGTTCTGGGGAAGCAGTTCAAGAAGTCCGTCGAGGCCATCGAAGCTCGCAACGGCGGCGCGACCGGAAAGAACACGCAGACGCGAGAAGAGTGAACTGAAGTGTCGGTGCCTTGTGCAGCTCGAACGCCAGCTGCGGCCTGCCCGGCACCAACAGTGACGGCCGGGTACCCCTAGAGCGTGCCGTTCTCGATGTCGCGTTTCATGGCCTGCTGATTCTCGATGTGAGAGGACACGCCGTTCTGCACGGTGTAGTCGATCAGCACTGCGGGTGCCCTGAACGTCAGGTGCTCGACGACAGTGGTCGCGCCGCCGTTCTCGGTGAAGGTGAACTTCTGGTTGGTGATCACGCCGGGCGCATCCCAGGTGTCGGTGGTGTACCAGCGTTCGGCGGCGTACGTCCGTTGCTGCCCGACGGTGCGACCCGGAATCGATGCCGAGCCGGCCGGGATGTCCTCGAGGGCGATGAACTCCCAGACGTCGGCGTCGGTGTAGCTGCGGCGGTCGAGGATGCCCTTCAGGAACGGGTGGCGTCCTAGGCTGTTGTTGAAGTTCGAGTACGCCGGGAACACCCGATCGGCGGGCGCGTCGATGGTGACGGGCAGGTCGACGGTCACGGTCGTCAGTGCCCAGTCGGCCTGGCTCGACTCGAGCCGATAGGCCGCCCACGAGGCCTCCCATTCCAGGTCGACCGCGGAGGGAGACGAGGAACCTGAATCGGTTTCGGCCCCGGCGACTCCCATTCCCATGTTGCCCAGCGCGATCCCGGTGACGAGGACGCAGGCTGCGAGAAGCTTGGGTGCACGGTTCCCGGACCACCGGCCGCCACGCTGTTCAGGACGTTCGACCATCGTGCTTCCCCACCCGTCGAGACCGTTGCCGCGATTCGGCAACCATGCGAATGATACGCCGACCGAGTCCTCGGTCGTGTCGTATGGGATCACTCCCGGCAGAACGTTTTTCGCCCGTTCGAGTTTCGATCAGGGTGCGTTCCGCCCACTCGGATCCGGGTAGAGATACCCTTGCTCCCTCAGCTGCGCAGGGTAGTGGCGCCGCGACACCGAAGGGATGTCCCTATGCAGTCGGCAGTGCGGGTGCGGGTGGGCAACCTCCCGCACGAACTCACCAATTTCGTCGGCCGTCGCCGTGAGCTGGCGGAGGTTCGTCGGCTGTTGTCCGAGTCGCACCTGGTGACGCTGACCGGGATGGGTGGTGTCGGTAAGACCCGGCTCGCGCTGCGGGTCGCGGCGAACCTTCAGGAAGACTTCGAGGACGGGGTCTGGCTCGTCGAGCTCGGGGCACTCGCCGAACCGCACCTGCTCGCGGACACGGTGGTCGCCGCGCTCGGGCTCCGGGAACGAGTGGCCCGCTCGCCACTTCCACTGCTCATCGACTTCCTTGCCGACCGGCGCGCGTTGATCGTTCTCGACAACTGCGAGCACCTGGTGACGGAGGTCGCCGAGCTCACGAAGGCCGTACTGAGCGCATGCCCCGAGGTGCGGATCCTGGCGACCAGTAGGGAGGCGCTGGCCGCCGGGGAGGAGGCGGTGCTGCGGGTTCCGCCACTGACAGTTCCGGATCCGGACACAACGGCGTCGCTGCGGGGTCTGGGCCGGTACGAGGGCGTCGTCATGTTCGAAGCTCGGGCTCGCTCCGCGGTTCCCGGGTTCAGTCTGACCGTGGACAACCAGTGCATGGTCGCGGAGATATGCCAGCGGCTCGAAGGCCTGCCGTTGGCGATCGAACTGGCCGCGGCCCGGCTGCGCGCGCTGTCGCTGAAGCAGATCCTCCTTCGGCTCACCGACCGATACCGGTTGCTGACCACCGGCACTCGCGTCGCCCCGTCGCGGCAGCAGACGTTGCAGCTGTGCATCGACTGGAGTCACGACCTGCTGAGCGACCGGGAGCGGACGCTGTGGCGCCAGCTGGCGGTGTTCGCCGGCGGCTTCGAGCTCGACGCCGCAGCCGAGGTCAGCGGCTTCGCCGACAGCGAGCTGGTCGACGTGCTCGGCTCGCTGGTCGACAAGTCGATTCTGATCCGGGAGGAGACGGGCGAGGTCGCCCAGTACCGGATGCTCGAGACGATTCGCGAGTACGGGCTGGAGAGGCTGGCGGAGGCCGGCGAGTCGGCGCTCCTGCGGCAGCGTCACCAGGGCTGGTGTGAGCGGCTGACGCTGCAGGCAGAGGCCGAGTGGATCGGGAACCGGCAACTCGAGTGGCTCGCTCGATTCGACCGGACACGCGACGATCTTCGCGCGGCGCTGGAATTCAGCGTCACTGCCGCGGCGGAACCGGACGCCGCGCTGCACATGGTCGTCGCGATCTATCCCTACTGGGTTTCCCGCGGTCTGTACAGCGAGGGGCGGTACTGGATCGATCGGGCGCTGGCACGTGCCGACGGCGCTCCGGCCGGGTCGCGGGTGACGGCGCTGTGCCTCGGCAGCATGCTGGCGTTGATGCAGGGGGATATTCCGGCGGCCCAGGAGTGGACCGATGCGGCGTGCGCCCTGACACACCCCGAAGACGATCCCGCGGTGTTCGCGTTCGCGGTTTCCGCGACCGGCTACCTCGCGACCTTCTCCGGTGACTTCGCCCGCGCAATAGAGTGTTTCGAGGAATCACTGCCGACACTCCGCGCCGAGGGCGCCCCGCTGGCCCGCGTCGGGACCCTCGTCGGACTCGCCATGGCATGCGGGCTGGCGGGGGACTCTCGACGCGCGATCGCCTGCCACGAGGAGGTGGTCGCCCTCACCGCGTCGTACGGCGAGTCCATGTACCGGTCCTATTCGCTGGGCATGCTGGGACTGGCGGTCTGGGAGCAGGGCGACACCAAGCGCGCGGCACAGCTGATCGAAGAGGGGGTGCGGCTCACCCGTCTCGTCGACGATCCTCTCGGCCTCGCGATGTGTCTCGAGATCCTGGCCTGGCTCGCTGCGGACCGTCCCGAGCGGGCCGCGGTACTGATGGGTGCATCAGCGTGGGTGGGGGAGGCGGCCGGCAGCCCCACGATCGTGGTCCGCGACCTGTTCGGCCATCACGATCGAGTCGTTCGCGAGTCGACGGATGCAATCGGCCAGAAAGCGTTCGAGGCCGCCTTCGCGCGCGGGCGCGACCTCTCCGTGGACGCGGCAATCGCCTACGCACTCGGTGACCAGACGCCCGCCGAGCCGAGTGCGAGCGCGCCGACGATGCGTCTCACCCGACGGCAGCGAGAGATCGCCGAACTCGTCGCACAGGGGATGACCAACAAGGCCATTGCGCAGCAGCTGGTGATCTCACAGCGCACCGCGGAGGGGCACGTGGAGAACATCCTCACCAAGCTGGGCTTCACGACACGCGCGCAGATCACAGCGTGGGTCGCCGCGGGCGCGGGTCAGGAGGCCTGACGGCGGGAGGGTCTCCGGTGGCTCCGGAGCGCTCACGAGAAGTCGACGATTCTCGAGGGGGACCGGCCGCCCGGCCGCAGTGCTCTCGAGCGGTCCCGAGTCCGCGGCCGTTGTGCCGCGGTTCGTCGAGTACTCGGGACACGAGATGCGCAGATTCACCGAAACCAACCCAGTCCCCATCGATTTCGACATCCTCGCTGTCTTCGTCGACGATGGACTCGTGATGCAGCCGAGTAGCGAATCCCTCTGGCGTCCGGAGGCCTCCACGACAAGGGCGCTTCCCCTGGACGACCCGCGTTGGAAGGATCTGTCGACCAGGGACGGCGATGCTACGTGGGTGCCCGACTGGTTGCGCGCGATGAATGCGGATCCTGTGGACGGCGAGCGCTTCACCGAGCAGTGGCCCGCACTCGTTTCGGAAGGCACCACCTGGCCGGCCGCCGTCGCTGCTTTTCCGTACCTGGTCAGCATCGCTCGGCGCGTGAGCGTCGAGCAGCGACTCGAGTACGTCACCGTCCTCGGGCTCATCGTGAGCGACTCCACGCCCAGCATGTGGCAGGAGACGATCGCCGCCGTTTCGTCTCGGGACGTGGGGCCTGATCCTCATGCAGAGGCGCTCGCCGAGGCGCGAAGGATCACTGTCGAGACTGCCGCGCTTCCACACCGGGACGAGCGCGACCTCCGCTACGTGCTCATGACCCTCGCCGCGCTCAATGGCCACTCGGAACTCTCGGCAGTGCTCGACGACCTCGACGACGAAGAGACATGCCCGCGCTACGCAGCGCATCTCTGGGGAGCGAGCGGGGACGCCGACAGCTGATTCGTCCGCGTAGGCAGCACTCGTGTTCGTCGTGCGAGCCGCCGATGGCAGCGTCACGTTGCGCGGTGAGCTCGGGCCTCTTCAGGTGGCGTGGAGAGACGAGAGAGAAACTGGAAGTGAGGTTCGGTGCGGGCCGGGTCAGACCTTCTTGACGACGCTCGACTTGAGTTGCATCGGCCCGATTCCGTCGATCTTGCAGTCGATGTCGTGGTCGCCGACTCCGTTGACAAGGCGGATGTTGCGCACCTTGGTGCCGGCCTTGATGCCGGTGGGGCTGCCCTTGACCTTGAGGGTCTTGACCACAGTGACGGTGTCGCCGTCGGCGAGGACGTTACCTACAGCATCCGTGATCACCCCTGACTCGTCCGCAGCATCCGCGGACGCCGGCGCCCACTCGTGTGCGCACTCCGGGCAGACCAGAAGCGCCCCCATCTCGTAGGTGTACTCGCTGGAGCATTCAGGGCAGGGAGGCAGGGTCTGGTCCACCGGATCAGGATATTCCAGATCCCTGATGGAAAATGCCGACCGGCTACCGGTCCGGTCGGCATCGTCCGAAGGTGGGCACGGATCAGCGTGGCGTCGTGGTACGCCCGGTCAGGAAGTCGATGAGCACACTGTTGACTTCGTCGGGTCGCTCCAGGTAGCCGAAGTGTCCACAGTGTTCGATCTCCTCGTAGCGGGCGCTCGGGATGGCGTCGGCAACCTCCCGTCCGAACACGGCCGGAGTCATCCGATCGTCCGCGAATCCGATGACCAGACTCGGGACGGTGATGCGGGCATAGTCGGCGAGCCGATCGTGAGAGCGGTCCATGCCGAGTTGTGCGCGGACACCCGCCGACGGCGTGGCCGCGGCAGAGAACTCGAAGATGTCGAGCCACTCCTGCGCCCGGTCCGGGTCCTCGAGAGTGTGGGGTGAGAGGTTGAGCGTCGCCTTGATCGCGGCGGCATACGGCGCCGGCAGCTTCATACCCTGGTCGTGAAGCGCCTGTTCGCCGAGGTTGAGGGTGTGGGCCATCGGGTGAGGGCGACCGGTGGCGGCGAGCATGACGGCCTTGGCAACCAGGTCCGGGCGCGCCAGGGCCAGTTCGGCGACCACACGGGAACCCATCGATGTGCCGACCACGTGGGTGGGGGTGCCGCCGAGGTGCTCGATGAGCGCCACTGTGTCGGCGACGAGGTCGTCGATGCTCATCCCGCCGGCGCACTCGTCCGACGGTGCGATCCCGCGATTGTCGACCGTGGCGACCCGGAACCCGGCCTTGACCAGGGCCGGCACCTGATAGGTGCGCCACACTCGTCCGGGGCTGCCAGTTCCCATGATCAGCAGCACCAGTGGACCCTCGCCTGTGACGTCGTAGTTCAGTCGGATCCCGTTGAGGGTGGCGATCGGCATGAATCTTCTTCCGTGTCAGTGTCTTTCGGGACGACAGGGGTCGTGTCCCGCGTGGGTGCGAAGCGACGTGTACCGCCCCGTCCTGCGGTGTGTCGATCGCAGGACGGGGCGGGTCGGTGGCCGGCGCTGCGTGGTGTCAGAGCCTTTCGATGATGGTGCCGGTGGCGAGCGCGCCGCCCGCGCACATCGAGATCAGCGCGGTGGAGCCGTCGCGGCGCTCGAGCTCGTGCAGGGCCGTGGTGATCAGGCGTGAGCCGGTGCTGCCGACCGGATGGCCGAGCGCGAGAGCGCCGCCGTTGACGTTGACCTTGTCCATGTCGGGGCCGTGTACCTGTGCCCAGGACAGTGCGACGGACGCGAATGCCTCGTTGACCTCGAACAGGTCGAGGTCGCCGATCTTCATGCCTGCCTTCTCGAGGACCTTCGCGGTGGCCTGGACGGGTCCGTCGAGGTGGAACTCGGGTTCGGCGCCGACGAGGACCTGCGAGACGATGCGCGCACGCGGCTTGAGGCCGAGTGCGAGTGCGCGGTCGGAGTCCATCAGCAGCACGGCGGCGGCGCCGTCGGAGATCTGCGACGAGGTGCCTGCGGTGTGGATGCCGCCCTCGATGACGGGCTTGAGCTTGGCGAGGGATTCTGCGGTGGTGTCGCGCAGACCCTGGTCGCGGGAGACGATGTGCTTTTCGTCGGTGGGGAGCTTGTCCTCGCCGATGATGGGCGCCGTCACGGGCAGCACCTCGCGATCGAAGCGGCCCTCCTCCCAGGCCTGCTTGGCCAGTGCCTGCGAGCGGACGCCGAGCGCCTCGATGTCCTCGCGGGTGATGCCGCGACGCTTGGCGATGCGCTCGGCCGCCTCGAACTGCGCGGGCATGTCGATGTCCCACGACGCCGGGCGCCGCGGACCGGCCTCGGTGCCGACGTTCGCGCCGAGCGGGACCTGGCTCATCTGCTCGACGCCACACGCGACGCCCATGTCGATGGCACCGGTCGCGATGAGGCCCGCGATGAGGTGGTTGGCCTGCTGCGCGGAGCCGCACTGGCAGTCGATCGTGGTCGCGCCGACCTGCCAGGGCAGACCCGCCGCCAGCCAGGCGGTGCGGGTGACGTTGTTGGACTGCGCGCCGGCCTGGGTGACGCAGCCGCCGATGACCTGCTCGACGAGGGCCGGATCGACTCCGGCGCGCTCGAGCAGACCGACCTGGACAGCGCCGAGGGTCTCCGCCGCGTGCAGGCCGGACAGCCATCCGCCGCGCTTGCCGATCGGGGTCCGGACGGCTTCGACGATTACTGGTGTGCCCACAGTGGGCTCCTTTCACGATTCTCTCAAAAAAGTAGAACAGGTTCCGCCGGTCGGCAAGGACTCTGTACTCAGATCTTTCCTAGACGGAGGGGTTGTGATTCAATATCGATAGAACGTGTTACAGATCACTTGGCGGCATCGTCGCGAGGGCAGGAGACAGCAGTGGCACAGCCCAACATTCCCGCGGGATTCGACTTTACGGACCCGGACATCTATGCACACCGACTCCCGGTCGAAGAGTTGGCCGAGGTTCGCAAGACTCAGCCTGTGCTCTGGGTCGAGCAGCCCGACGGTGTCGGCGGCTTCAACGACGGTGGCTACTGGCTGGTCACCCGGCACGAGGACATCCGTGACGTGTCGATGCGCAGCGACGTGTTCTCCACCTGGGAGAACACCGCGATCCCGCGCTTCGCCGACGACATGCAGCGCGAGCAGATCGAACTGCAGCGCTTCGTCCTGCTGAACAAGGACGCCCCCGAGCACACGAAGCTCCGCAAGCTGGTTTCCCGCGGCTTCACCCCTCGCGCGATCAACGGCCTCAAGGACGAGCTGCGCGAGCGCGCCGAGTCCATCGTCAAGGCCGCCGCCGCAGAGGGTAGCGGCGACTTCGTCACCCAGGTCGCCGCCGAGCTGCCGCTGCAGGCCATCGCCGAGCTGATCGGTGTGCCGCAGGAGGATCGCGGCAAGGTCTTCGAGTGGTCCAACCAGATGACCTCCTACGACGACCCCGAGTTCGCCGACATCGATCCGGCCGCCGCGTCGATGGAAATCCTCGGCTACGCATACCAGCTCGCCGAGGAGCGCAAGCAGAACCCGGGCGACGACCTCGTCACCACGCTGATCGAGGCCGACGTCGACGGCGACGAGCTCAGCGCCGAGGAGTTCGGCTTCTTCGTCATCGTTCTCGCGGTGGCGGGCAACGAAACCACGCGCAATGCAACCACGCACGGCATGAAGGCGTTCATGGACAATCCCGAACAGTGGGAGTTGTTCAAGAAGGAGCGCCCGAAGACCACCGCCGACGAGATCATCCGTTGGGCCACCCCGGTCGCCGCGTTCCAGCGCACCGCGCTCGCGGACACCGAGATCGGTGGCGTCGCGATCAAGAAGGGCCAGCGCGTGGTGATGAACTACGTGTCGGCGAACTTCGACGAGGAGGTGTTCGACGAGCCGCACAAGTTCGACATCCTGCGCGACCCGAACCCGCACCTCTCGTTCGGTGGCACCGGTGCGCACTACTGCCTCGGCGCGAACCTGGCCCGCATGGAGATCGAACTGATCTTCAACGCGATCGCCGACTACCTTCCCAACCTCGTCGAGGTTGGCGCCCCTCGCCGCCTGCGTTCCGGATGGCTCAACGGCCTCAAGGAGTACCAGGTGGACTACCAGACCCAGGGCACCGGTGGGGGTTGCCCCGTCGCGCACTGACGACTCACTGAGGGAGAGTTCGTCACGGTGCGCGAGGCGGCGCCGGCGGGATCGTGAGGGTTCCCGCCGGCGCTGTCGGATATTTCCACCGAGTGCGAGCCGGGTACGCGACGGCGACTGAGACAGTTCCCACGAAACGAGAAGGGCCGCACCGATTTCTCGGTGCGGCCCTTCTCTGTGTCAGGGTCAGAGCTTGACGAGTGTCTTCATGGCCCGTTCGACCTCCCAGAAGGCGCGCAGCGACTGCAGCTTGCCCTCGTCGTTGACGCGGTACACGAACACGCCCTCGGCGTCGATCTGCGCACCCGCCATCACCGTGCGGATCCGGCCGATGTTCACGACCTCCTGTCCGCACTGGAGCTGGTCGTCGATGATGAACTCGAGCGAGTCCGTGTTGGCGATCGTCATGTCGTAGAACTTCGAGATCGCCTCGCGGCCGTGGTGTCCCTTGCCCTCGGGATCGAAACCCGAAGGGCCGACCGGGTCCTCGACCCAGCCGTCCTCGGCGAACAGGTTCAGCCACTCTTCCTTGCGCTTGCCGCTCGCCGCGGACTGCGATGCGCGCGAGGCGATCAGGGCCGGGTGGTCGGTCTGGCTGGTCGTGGTCTCGGTCATGATGCTCCTATCCGATGTTCTCGGCGGCGAACTTGCGCAGCGAGTCCTGCTTGGCTTCGAGCGGTCCGTCGAAGGCGACACCGTCGAACAACCACGGCACCACGATGGTGTCGGTGACGCCCGCGTCGGCGAGTTCGGCGTAGCCGTCCTTGCCGAAACGGTCGATGCACACGGCCTGGATCTCGAACGGCTCGTTCTCCCTGCCGTATTCGGCACGGAGTTCGTCCAGGCGAACCTTGGTCGCCGCCAGATCCTTGAACTTCATCATCGCCGACGTCCAGCCGTCGCCGACCCGGGCCGCACGCTTGAGCGCGACCTCCGTGTGCCCACCGACGTAGAACGGCACCGGCGACTTCGGTGCCGGGCTCATCTGAAGCCGGTCGAAATCGTAGAACTCGCCGTGGAACTCGACCATCCCGCCGTCGAGAACCAGCTTGATGACCTCGATCATCTCGTCGACGCGGGCGCCCCGCTTCTTGAAGGGGACGCCGCACCACTCGAATTCCTCGGGTGCCCAGCCGATCCCGACGCCGAACCCGAAGCGGCCCTGCGTCAGGTTCGCAACCGACCCGACCTGGCGGGCGAGCAGCAGCGGATTACGGGAACCCAGCTTGAGGACGTTGGTGTAGAAGCCGATCGTCGAGGTGGCCGTGCCCATCGCCGTGGCGGCGATCAGCGGGTCAACCCACGGGGTCTCGGCGTTCCACATCCGGGATCCGTCCGGCGTGTACGGGTAGTCCGCTGCCGCGGTCTCCATGAAGAACAGGGAGTCCGGCAGGGCGATGTTCGCGAACCCGCACTCCTCTGCGGTCTGCGCGAGCGGCACCAGCTGCTCGAGCGGACTCATCGCGATTCCGACGGTGAACTTCACGGCGCGCCTCCTAGTTGGTCGGGCGGTCGGAGCCGACCACCCACATCGCGAAGTACTGCGAGCCACCGCCGTACGCGTGGCCGAAGGCCTTGCGCGCGCCGTCGACCTGGTGGTCACCGGCGCGTTCCATCACCTGCATCGCCGACTCGGCGTACCGGATCATGCCGGATGCACCGATCGGGTTCGACGAGAGCACGCCGCCCGACGCGTTGACCGGCATCCGCCCGCCGATCGCGGTCTCGCCTGCCTCCGTGAACTTCCAGCCCTCGCCCTCGGCCACGAATCCGAGGTTCTCCAGCCACATCGGCTCGAACCACGAGAACGGCACGTAGATCTCGGCCTCGTCGATCTCGGTGAGCGGATCGGTGATGCCTGCGGCCTTCCACAGTGCGGCCGCGGCATCGCGGCCGGCCTGCGGGTTTGCAACGTTGCGGCCGGCGTACGCCAGCGGTTCGGTGCGCATCGCGGTCGCATGGATCCACGCCACCTTGCGGCCGTCGGCCTCGACAGCCTTCGCCGCGTCCTCGTTGCCGATCACGATGGCGCAGGCGCCGTCCGAGGACGGGCAGGTCTCGTCGAAACGGATGGGGTCCCACAGCATCTGGGACTCCATCACGGACTCGACGGTGATGTCGGCCTGCTTGAGGTGTGCGTACGGGTTCAGTGCACCGTTGCGGCGATCCTTGACGGCCACCATCGCGCCGATGTGATCGGGTGCGCCCGAGCGGCGGATGTACGAGCGCACGTGCGGGGCGAAGAACCCGCCCGCACCCGCGCCGACCGGCATCGTGAACGGCACCGGCGTGGACAGCGCCCACATGGCGTTGGACTCGGACTGCTTCTCCCACGAGACAGCGAGCACCCGCTTGTGCACGCCGGACTTCACCAGGCTGGCGGCGACGTTGCCGGTCGAGGCACCGACCGAGCCGGCGGTGTGGACGCGCAGCAGCGGCTTGCCGTTGGCGCCCAATGCATCCGACATCGCGAGCTCCGGCATCATCGACCCCTCGAACAGGTCGGGGGCCTTGCCGATGACGATGGCGTCGATGTCGTCCCAGCCGACGCGGGCGTCGGCCATCGCGCGGTCGACCGCCTCGCGGATCATGCCCGCCATCGTCACGTCGTGACGCTTGGCGACGTAGTACGTCTGGCCGGTGCCGAGGACCGCGGCGAGTTGCGGGGCCATATCAGTTGCGTCCTTCCATGACGGCGACCAGGTTCTGCTGCAGCACAGGGCCACTGGTGGCGTGGGCGAGGACGCGCTGTGCGTCACCGCTCATGATCTTCTGTGCGGCGTAGCCGATGCGCTCGAGGCCGCCGGAGAACATCGGGTTGCCGGTGAGCGGGCCACCCGACGGGTTGATGGTGGTGGCGTCGGTCAGGCCGATCGCCTCTCGGAGAATGATCTCCTGGTGCGTGAACGGCGCGTGCAGCTCGGCGACGTCGATGTTCGAAACGTCACCACCGGTCGCGGCGCGAGCGGCGGCGGCGGTGGACGGGGACACCGTCAGGTCGCGCGACCCGAGGGTGGGGGAGTCGATGCGGTGCTCGAACCCGGTGATCCATGCCGGTCGCTCGCACAACTCGCGGGCACGGTCGCCACGGGCCAGGATGATCGCGGCCGCACCGTCGGTGATCGGCGCGCAGTCGTGCGCGCGCAGCGGGTCGGCGATGTAGTCGGATGCCAGCAGTGCGTCGATGTCGACGTCGCCGGAGAGCTGCGCGTTCGGGTTGTCCTTGGCGGCGGCGCGGCTGCGCTGCGCGATCTTCGCCATGTCCTCGGCGGTCCACTTGCCGGCGTCGAGTCCGAGCCGGGCCTGCAGGCCTGCCATCGAGACGGAGTCCGGCCACAGCGGGGCGACCAGGTACGGGTCGGTCTGCATCGCGAGGATCTGCCGGAGGTTGCCCGCGGACGACTTGCCGAATCCGTACACGAGGGCGGTGTCGACCTCGCCGGTCATGATCTTGACCCAGGCCTCGTACAGCGCCCAGGCGGCGTCCATCTCGACGTGCGACTCGTTGATCGGAGGCACGGCCCCGATCGAGTCGATCGCGGAGATGAACGAGAACGAGCGGCCGGCCAGGTAGTCGGAGGAACCCGAGCACCAGAAACCGATGTCGGACTTGGTGATTCCGAGCTCCGCGTACAACTGTTGGAAGCAGGGGACGAGCATCTCGACACCGTTGGTGGTGCCGGTTGTCTCGCGCACATGGGGGGCCTGTGCGAAGCCGACGACTGCAATGTCTGTCATGGTCTTTTCGGCTCCTAGAGGTGGTGCTTGTAGGTGTCGTAGTCCGCGTCCGGCTCACCGCTCGGGCGGAAGTGGGAGACGTTCCGGAGTGAGTACACCCACTCCTCCTTCGGCCGCCAGACGGCCTCGACCCGCAGACCCATCCGCACCTCGGCGGGGTCGACTTCGAGGATCAGATGCAGGAACGGGATGTCGGCGCCGTCGAGCAGGACGTAGGCCGCGACGTACGGCGGCTTGATCTGCTGGCCCATGAACGGCACGTTCACGATGCAGAACGTGGTGATGGTGCCCTTGTCGGACACCTCGACCTGCTCCTTGGTCGGCATGCCGTCGGTGGGGTTCGCGCCGCGCGGAGGCACGTACACCTTGCCGTTGGCGTCGGTGCGCCCACCGATGATCTTGCCCTCCATGAGGCCACGCAGGTAGTAGGTCTCCTCGAACGAGGCGGTGTGCGTGTAGTGCAGGTCGATCGGGGTGACGATGTCGGTGACGGGCTCGCCGGCGACCGGCGCCGGGGTCGACTCGCTCTCGCCGGGTTCGAAGCACGCGATGTCGCGGATGTGCCCGGTGCGCTCGTCGGCCCAGCGGACCCGCACGCGCATGCCGGTGCTCATCGCGTCCGCCGATTCGGCGTCGACGGCGTGCAGGATCGACGTGTCGGCGCCGTCCAGCTTGACCAGCGCCCACGCGAACGGGTGACTCAGCGGCTGACCCTCGATCGGGTCGGGCATCCACGTCCAGCTGACGACCGTGCCGGTGTCCGAGACGTCGACGAAGTCGGTCATCGGCTCGTGGGTGGTGGGATCGAACTCCGGCGGCGGCACGTGTACGCGACCGTCGGAGCCCCGGGCGCCAACGACCTTGCGGTCGCGGAGGCCGGTGACGAAGGCACCGATGGTCGGTCCCACGGACCGCGTGTAGTCGAATTTGAGATTAAGTGGTGCCCTCAGGGGCTGCTCGGCCACTTGGGTCTTTTCAGGGGTCACGGAATCGAGTAGAACAGGTTCTTATTACTGTGGCAAGAGTCACTGCTGCAGCGCGGTGGAAATGGGAAAACACGGAGGCACGCAAATGAAGCTGGGGTTGCAACTTGGGTACTGGGGCGCACAGCCCCCGGCCAACGCGCAGGAACTTGTTACAGAAGCCGACCGCAGTGGCTTCGACGCCGTGTTCTCCGCCGAATCCTGGGGCAACGACGCGTTCACCCCGCTCGCCTGGTGGGGGTCGAGCACCGAGCGGGTCCGACTCGGCACTTCCGTCGCGCAGCTGTCCGGCCGCACGCCGACCAATGCCGCGATGCATGCGCTGACCCTCGACCACCTGTCCGGTGGCCGCGCGATCCTGGGTCTCGGTGTCTCCGGGCCGCAGGTCGTCGAGGGCTGGTACGGCCAGCCGTTCCCGAAGCCGCTCGCGCGCACCCGCGAATACGTGTCGGTCATCCGGAAGGTGCTCGCCCGCGAGGGGGCCGTGACCAACGACGGCCCGCACTACCCGCTGCCCTACCGTGGTGAGGACGGGATGGGACTGGGCAAGCCGCTCAAGCCCATCACCCACCCGCTGCGCGCGGACCTGCCGATCTGGCTCGGCGCCGAAGGCCCGAAGAACGTGGCTCTGACCGCCGAGATCGCCGACGGCTGGCTCGCCATCTACTACACGCCTCGCCTGGCCGACATGTACAACGAGTGGCTCGACGAGGGCTTCGCCCGTCCCGGTGCCCGCCGCAGTCGCGAGGACTTCGAGATCGCCGCCACCTGCCAGGTCGTCATCACCGACGATCGCGCCGCGGAGATCGCCCGGCTCAAGCCCATCACCGCGCTCTACGTCGGTGGCATGGGTGCCGCGGAACTGAACTTCCACGCGCAGGTCTACACCCGCATGGGCTACGGCGCGGAGGTCAAGGAGATCCAGAAGCTGTTCCTGTCGGGCCGCAAGGAGGAAGCCGTCGCGATGGTGCCGGACCAGATGGTCACCGACACCATGATCATCGGCACCCGCGACGAGGTCCGCGATCAGGTGAAGGAATGGGAGGCGGCAGGCGTGACGATGCTCCTCGTCACCTGCCGCGACGTCGAGCACATGCACCAGCTCGTCGACGCCGTCAACCCCGCCTGATTCGACGGCCCACGGGCTCGTGGTTTGGGCCCGCCGGCCCGTGGGCACTCGTCGGATCATGAACTCACGACGCGTACATCTGATCGCGGGCGCGTCCCTGCTGGTTCTCGTTGCCGCCGGGTGCAGCGACGACGGATCGACCCACGGCCCGGAAACGGTGGAGGCGCCGCCGACGTCGATTCTCGACGGGACGACGACGCTGCTGCCTCCGGAGATTCCCGGAGCCAGCGGATATGTGTTCCGATCTCCCGAGGATGCGGCAGGGGAGGACGACGCCTTCACCTACGACGAGACGGCGGTACCGGTGGGGGCCACCGTCAACGTCGCAGCGGACGAGGAGGGCGGGCGCACGACGGTGACGTTCAGCGCCCGTGGACTCGCGCCGAATCGAGACTTCGGCGTCCACGTCCACACGCGACGCTGTGGGTCGGATCCGGCCGACTCCGGGCCGCACTACCAGAACGTGACGGACCCGGCAGCGTCCGACGAGGCGCCGTCGTCGGACCTGGCCTACGCGAATCCCGAGAACGAGGTCTGGCTCGACATCACCACCGATGCCGGCGGAAGTGCCGAGGCGACGACGACGGTCGACTGGACGTTCCGGCCGGACGAAGCCAACTCCGTTGTGCTTCATGAGAAGCACACGATGACCGGACCGGGCGAGGCAGGTATGGCCGGCGCCCGACTGGCCTGTCTCGACGAGGGCTTCTGACTCGGTCGGGTCCGTCAGGCCGACGGTGGCGGCAGCTCGGCCATGCCGTACACGCGGGTGGCGTGGATGCGCAGCACCCGCCGGCGCTCGGTGACCATCGCCCGGCGGAACGCCTCCCAGTCCGAGTGCTCGCCGCCGCCCGCGGCGCGATACACCGCGACCAGTTCGTCTGCCGCCTCGTCGTGGGGGTCGGCCGCGACCGCGCCGAGTTCGGCGTCGCCGTCCACCACCGCGTACGACCAGAAGTCGTCGGCGCTGACCTGCAGTGAGACGCGGGGGTCGCGGGCCGCGTTGCGGGTCTTGGCCCGCTCGGCGGTGACCGACACTCGAGCGGTTCCGGTATCGGGATCCCAGGCGTAGATCACGTTGGACAGCTGCGGTCTGCCGTCGCGTCTGATCGTCGCGAGGACGCCGCGGGTGTGTGTGGCGACGAGGTCCAGTAGCCGAGGGTCGGTGTCGGTCATGTCGCTGACAACCCCGCAGCGCCGGATGATGTTCCCCGGAAACGAAATCGGCCCGCACCGCCGGTGTGGGGTGCGGGCCGATCGGGTCGGTCTACTTGCCCTGGAAGTTCGGGGCGCGCTTCTCCGCGAAGGAGCGGGGGCCTTCCTTGGCGTCGGCACTCTTGAACACCTCGGCGCCGATCTTCGCCTCGAGCTTGAAGGCTTCTTCCTCGTGCATGCCCTCGGTGACGCGGATGGTCTTGAGGATGGCCTGGACCGCGACCGGGCCGTTGGCGGCGATGCGCTCGGCGATCTCCAGGGCCTTGGTCAGCGCCTCGCCCTCGGGAACGACGTAGCCGATGAGGCCCAGTTCCTTGGCCTCGGGTGCCGGCACGGTGCGGCCGGTGAGCAGGATGTCGGCGGCGACGGTGTACGGGATCTGACGGACGAGCCGGACCGCCGAACCGCCGAGGGGGAACAGGCCGAGCTTGGCCTCGGAGACGCCGAACCGGGCGTTCTCCGCGGCGACGCGAATGTCGGTGCCCTGCAGGATTTCCGTGCCGCCTGCGATGGCTGCGCCCTCGACGGCCGCGATCAGCGGCTTGGTGAGGCGGCGGCCCTTGAGCAGTGCGGGCAACTTGACCGGGTCGAGGCTGCCCTTGGCGAACGCGTCGCCGGGTGCGTTCTTGTTCATCGCCTTGAGGTCCATGCCCGCGCAGAACGTTCCGCCTGCGCCGGTGAGGATCGCGACGCGGATGTCGGGATCGTTGTCGACCTGGTCCCAGGCCTGCACCATGATCGCCATCATTTCGCTCGAGAGGGCGTTGCGTGCCTCCGGGCGGTTCATCGTGATGATGAGGACGTGGCCGCGCTTCTCGACGAGGCAGTGCGCGGACTTGTCCGAAACGTCGGAAATTTCGGCTGTGGTGGAGGACACTGGCTGCTCCCGATTACGGTGTGAACTGGGTCTCAAACTGACTCTTGCGAAGAACGGTAACACGTTCTACTTTGAACGACGTGGCCCTTCATATCGCAGACTTTGTCGAGCACTCCATCGATCTGAATCCCGAGCGTGTCGCGCTCGTGGACAGCGACCGCGAGATCACCTATGCACAGCTGGAGGAGCGGACCAACCGTTTGGCCCACTACCTGCAGAGTCAGGGGGTCCAGCCGGGCGACAAGGTCGGCATCTACTCACGCAACACCATCGAGGCCATCGAGGCCATGGTCGCGGTGTTCAAGGCGCGTGCGGTGATGGTCAACGTCAACTACCGCTATGTCGAGAACGAGTTGCAGTACATCTTCGAGAACTCGGACATGGCCGCGCTCGTCGTCGAGCGCCGGTACGTCGACAAGGTGGCCAACGTGCTGCCGAACACGCCCCTGGTCAAGGCCGTCGTCGTCGTCGAGGACGGCACCGACCTGGAGTACGCCTCCGGCGGCTCGGTCGAGTGGGCCGAGTACGAGGCGGCGCTGGCGCAGGGATCGCCCGACCGCGACTTCGGCGAGCGCAGCCCCGACGACATCTTCATGCTCTACACCGGCGGCACCACGGGTATGCCGAAGGGCGTCATGTGGCGTCACGAGGACTGGTGGCGCGTGCTCGGCGGCGGCGTCAACTTCGTCACGGGTGAGCGCGTCGAGGACGAGTGGGAGCTCGCGAAGGTCGGTGCCGCCAGCCCCGCGATGGTGCGTTTCCCGATCCCGCCGATGATTCACGGCGGCTCGCAGTCCGCGGTGTTCCACAGCCTCTTCGGCGGCGGCACCCTGGTCATGCACCCCGAGTTCGACGGCCACGAGGTCTGGCAGGTCATCGACAAGCACAAGGTCAACCTCATCTTCATCACCGGTGACGCGATGGCTCGCCCGATGCTGGACGCGCTGAAGGCAGGCAACCCGGCGACCGGTGAGCCCTACGACCTCACCAGCCTGTACGTGATGGCGTCGAGCGCCGCGCTGTTCTCCCCGGCCCTCAAGGACGAGTTCCTCGACCTGCTGCCGAACCGCTACATCACCGACTCCATCGGCTCCTCCGAGACCGGCTTCGGCGGCCTGAGCACCGTCACCAAGGGCGCCACCCACACGGGCGGCCCGCGCGTGAAGATCGACGCCGCGACCGTCGTCCTCGACGACGACGGCAACCGGATCGAGCCCGGCTCCGACAAGGTCGGCCTGCTGGCCCGCCACGGCCACATCCCCCTCGGCTACTACAAGGACGAGGAGAAGACTGCGGCAACGTTCAAGACGTACAACGGCGTTCGCTACTCGATCCCCGGCGACTACGCCTCGGTCGAGGCGGACGGCACTGTCACCATGCTCGGCCGCGGCTCCGTCTCCATCAACAGCGGCGGCGAGAAGATCTACCCGGAGGAGGTCGAGGGTGCCGTCAAGACGCATCCCGACGTCTTCGACGTGCTCGTCGTCGGCGTTCCGGACGATCGGTTCGGTCAGCGGGTCGCGGCCGTCGTCGCGACGCGTGACGGCGCCCGCCCGAGCATGAACGACATCGTCGCGGCGTCCCGCAAGGAGATCGCCGGCTACAAGGTGCCGCGCAGCGTCTGGTTCGTCGACGAGATCAAGCGTTCTCCCGCGGGCAAGCCCGACTACAAGTGGGCGAAGCAGCAGACCGAGGCCCGCGACGCGGACGATCACTACACGAACGGCAACGGAAACTCCTGATGCACAACGCTCTCGCCGAGAAATTCGGCATCAAGTACCCGATCTTCGCGTTCACCCCGTCCGAGCACGTGGCCGCTGCGGTCTCGCGGGCCGGCGGGTTGGGCGTGCTCGGGTGCGTCCGGTTCAACGACGCGGACGAACTGGACGCCGTCCTGAACTGGATGGACGAGAACACCGACGGCAAGCCGTACGGCGTCGACGTCGTGATGCCCGCCAAGATCCCCACCGAGGGCACGGCGGTGGACCTGGACAAGCTGATCCCGGCGGAGCACCGCGCGTTCGTCGACCGCACGCTCGCCGAGCTCGGTGTGCCGCCGCTGTCGGACGACGTCGAGCACGCCACCGGCGTGCTCGGGTGGCTGCACTCGGTGGCCCGCGCGCAGCTCGACGTCGCGTTCAAGCACCGTCCGGCGCTGATCGCGAACGCCCTCGGCTCCCCGCCGAAGGACGTCATCGACGAGGCGCACGGGCACGGCGTCCCGGTGGCTGCGTTGGCAGGCGCCGTGGGCCACGCCCTGAGCCACGTCGAGAACGGTGTCGACATCGTCATCGCGCAGGGCTACGAGGCAGGCGGCCACACCGGCGAGATCGCGTCGATGGTTCTGGTTCCCGAAATCGTCGACGCGGTCGGTGATTCCGCGACGGTCATCGCCGCCGGTGGCATCGGCAGCGGCCGTCAGGTCGCCGCCGCGATGGCGCTCGGTGCACAGGGCGTGTGGATGGGCTCGTACTGGCTGACCGCCGCCGAGTACCGGCTCGGCAGCGCTGCCGACGGCACGTCGGCGACACAGCGGGCGCTGCTCGCCGCGACGTCGAGCGACACCGTCCGGTCCCGGATCTACTCCGGCAAGCCGGCCCGGTTGCTCAAGACGAAGTGGACCGAGGCCTGGTCCGCGCCCGGCGCCCCGTCGGCACTGCCGATGCCACTGCAGAACATCCTCGTCGCGGAGGCGCACCAGCGGATCGCCGCCGCCGAGAACCCCGAGGTCGTTGCGATGCCCGCGGGCCAGATCGTCGGACGGATGAACGAGATCCGTCCCGTCGCGGACACGATGGCCGACCTGGTCGCCGAGTTCGAGGCGACGGTCGCACGGCTGAACAAGCTCGAAGGCTGACACCAGCACCGTAGGGCCACACCGGCAGGGCCGGGCACGAGCAGTCGTGCCCGGCCCTGACCTGTGTGTACTGGACATGGCCGTGTGCCCGGTGGGATGGTTTCACCGGAGGCGAGCATCATGGCGACGCACACCCTCGATACCGACTACCTCGTCATCGGAGCAGGCGCGGCAGGGATGGCGTTCACGGACGCGGTGGCCGCGGACAGTTCCGCCGACGTGATCGTGGTGGACCGCAGGCACGCTCCGGGCGGGCACTGGAACGACGCGTACCCGTTCGTCCGGCTGCACCAGCCGTCGTCGTACTACGGCGTGAACTCACTGCCGCTCGGCGGCGGCACCATCGACGCCGACGGGCTGAACGCGGGCATGTACGAGCGGGCGACCGGCGCCGAGATCTGCGGCTACTTCGACCGAGTCATGCACTCCCACCTGCTTCCGTCCGGCGCGGTCCGGTACCACCCGATGTGCGAGTACGACGGCGACAACGCGTTCGTCTCGCTCGTGACGGGCGATCGGTACGACGTGACGGTCCGCAGGGCCGTGGTCGACGCCAGGTACCTGTCGCCCTCGGTACCCGCCACGTCCCCGCCTCCGTTCGTCATCGAGGCCGGGGTGCGCTGCATCCCCGTGGGCGAGCTCTCGGCGGTGTCGGAGCCGCCGCCTCGGTACGTGATCGTCGGCGCGGGCAAGACGGCGATGGACGCCTGCGTATGGCTGCTCGGGGTCGGGGTGGAACCGGAGCGGATCCGGTGGGTCAAACCCCGCGAATCCTGGCTCCTGAATCGGTATTTCGTGCAGGGCGACGATCTCGTCGGGAACCTCGTGGAGGGCGGTGCGCGGCAGATGCAGGCCGCAGCGAATGCCGCCTCGCTCGCAGACCTCTTCCGCCGCCTCGAGGAGAGTCGGATTCTGTTGCGGGTCGACGAGCGCGCCACGCCCACGATGTTCAAGATGCCCACGAGCAGCACCGCCGAGATCGACGAGCTCCGCAGGATCGAGGACGTGGTCCGGCTCGGTCACGTGCAACGTGTCGAGTCACGCTCCATCGTGCTCGACGAAGGCGCCGTTTCCGCGGACGCCGACGACCTCTACGTGCACTGCGCCGCGTCGGGCCTGAATCCGGCGCCTGCCGTGCCGATCTTCGCTCCGAATCGAATCACGCTGCAACCCATCCGTTCCGGATTGATCCCGTTCAACGCGGCGTTCGTCGGCTACGTGGAGGCCTCGGGACGCGGCGCCGACGAGAAGAACCGGCTGTGCCCGGCGAACCGGATGCCGGACGTCCCGCTCGACTGGGTTCGAGGGAGACTCACCGAGATGGCGGCGGAGCGGTCCTGGTCGAAGGAGCCGGACATCGCGGAGTGGCTCGAACGGTCGCGTTTGAACCATCAGCGCGGCGTCGGTGAACACCGTGACGAGCCCGCGGTTCGGGATGCGGTGGGCCGCTTCGTCGAGTGCGTGCGCCCCGGAGTGGCCAGGCTGATGGCGCTCTTCTCCGAAGCGCAGGCGACCGGGTAGCCCCTCGTCAGCGGTCGAGTTCGGCGTTCAGCCGGGAGGCGAGCTCGCCCGTGACCGGGACGAAGGACGCCGAACCCGACGCCCGGAACCAGGTGGGATCGTCGGAGTTCCACCGCTGCGCGCTGAGCGAGCGGCCCAGCACCTTGTACGTCGCGGTCTTCGGCAGGTCCTCGGTCACCCGGACGAAGCTCGGAACCTGCTTGGGTCCGAGATCCGGCGCCTGCGAGAGGAATCCGGCGAACTCGTCGATGTCGAACCCGTCCGAGGTGACCAGCGCGACGGCGACGCGGTCGCCGACCTGCGGATCGGGCACCGCGTACGCCGCGACCTCGACGACGTGCGGGTGCCGGGACACGATGTTCTCGATCGGGGAGGTGCCCAGGTTCTCGCCGTCGACCCGCATCCATCCCGAACTGCGACCCGCGAAGTACACGTAGCCGTCGGCGTCGACATAGCCCAGATCGCCGCTCCAGTACTGGCCGTCACGCACCCGTTCGGCTTCCGCTTCGGGATTGTTGTAGTAGCCCGCGAAGCTGCCGGTGCCGGCGGTGTTCACCAGTTCCCCGGTGGCCTTGTCGGCGTTGAGAATGTGCCCGGATTCGTCGAATTCCGCGGTGGGGCAGGGAGCTCCGGTATCGGGATCGAGGACGGAGATGCCCGCGGGGAGCAGCCCGAGGGCACCGGGCGGGGTGCCGGGTGCCCGGGGGATGAGCACGCCGCCCTCGGTGGAACCGAATCCGTCGACCACCCGGACGTCGAACCGTCGGGCGAACTCCGCGATCCCGGACGGTGATCCCTCGTTGCCGTACAGGACCTTGAGCGGGTTGTCGGCGTCGTCGTCACGCTCCGGGGTCGCGAGGACGTAGGCGAGCGGCTTGCCGACATAGTGTGCGTAGGTGACGCCGAACCGTCGCACGTCCGGCATGAACCCGGACGCCGAGAACTTTCGCCGCAGAGCGAAATTCGCGCCTGCGGCGAGTGCAACGGCCCAGCACGCCATCACGGCGCCGGAGTGGAACATCGGCATCGACGCGTAGGCCGTGTCGGCGTCGGTCAGGCCGAAGCGCTCCGCGAGCATGACGCCCGGCCCCGCGACCATCTTGTGGGTGACGCGGACGGCCTTCGGGTCGCCGCTCGTACCGGAGGTGAAGATCAGCATGAACAGGTCGTCGGGGGACGGTGTGCGGTCCGGCGCTGCGCTTCCGCGATGGTCGGCGAGCAGATCGTGCCACTCGTCGGAGTCGACCAGCAGGATGCGGACGCCGTCGAGGTCGAGTCCGTCGAGTAGCGCGACCTTCTCGGAGTCGGTGACCAGCAGCTGGCAGTCCGCGCGGGCGACGTCACCCGCGAGGGCGGCGCCGCGGCGCGTCGTGTTCAGTCCGGCGAGCACGGTGCCGCCGATGGCGCTCGCGCTGAGCAGCAGTGAGAACTCGGGAACATTGTCGAGGAGCACGGCGACGTGCGACGGCCGCGCCGGATCCAGCAGCGTGCCGATCGCGGCGGCCAGGTCGACGGCGAGGTCGACGTGCTCGGACCACGGAGTCCTGGTGTCCTCGAACAGGATTCCGTTCGATTCCGTGCCACGCAGGCGCATCAGGAGATCGGCGACCGTGGGCGTGGAGATGCTCATGTGCGCAGTCTAGGTGGCCCGTCACACGTCGACCAGGGGCGGTCGCAGCGAGTGGGACGCCGGTCGGTTCTGCAGGGTGAGGTCGACCCCTCCAACGACGAGAACGCCCGGCCCCACAGGGGGCCGGGCATTCCGGGGGGGGTGAAGATCAGGCAGGAACGTCGGCGAGCGACTGCCCGAGACGACGGAGCTGCTCGGTCGCCGAGCCGAGCGCGAACTCGTTGTGCTTGGCGGCCAGGAAGTACCGGTGCACCGGGTGGTCGCGATCGAGGCCGACGCCGCCGTGCACGTGGATCACGGTGTGTGAGACGCGGTGGCCCGCGTCCGCCGCCCAGAACTTCGCGGTCCGGATCTCCGCCTCGGCGGGCAGGTTCTCGCTCAGACGCCACGCGGCCTGCCACAGCGTGGACCGCACACCCTTGACGTCGATGAACGCGTCGGCGAGGCGCTGCGCGACGGCCTGGAAGCTGCCGATCGGACGGTCGAACTGCACCCGCTCGCGGGCGTACTCGGCGACCAGTTCCAGTGCTCGCTCCAGGGTTCCGAGCTGCAGGGCCGCCAGCCCGACCGCGGCGCGGTCGAGGATCCAGCCCACGACCTCGGAGCCGCGCGAGATGCCGCCGAGCACCTGGGTGGTGACGACGCCCGACAGCTCGACGATCGCCTCGGCGCTGTAGTCCGTGGTGGACTGCCGGTCGATCTGGACGCCCGCCGCCGACGGATCGACGACGAACACCGCGACACCCTCGGGGGTCGTGGCGGGCACGAGGATCGCCTCCGCGAGGGTCGCAACTGGGACGGTGATCTTGGTGCCGGTGATCGCCCAGCCGTCGCCGCTGCGGTCGGCGCGCGTGACCGGCTGCGCCGGATCGTTGTTCAGTTCCTCGGCGAGCGCGACGGTCAGGATCGCGCTGCCCTCGCCTGCCCGCCGAGCGAGATCACGCTGTGCGTCGTCGCCGAATTCGGCGAGCGCCGAGGCCGCCAGCACGATCGAGCTGAGGTAGGGCACGGGGGAGACGGGGCGACCGATCTCGCGGAGCACGGTGCACTGCTCGAGGATTCCGAATCCGCCGCCGCCGACCGACTCCGGCAGGGCAGCCGCGAGGACGCCGGCGTCGGCGAGGGCCTGCCAGAGCTTGTCGTCGAAACGGTCCTCGGCGGCGTCCAGTTCCCGCAGCCGGTCGTTGGTGGTGAGCTTCTCGGCGATGCTCCGAGTGAGTTGTTCGAGGTCCTGTTGGGCCTCGGTGGGAGTGAAGTCCACGATGATTCCTTCGGGGTGCAGTCCAGGTATGGGGGAGGGGACGTCAGCACTCGGCCGACGTCAGCGCCGTGCGGGCGGCTGTCCCAGCGCGGTCATGGCGAGGATGTCGCGCTGCACCTCGTTGGTGCCGCCACCGAAGGTGAGGATCAGCGAGGACCGGTGCATCCGCTCGACGCGGCCCCGCAGGACCGAGCCCTTCGAGTCCTGCCGCAGGTACGCCAGCGGGCCGAGGACCTCCATGAGCAGCCGGTACGCCTCGGTGGCGAACTCGGTGCCGAAGACCTTGCACGCGGACGCGTCGCCCTTGCTCGGGGCGTCCGCGGAGGCGACCTCCCAGTTCAGCAGCTTGAGGTACTCGACCTTCGAGTGCACTCGGGCGAGGTTGATCTGCACCCACTCCTGGTCGATGACGCGTCGACCGTCGGCCATCTTGGTGTTCTGCGCCCACTCGATCGTGTCGCGCAGCGCGCCCTGGATCGGGGCGGCCGAGACCAGAGCGACACGCTCGTGGTTGAGCTGGTTGGTCATCAACGCCCAGCCGCCGTTCTCCTCGCCGACCAGAGCGGACGACGGGACGCGGACGTCCTGGTAATAGGTGGCGCTGGTGTCGGGGCCCGCCATCGTGTGCACGGGCGTGTAGGAGAAGCCCTCGGCCGTGGTCGGGACGATCAGCATGCTGATGCCCTTGTGCTTCTTGGCGGACTGGTCGGTGCGCACGGCGAGCCACACGTAGTCCGCGTACGCGATGAGGCTCGTCCACATCTTCTGGCCGTTGATGACGTAGTCGTCGCCGTCCTTGACCGCGGTGGTCCGCAGGCTGGCGAGGTCGGTGCCCGCGCCGGGCTCGGAGTAGCCGATGGAGAAGTGCAGCTCGCCCGACGAGATCTTGGGCAGGAAGAACTTCTTCTGCTCCTCGGAGCCGTAGTGCATGATCGTCGGCGCGACGGAGTTGATCGTGAGGAACGGCACCGGAGCGCCTGCGATCGCGGCTTCGTCGGTGAAGATCAGCTGGTCGAGCGCGGGCCGCTCCTGTCCGCCGAATTCCTTGGGCCAGCCGAGGGTGAGCCACCCGTCGCGGCCCATCTCGCGCACGACATCGCGGTAGACGGTGCCCGATCCGTACTCACCGGTCTGTGCGGCGAGCGCTTCGCGGCGCTCGGGAGTGATCAGCTTCGCGAAGTACGCGCGCAGTTCCTCCCGCAGCTTCTGCTGCTCCGCGGTGTAAGTGATGTGCATCGATCCCTCTCCGGTCCGACTCGGGGTTCCGGCCTGACACAAGTTCTAGTGGGCGACAACCGCGGCATGCACGTTCCAGTGGAGCGGCCGGCGACGGTGGGACTTTCGGCCCGTCACGGCGGGTTTTTCGCATCATTGCACAGGAGTGGAACAGGTTCTAGCCTTATGGTGGATCCAGCCGGGCGCACAGCCCAGCGCGACCGGCGGACGACAGTCGAATTCCCGTAGAGAAGAGGTTCATCAATGGAGGTCAAGGTCGATTTTGACCGTTGCGAGGCCAACGGCGTGTGTGTGGGTATCGCGCCCGACAACTTCGACATCGACGATGACGAGAACTTGATCGTCACGCAGCCCGTCGGCGACGACCCGGAGACCCTCGCGCTGATGAAGGAAGCCGTCGCGCAGTGCCCGAGGGCTGCACTCACCCTCGAACCCTGACACCTGCTCCCTTGCCGCAAACGAGAACACGTTCTAAGGTGACAGCCGTCACGAACGGGACGGGTGTTCGGGGGAACCTCGTCGCCTGTTCCGCATCTATTCACGAAGGCAGTGGTGAGATTGGCTAGTCGCGAAGTGGCTCTGGACGGCAAGGTTGCGATCGTCACCGGCGGCGCGTCGGGGCTCGGCAAGGCCGAGGCACTCGGCCTCGTCCGGTCCGGCGCGAACGTCGTCGTCAACGATCTCACCGCCGGAACGCAGGCGGACGAACTCCTGGACGAGATCCAGGCGCTCGGCGGCAAGGGAGTCTTCGTCCCCGGAGACATCGGTGAGCGTTCGACCGCGGACGCGCTGATGGCCGCCGCCCAGGAACTGGGTGGCGTCGACATCGTCGTCAACAACGCGGGCATCGTTCGCGACAAGATGCTGTTCTCGATGTCCGACGAGGACTGGGATCTCGTACTCAAGGTTCACCTCCGCGGCCATTTCCTGTTGTGCCGCAACGCCGCCGTGCACTGGCGCGCCGAGTCCAAGGCCTCGGGTGCGCCGGTCTACGGCCGGCTGATCAACACCTCGTCCGAAGCCGGGCTTCTCGGCCCGGCCGGACAGCCCAACTACGGTGCGGCCAAGGCCGGCATCACCGCGCTGACGCTGTCCGCGGCGCGCGGACTGGAGCGGTACGGCGTCCGCGCCAACGCCATCTGCCCGCGAGCGCGGACCGCGATGACGGAGAACGTCTTCGGTGACGCACCGGAAGGTGTCGTCGATCCGCTCTCTCCCGAGCACGTCGTCAACCTCGTCTCGTACCTGGCCTCGCCTGCTGCCGAGTCGATCAACGGTCAGGTCTTCATCGTGTACGGACCGATGGTGGCGCTCATGGCGGCACCCGTTGTCGAGCAGCGGTTCGACGCACCCGGTGCCGAGTGGAGCGCGGCGGGCCTGGCCGAGTCGCTCGGCGGATACTTCGACGGCCGCGATCCCGGCCGGATGTTCTCGGCCTCCGAGGCCGTGAAGTCGCTGGGCTGACGCGTCGACCGGGGGTCGTCAGACCCCCGGCGCGCGGCTGCGCATTTCTTTCGCACTGAGAAGTAATCTGCTCGAATCTGCTCCGCCGCGGGGTCTGACCGGCCATGATGTGCCGAGCGGTTCCGATTCGGGCGTGAGCATCTGCTCGAGATGTCCCCTGGCAATGAACCGTCGGGGAGGCTGTCGTCCGGAGGCGTGAGCCGGTGCTCCCGTCCTGTCGTCCACTTCGGTCGATCCGGTTCCGTCATCCCTCGACCCGTCGAAAGGCGAAGGCAGGCAACGTGAGTCGTTCGAGGATTCGTCGGCGAGTGGAATACCTCGGTGCCGTGCTCGGGCTCGTCGACATCGACGCGAGGCCGACCGGGTCGGGCCCGTTTCGGGCGACCCCGATGAACACATCTCCTTCCGAGGCTCGGCACTTCGCGGGTCTCGGCACCTCTACCTGGGAAAACAACCGAGGCGGCCAACTTCTTTGACAGGTGAACGTGTTCTAATTAATATGACCTGGATCACAGACTCCGGGGGGAATCTACACGTCTCCCCTAACGCCGCGTGCGCGAACCGCGCCACGCCCACGACATTCGAGGAGGAGGTGCGATGAACGACCTCCTTGCCGTGCCTCTTCGGGCAGTCGGTGGTTTCTTCCAGATGACCGCGGAAGTGTTCCGCGCGATGGTGCGGCCACCGTTCCAGGGTCGCGAGTTCGTCGACCAGGCCTGGTTCGTCGCGCGGGTCTCGATGGTGCCGACAGTGCTCGTCGCGATCCCGTTCACCGTCCTGGTGACCTTCACGCTCAACATCCTGCTGCGCGAGATCGGTGCCGCAGACCTGTCCGGTGCGGGCGCCGCGCTCGGCTCCGTCACCCAGATCGGCCCGATGGTGACTGTGCTCATCGTCGCGGGCGCAGGCGCCACCGCCATCTGCGCCGACCTCGCGGCCCGAACCATTCGCGAAGAGATCGACGCGATGCGCGTACTCGGCATCGACCCGATCCAGCGGTTGGTCGTACCGCGTGTCCTGGCCTCCACCGTGATCGCGCTCCTGCTCAACGGACTCGTCAGCACCATCGGCATCGTCGGTGGCTTCGCGTTCTCGGTACTGCTGCAGGACGTCAATCCCGGAGCCTTCGTCAACGGAATCACGCTGCTCACCGGATTCGGGGAGCTCATGCTCTCGCAGCTCAAGGCCGGACTTTTCGGAATGATCGCCGGCCTGGTGGCGTGCTACCTCGGCCTCAACGTGAGGGGCGGTGCCAAGAGCGTGGGAGACGCCGTGAACCAAACCGTCGTCTTCGCCTTCATGGCGTTGTTCGTCGTGAACGTCCTCGTGACCGCCGTCGGTATCAAGCTGACGGCGGGGTGACGCAATGGCATTCGCACTGACCGGAAAGTTCCGGGGCACTCGGCGTCGCCTCCACGGCATGTCGACAAGCATCGACAGCATCGGTGAGCAGGCGCTCTTCTTCTGGCGGGCACTGGTGTGGGCGCCGCGGTCGCTCATCCACTACCGCAAGGAGACGATCCGGCTCATCGCCGAGATCAGCATGGGCACCGGCGCCCTCGCCGTCATCGGCGGCACCGTCATCATCGTCGCCTTCCTGACGCTGTTCTCCGGCGCCGTGATCGCCGTGCAGGGCTACAGCTCACTCGGCAACATCGGCATCGAGGCCCTCACCGGCTTCTTCGCCGCGTTCATCAACGTCCGCATCGCCGCACCGGTGATCGCGGGCATCGGCCTGGCCGCCACCATCGGTGCCGGTTCCACCGCCCAGTTGGGTGCGATGCGGGTGTCCGAGGAGATCGACGCCCTCGAGGTGATGGCGATCCCGTCCATTCCCTACCTCGTCAGCACCCGGGTGATGGCCGGGATGATTGCGATCATCCCGCTGTACTCGCTTGCCGTCGTCACGTCGTTCATGGCCAGTCGCTTTGCCACCGTGGTGCTGAACGGGCAGTCGCCCGGCGTCTACGACCACTATTTCTCGACGTTCCTGATGCCGACGGACATTCTGTGGTCGTTCGCGCAGGCCATCGTCATGGGGATCGCGGTCATGCTGATCCACACCTACTACGGCTACAACGCCAGCGGCGGCCCGGTCGGAGTCGGCGTTGCCGTCGGCAACGCGGTGCGTACGTCGCTGATCGCGGTCGTGACCGTCACCCTGCTCATCTCGCTCGCCGTCTACGGCGGGTCCGGCAACTTCAACCTCTCGGGATAGGCCGATGACCGATTCCACATGGAAGAAGAAGCTCGCGGCGCTGCTGCTCGTCGGCAGCCTCGTCGCCGTCGTCGCTTTTGCACTGACCCTGTTCGCGGGCACCTTCAAGGACTCCGAGCCCGTCACCGTCACCGCGGACCGCGCGGGTCTGGTGATGGACCCGCAGGCGAAGGTCAAGCTCCGCGGCGTCGAGGTGGGCCGGGTCGGATCCATCGACGAGGTCGACGGCCAGGCCGTCCTGCACCTCGACATGGATCCGTCCCAGATGCACCTGATTCCGTCGAACTCGACGGTGGAGATCAAGTCCACCACCGTGTTCGGCGCGAAGTACGTGAACTTCGTGGTGCCGGAGAAGCCGTCGTCGCAGTCGCTGGCGCCCGGCACGGACATCGCGGCCACGTCGGTGACCGTGGAGTTCAACACGCTGTTCCAGAATCTGTCGACCCTGCTGCAGCAGATCGAGCCGGAGAAGCTCAACGCCACCCTCGGTGCCATCTCCTCGGCTCTCAACGGGCGCGGTGACGAACTCGGCGAGTTGCTCGCGGAGACCGACTCGTACCTGAAGACGATGAATCCGACGCTCCCGCAGCTGCAGCAGGATCTTGCGGCGGCGGCCACGGTCAGCAACACCTTCGCGGACGTCACGCCGGACCTGATGACGCTGCTCGACAACGCGACCGCCACCAGCGGCGCCATCGTCGATGAGCAGGACAACCTGAACGCGCTGCTGATGAACGTGACGGGACTCGCGAACACCGCCAACCAGGTGCTGACCGAGAACGAGGCGAACCTGACCGAGTCGCTGTCGCTGCTCGTCCCGACGACGTCCCTGGTGGCGGAGTACTCGCCGAGCGTCGCGTGCCTGATCGTGGGTCTGAACAACGTTCGTCCGATCGCGGAGCGGATCATGGGTGGTAATCAGCCCGGCGTCGCGTTGAGCGCCAGCTTCCTTCCGGGCGCGGAGCCGTACACCTACCCGAAGGACCTGCCCAAGGTGAATGCCAGCGGCGGACCGAACTGCTGGGGGCTGCCCACCTTCGACCCGAAGAAGGACGGTCACGCACCGTTCGTCGTCGCCGACACCGGGACCGTGCCCTACCAGCCGACCACGGAGGCGTCACTGAACGTGCCGAAGATGTTCCAGTGGCTGTACGCAGGCGTCGCACCGCAGGGAGGGAACTGATGCGGCCGACCACGATCAAGCTGCTGGCCTTCGCCACGGTGATGGCACTGATCTTCGCCGGTCTCGCGGTGGTGTTCAGTCAAGTCCGGTTCAGCTCCAGCGACGGGTACCACGCGGAGTTCACCAGCGCCTCCGGGTTGAAGTCCGGAGACAAGGTGCGTATCGCCGGTGTTCCGGTCGGCTCGGTCGGCAGTGTCGAGGTCGGCAGCGACAACCTCGCCGAGGTGAGCTTCGACGTCGACTCCAAGTACTCGCTGCTGCAGAACACGCGCGCGACGGTGCGATACGAGAACCTTGTCGGAGACCGGTATCTGGAGCTCCTCGAGGGTGAGGGTTCGTCCGACACCCTCGAGGCCGGCGGCACCCTCCCGGAGTCGCAGACCTCTCCCGCACTCGATCTCGACCTGCTGCTCGGTGGCTTCAAGCCGCTGCTGAAGGGGCTGAGCGCCGATCAGGTCAACGACCTGACCGGTTCGCTGCTCCAAGTGCTACAGGGTCAGGGTGGGACTCTGGTCTCGCTGCTGGGGAACACCAGCTCGTTCACGTCGGCGCTCGCCGACCGGGATCAGCTGATCGGCGACGTCATCAACAACCTGAACACGACGCTGACCACGATCGACAACAGTGGTGAGCAGTTCTCGACGACGATCGATCAGTTGCAGCAGCTGGTCAGCGGCCTCGCGCAGGACACGGATCCGATCGGCGCCGCGATCCCCGAGATCGCGACCGCTACAGGTGATCTCGCGTCGCTGCTGCAAGGTGTGCGACCCGACCTGCAGGCCACGATCGCCGAGGCGAACAAGGTGGCAACCCAGCTCGTCGACGGTCAGGACCAGATCGACTGGGTGCTCGAGCGCCTGCCCGAGGCCTACCGCACGCTGATCCGAACGGGTGCGTACGGCAGCATGTTCCAGTTCTACACATGCTCGGTGAAGTTCAAGTTCAGCGGCCCCGACGGCAAGGAAATGCACGTGGAACTGCCGACGACCCCGACGCAGACGACAGGGAGGTGTGCATTCCGATGAGCAAGCCCGAACGGAATCCCGTGCAGATCGGCGTCATCGGCCTCGTTGTCGCGGTCGCACTCATCTTGGCCGGTCTCCAGTACGACAAGCTGCCCTTCATCGCGGGTGGTGTCCGCTACCAGGCGTACTTCGCGGACGCGGGCGGCCTGCTCACCGGCGACTACGTCACCGTCGCGGGCGTCAACGTCGGCAAGGTGGAGAAGGTCGAACTGGACGGCACCGACGTGCAGGTCACGTTCGCGATGGACGAGAACATCCAACTCGGTGACAGCACCCGCGCCGACATCAAGACCAACACCATCCTCGGTCGCAAGTCGCTGGAGGTGACCCCGGAGGGGTCGGAGGTCATGTCGGTCGGCAGTGCGATCCCGTTGGAACGCACCAACTCTCCGTACTCTCTCAACGACGCCCTCGGCGACCTGACGACGTCGGTGTCGGATCTGGACACCCAGCAGCTCAACGACGCGTTGAACGCGGCATCCGACACCCTCGCCGACACGCCCCCCGAACTGCGGGCGGCACTCGACGGTGCCAGCAGGCTGTCCGCGAGCATCAACGCACGCGACGAGTCGCTCACGGACCTGCTCAAGCGGGCCGAGAGCGTGACGGGCATCCTGGCCGAGCGCAGCGACCAGATCAACTCGCTCGTCGTCGACGGCAACCAGCTGCTCGGCGAACTGGATCGCCGCCGCAACGCGATCAGTGAGCTCATCACGAACATCTCGGCGGTGTCCCGCCAGCTGACCGGGCTGGTCCAGGACAACGAGGAGCAGATGAAGCCGACGCTCGACCAGCTCAACGCGACCGTCGAGATCCTGCAGCGCAACAAGGACAACATCAGTCGCGGTCTCGACGGGCTCGCCCCGTACGCCACCGCGCTCGGCGAGGCCGTCAGCAGCGGCCCGTTCTTCATGGCGTATGTCGCGAACTTCCAGCTCGGCGCGGTGTCGCAGACGCTCGTCGACCAGCTGGTGTGGCCCGAGCACGTGCCGCAGGACCTCCAGCAGTTTCCCCCTCTCAAGGCCGAGCTCAAGGACCCGAACCGGTGAGCGCCCAGATGAACTCGAACAACAAGTGGCTGATCGGCGGTGCCGTCGCGGTTGTCGTCGCCGCGGTCGTCGCCGGGGCGCTGTACTTCTTTCCCGGCGTCGGCAAGACCACCATCACTGCCGAATTCCCTTCCACCACCGGCCTTTACGCGGGCGACGACGTCCGCGTTCTCGGCGTGAAGGTCGGCTCGATCGAGAGCATCGACCCCAACGGCACCGGCGCGACCGTGGTGATGAACGTCGACCGGTCCGTCGACATCCCGGCCGATGCGAAGGCCGTGATCGTCGCTCCGAGCCTCGTCGCGGCACGCTTCATCCAGCTGACCCCCGTCTACGACGGCGGCGACGCGATGAGCGACGGCGCCGAGATTCCCGTGGAACGCACAGCCGTTCCGGTGGAATGGGACGAGATCAAGACCGAGTTGGCCCGGTTGTCCGACGAGCTCGGACCGCAGGGGTCCGCGGATCAGGGCTCGCTCGGCCGCTTCATCGACACCGCGGGTGCGAACCTCGACGGCAATGGTGAGGCGCTGCGCAACACGCTGCGCGAGATCTCCGACACGATGAAGCTCCTCTCGGACGGGCGCACCGACCTGTTCGGCACCGTTCGGAACCTTCAGGCGTTCGTCTCGGCACTGTCCGCGAGCAACGAGCAGATCGTGCAGTTCGGTGGCCGGCTCGCCTCCGTGTCGTCGCTCCTCGCCGACACCAGCGACGAACTGGGGACCGCGCTCACGGACCTCGATGTCGCGATGGGTGACGTCCAGCGCTTCGTCTCGGAGAATGGTGACGCGCTCAACGAGCAGGTCGGTCGACTCGCAGACGTGACCACGACTCTCGTCGAGAAGCGCCCCCAGCTGGAGCAGGTGCTGCACGTGGCACCGAACGCCCTCGCGAACTTCAACAACATCTACAGTCCGCGGCACGGATCGCTCAACGGTGCGATCGCGGCAACCAACGCGGGCAATCCGATCAACATGATCTGCGGCATGATCGAGGGTCTCGAGACCAACGACTCGGATCGCAGCGCCGACCTCTGCGCGCAGTACCTCGGGCCTGTGCTGAACTCGGTCGCGATGAACTACCCCGGCTTCCTGGTGAATCCGGCGATCGGGGCGAGCGCGACGCCCGACCAGATCGTGTACTCGCCGCCGAGCCTGGCAGGCGAGGTCCCGCCCCGGACCGCGGCGGCGCGAGGCCCGCTCGCCGGCATGCCCACCATCGATGTCCCCAAGGATCTCGGTGCACTGCTCAACCCGGGAGGGGGACGATGATCGCGCGGAGGCGAACCCGCCGTTCGGTCGCGGCGATCGCGACGGCCACGGCGTTGACGCTGGCCCTGACCGGTTGCGAGTGGGAGGGGCTCAACTCGGTTCCGTTGCCCGGCACCGAAGGTGGCGAGGACGGCGCGTACACCGTCCAGATCGAGATGCCGAACGTGACCACGCTGTCGCAGAACTCACCCGTACGGGTGAGCGACGTGACGGTGGGAGCCGTGACGGACATCGAACTGGACGGGTGGCACGCCCTGGTCACGGTGTCGATCAACCCCGGCGTCGAGTTGCCTGCCAACGCAACCGCGAAGATCGGCCAGACGAGCCTCCTCGGTTCGCAGCACCTGGAGTTGGCTCCGCCGCCCGGAGTCGCGCCGAAGGGCACCCTCGAAGACGGCGCCGTCATTCCGATCGACCGTGCCGACGCGTACCCGACCACCGAGCAGACCCTGTCCTCGCTGTCCGTCGTGCTCAACGGCGGCGGTCTGGCGCAGATCAACGACATCACCCGTGAACTGAACGCGGCGCTCGGCGGTCGTGAGGAGTCGATCCGGGATCTGCTCCCGCAGCTGGACCAGCTCGTCGGCAGCCTCGACGCCCAGCGCGGCGAGATCATCTCCGCGATGGAAGGCATCGACCGACTCGCGAGCACGGTCAACGCGCAGACCGAGACGCTCAACGCGGCCCTCGAAGGGATCCCTCCCGCGCTCGAGGTACTGGTCGGGGAGCGTCAGAACCTCACCAACGCCCTTGTCGCGCTGGGGAACTTCAGCGCTACCGCTACCCGCGTCATCAACGAGAGCGGCGACGACCTGGAGTCGAACCTGGCGTCGCTCGTGCCGATTCTCACCCAGCTGGCCGGCACCGGTAACGCGCTGACAGACGTGCTCTCGCTCATGCTCACCTTCCCGTTCACGATGAAGAACATGGACCAGGTGTTCCGTGGCGACTACGCGAACCTGATGATGATGGTCGACCTGACCAACGCTCGACTCGACACGAACTTCCTCGGTGGAACGAATGCGGGTACCCGCCTCGCAGGCGTGGAGGGTGCGCTCGGTGCGTTCGCGGGGACCGCGGGTCAGGCCGAGAACCCACTCGCAACGCCCGCGCCGCGGAGTCCCGACCCGGTCCAGGCCGAACCGAAGCCCGCGACCCCATTGATTCCCGGGTTGCCGCAGATCCAGATTCCCGGCCTGCCTCAGCTAGGAGCACCGACGCCATGATGCTCACGAAATTCGTTCGCACCCAGTTGGTGATCTTCTCGATCCTGACCGTGGTCGGACTGGTGGTCATGGCCACCCAGTACGTGAAGCTGCCCGCACTGTTCGGCATCGGACAGTTCGGTGTCACCGTGGAACTGGATTCGACCGGCGGGCTCTACCCGAACGCCAACGTCGCCTTCCGCGGCACCAACGTCGGCAAGGTCGACGAGGTGGTGCTCACCGAGGACGGGGTGGACGCGAACATTTCCGTCGACAGCGGGTACGACATTCCGGCGGACGTGGACGCGGTGGTCAAGAGCGTCTCCGCGATCGGCGAGCAGTACGTGGACCTGATCCCGCGCACCGACTCGGAGCCGTACCTCGGCGACGGCGACGTGATCCCGCTGGATCGGACGTCGACGCCGCAGGACGTCGGAGCGATGCTCGACCAGGCCGACACCCTCGTCAAGAGCATCTCGAACACCCAGCTGCGCACGGTGGTAGACGAGTCGTTCAAGGCGTTCAACGGTGCGGGACCGGACCTGCAGCAGCTGATCGACTCCGCACGACTGTTCGTGCAGGAGGCCAATGCCAACGTCGACGCGACGAAGACGCTGATCGACCAGGCTGGCGCGCTGCTCGACACCCAGGTGGTCACGAGCGACGAGATCCGGTCGTGGACCAAGGATCTGGTGACGTTCAGCAACCAGCTCCGGGCCAGCGACCCGCAGATCCGCAGCCTGCTCGACAAGGGCCCGGAGGCGGCGGCCGAAGCCACCGAACTGTTCCAGGAACTTCAGCCCACCCTTCCGGTTCTGCTGGCCAACCTGGTCAGCATCGGCGAGGTCGGCGTGATCTACAACAAGAGCATCGAACAGGTGATGGTCCTCTACCCGCCGTTGACAACGGGGCTGATGACGGCGGCCCTGGCGGGGCCGGAGGAGGAGGGCGCCATCGTCAACTTCCACCTGTCGGTCAACGACCCGCCGCCGTGCACCACCGGCTTCCTGCCGCCCGACCAGTGGCGTCCGGGCAACGAGGTGTCCATCCCGGACACGCCGCCGAACATCTTCTGCAAGACGGCGCCTGACGACCCGTCCGCGGTCCGCGGCGCCCGGAACTACCCGTGCCAGGAGTTCCCCGGCAAGCGTGCGGGCACGGTCGAGGAATGCCGCAGCGAAGCGGGATACGTTGCACAGGGCAACAACCCGCCGAACGGGCCCGTTCAGGATCCGTCTGTACCCTCGTACACGACCGCTCCGGCGTCCTACACCGGAGCCTCGGGGGTGCCCGCCACTGCGCGCCCGTACGACCCGACAACCGGTAAGTACGTCGGGCCCGACGGCCGCCTGTACGCCCAGCCCGCGCTGGCGTCGGGAGGAACAGCAAGAGAGGACACGACGTGGCAGACGATGATGACACGTCAGCAGGGCTGACGCCCGATACGAAACAGACCGCACGGAGGCGGGCCAGTCGATCCGCCGGCCCGCCGGAACAGGTGCCCGCGTCGGCAACGCCCGCTCCCGCCGACGAGGTGGTCGCGGCCGTCGGGGACTCAGGTCCCGCGGCGGGCGACCAGGACGATGTGGTTCCTGGCAGTCCTGCCGTCGCAGCTGCCGCACCCGATGTCTCCGCTGTGGAGGAGGCCGTGGAGGACGAGTCATCGGAAGCCGCTGCAGGCCCGGCGCGATCATCTCGTGGCCTCGTCGCGTCGATCGTCGCCGGTGTCCTCGTGCTCGCCCTCGCCGGAACCGCGGTGTGGTTGCTGTTCGAACGCAGTGCCGCCAACGACCGTGACGCGCAGCGAGCCGAGTTCGTGACGACGGCGCAGGACACGGTCATCAACCTGACCACGATCAAGCCCGATACGGCCAAGGAGGACGTCGAGCGGATCCTCGCCGGAGCGAGCGGCGAGTTCAAGGCCGAGTTCGACGGCAGGGAAGACCCGTTCGTCAGCGTCGTGAAGGAAGCAGGCGTCACCACCGTCGGCAAGATCCTCGAATCGGGAATCGAGAGCGAGGACGGAAACACCGCCAAGGTGCTCGTCGCGGCTCGCGCCGACGTCAGTACCCCGGACGGTGCGCAGAACGGGCCGCGCGACTTCCGCATGCGGGTGACCGTGACCGACGACGGCGGAACGATGACGGCCTCGAAGGTGGAGTTCGTGCCATGAGCGGAGACGTCATGAGTGAAGAGACCGTGTCCGGCGACACCACGAATGAAGGTGTCACTCCCGAGGGCGCGAAATCCGGTGCCGCAGGCAAGGTTCTGGCCGCGGTGGCGGCGGTGGTGATCGTGGCGCTCACGGTGGCCGTCGTCATCCTCGGGAAGGGTTATCTCGACGACAAGGCGTCGGAACAGGCCCGAACCGACGCGGTCGCGGCCGCGAGCGTGCAGGCCGCAGCCATGCTGTCCTACAACTACAACGAGGTCGACCAGCAGTTGGCGGCCGCAGCGGATGGACTCACCGGTGACTTCCGTGAGGAGTACACGAAGCTGGTCGAGGGGACCATCGCGCCGGGCGCGAAGGAACGCAAGCTCACCGTGCAGGCCACAGTGCAGGCGGGATCGATCGTCTCCGCCACCCCGGACGACGCCGTCGTGCTGCTCTTCGTCAACCAGGTGACCACGACCGCGGACGTCCCCGACGCCGCCACCACCGGCAGCCGGGTGCGGATGGAGATGCACAAGGACGGCGACCGCTGGCTGACCGGACGACTCACCCCGGTGTAGCACTCGCGCAGACGACGACGGGCCCTCGGAATGATCCGAGGGCCCGTCGTCGTTGGGCGTCACCGGGATTCGCTCACTCGGCGGGGTCCGAGGACATGAGCGAATGGCCGGCCACGGAGTCTCGTGACAGGGCGGTCAGGAACGCCTTCGCCCAGCGGTCGACGTCGTGGGCCAGCACCTGCCTGCGCAGGGCGCGCATGTGCCTACGTCCGTCCTCGACGTCCTGCGTCAGCGCCGCTTCCATCTTGTCCTTGACGTCCTCGAGGTCGTGCGGATTGCACAGGTACGCCTGACGGAGTTCGGCTGCGGCGCCGGTGAATTCACTGAGGACGAGCGCGCCGCCGAGGTCGCCGCGGCACGCGACGTACTCCTTGGCGACCAGATTCATGCCGTCCCGCAGGGGCGTCACCAGCATGACGTCGGCGGCGACGAAGAACGCGATCAGTTCGCTGCGGGGGATAGGCCGGTGAATGTAGTGCACCACCGGGCGGCCGACCTCGGCGTACTCCCCGTTGATGCGGCTGACCGTCATCTCGATCTCGCCCCGCATCTGCACGTAGGACTCGACCCGCTCACGGCTGGGCGTCGCCAACTGCACCATCACGGTCTCCGCCGGATCGACGCGGTTCTCGGCGATCAGTTCGTGCAGTGCGTCGAGTCGGACGTCGATGCCCTTCGTGTAGTCGAGGCGGTCGACACCGAGCATGATCTTCTTCGGGTTGCCGAGTTCCTTGCGGATCTGTCGCGCACGGTCCCGGATCGACTTCTGGCGTGCCGCCGCGTCGAGTTCACCCGACGCGATCGAGATCGGAAACGCGCCGACGCGGACGGTGCGGAACCCGACCTGCACGACACCGAGCCTCGAGCGCACACCGACGGTGCCGCGCGAGGTCTGATGGCCGAGCAGTTTGCGGGCCAGGAACAGGAAGTTCTCCGCGCCGCCGGGCAGGTGGAACCCGATCAGGTCGGAGCCAAGCAGGCCCTCGACGATCTCCGTCCGCCACGGCATCTGCATGAACAACTCGACCGGCGGGAAGGGGATGTGCAGGAAGAACCCGATGGTGAGGTCGGGACGCAGCATCCGCAGCATCTTCGGCACCAACTGGAGTTGGTAGTCCTGGATCCAGACCGTCGCGCCCTCGGCGGCGGTCTCCGCGGTCGCCTCCGCGAATCGGCGGTTGACCTCGACGTACGCGTTCCACCACTCACGGCGGTACTCGGGGCGCACGATCACGTCGTGGTACAGCGGCCACAGGGTCGCGTTCGAGAAGCCCTCGTAGTAGTCGGCGACTTCCTTCGCGCTGAGCGCGACCGGATGCATCTCGATGCCGTCGAGCTCGATCGGATCGAGGTCGGTGTCCGGAACACCGGGCCAGCCCACCCATGCCCCGCTGTTACCGCGGAGGATGGGTTCGAGGGCGGTGACCAGTCCGCCCGGGCTGCGCTTCCAGCGGGTGCCCCCGTCGGGCAACTTCTCCAGATCGACGGGCAGCCTGTTGGCGACGACGACGAATTCCGAAGTAGCTGAGCCCACTGTGGTCCTTTTGCTTGGCCGAGCTGCCGTTGCCGGTAGGGCGGCGAACTAGTCGATCTTGGCCGAGGGGCCGATACCGAGCATAGACAGCAGCATGCGGCATTCGTCGGCATCGGCTGCATACGCCGCGACGACGCGCTGCGCCTGCCGGGCGGTTTCGTCGGCGACCGGTTCGAGTTCCTCGTCCGGGATGTCGTTTTCGGTGTCGGTGGTCTTCGTTGCCATAGTGGCGTTCCTCCAAGGGGAAGCCGCGCGACGCGCAGCCGTGATTTCTGCCCGCGACTCTAGGAGACCCGGACCCTGCTGGTCCAGTTCCCGCAGGTTTAAGGTTCCAATGACTTCAATGCGATCGGGAGAAGATGACCAACCCACCCGGACGTGCCGGCGGCGGCGCGATTCTGTGGCGCACCATCCGGAGGCATCGGGCCCGGCTGTCTGCAGGAATCGTGCTCGTCTCGGTGCACCAACTGGCCGAGACGATGGTGCCGATCGCGATCGGCGTCATCGTCGCGAAGGCGATCACACCGAGTTCGACGTCCGCGCTGGTGTGGTCGATCGGTGCACTCGCGGTGCTGTTTCTCGTGCTCACGGCGGCGTGGCGGTACGGTGCGCGACTCCTCGTCGGCGCGATGGAGCTGGAGGCGCACCTACTGCGCGTCGAGGTCGCGGGCCGCATCCTCGACCCTCGCGGTGTCCGGACGGACCTGCGTGCCGGTGAACTCCTGACCGTCGCCACGTCGGACGCCGAACGTGAGGCGTGGATTGTCGACATCGTGCCCCGCGGCGCGGCCGCGCTGACCGCGCTCACGGCGTCGGCCGTCGCCCTGCTGGTGATCAACGTCCCATTGGGGCTCGCGGTGCTGGTTGGCACTCCGATCGTCCTCGGGGTGATGCAGCTCGCCGCGCCGCTGGTCACGCGCCGCGTCACGGCGCAGCAGGAGACGACCGCTCGGGCGGCGGCGGTCGCCACCGATCTCGTTGCCGGGCTCAGGCCGCTCCGCGGACTCGGCGCGGAACGGCGAGCCGCCGACCGGTACCGCGACGCGAGTCGAGGGGCGCTGGACGCCACCCTGCACGCCGCACGGGCGACCGGCGCCTTCACCGGTGCGTCGGTCACCGTCAGCGGGCTCCTCGCCGTCGGTGTCGCCGGGCTCGCGGGCTGGTTCGCCCTCGAAGGTCACCTCGGTGTCGGCGAGCTGATCACCGTGGTCGGCCTCGCCCAGTTCGTCATCGAGCCGCTCGGGACGCTGTCACGGCTACCCGGGTTCGTCGCGGTCTCCCGGGCGTCGGCGAACCGGCTCGCGCTCCTCCTCGACGCGGAGCCGCTGGTCCCGGCAGGCGACCGTCCGCTGCCCGACGGCACCGACCTCGACCTCGCCGACGTCGGCTTCCGCTCGCTCGACGGACTGAGCCTGCGGGCGCGACCGGGCGAGCTGCTCGGGGTGCTCGCGCACCGTCCCGAGGACGCCGAGGCGCTCGCGCACCTGCTGTCCGGGCACGTTCCTGCCTCGGAATACCGCGGCAGCGTCACCGTCGGTGGCGTGCCGCTGTCCGACATCGAGCCCGTCCACGCTCGGCGCGCGCTGCTCGTCGAACCGCACCACACCGACCTGTTCGCGGGCACGGTCGGATCGAATGTCACGGCCGGGCTGGTCGACGCCGACACGGACACCGTGTGGCGCGCCCTGGTGGCGTCGGCCGCGGTCGACGTCGTCGACGCGCACGCCGACGGGTTGGACATGGAGATCACCGACCGCGGTACCAGCCTGTCCGGCGGCCAGCGGCAACGCGTCGCGCTGGCGCGGGCCCTGCTCGCCGGGACGCCGCTGCTCGTCCTGCACGACCCGACGACCGCGGTCGACGCGGTCACCGAACAGTCCATCGCCGACGGCATCGCGGACCTGCGGCACGGCGATACCGATCGCGCGCACACCACCGTCCTGATCACGTCGAGCCCGGCCCTGCTCGCGGCCGCCGATCGGGTCCTCGTGATCGGCGACGGCACCGTCGTCGCCGAGGGCGAGCATGCGGAGCTGGTCGCCCAGGACGAGTCGTACCGGAAGGCGGTGCTGCGATGACCGCGCCCACCGAGTCGTCGCCCGGGTCGGGAGTCCTGCTGCCGATCGCACGGGCCCGCCGTTGCTGGACATGGCTGCGCGGCGAACTCGCCGGTCGTCGCGGGCTCACCGCCCTGACCCTGCTGGTGGGGACCGTCGGTGCCGCCGCCGCGCTGGTGCCGATCTACGTGTTCGGGCTGCTCGTGGACAGCGTGCGGGACGAGGCGGACGCGTCCGTGATCGTCGGGGTGATCGCGGTCATCACCGTCGCCGCGATCATCGGCGGAGTGCTCGCCGGATGGACGTCGGTGTTGATCAGCAGCCTCGGCGAAACCATGCTGGCCGGGTTGCGCGAAGCCACCGTCGAACGTGCACTGACGCTGCCGGTCGCGACCGTCGAGCGCGCTGGCAAGGGTGATCTGCTCTCCCGCGTCGGGGACGACGTCTCGGTGATCGGCAAGGCCGTCGCCGACGTCGTCCCGAACCTGGTCTCGGCGGTGCTGCTGGTGGTGGTGAGTCTGGCCGCGATGACCGGTCTGGACTGGCGTCTCGGGCTGGCGGGTGCGGTCGCGTTGCCGATGTACGGGATGGCACTGCGCTGGTATCTGCCGAGGTCGGGGCCGATATTCGCGGCGGAGAGGGTCGCGATGGGCGAGCGGGCGCAGGCGCTGGTCTCGAGCATGACCGGGGCCCGGACCGTGCGCGCCTACGGGCTCGAGGAGCGGCACCTGGCGGAGATCGACCGTGCGTCGGGACGGGCGCGCGACCTCGCGATCGGCGTGTTCTCCCTGTTCACAAGGCTCGCCGGGCGCGGGAACCGCGCCGAGTTCATCGGGCTGTCGGTGATCCTCGCCGTCGGATTCGTCCTCGTCCGTGACGGTCACGTCACCGTCGGCGCCGCCACGGCGGCCGCGCTGCTGTTCCACCGACTGTTCAACCCGATCGGCATGCTCCTGTTCACGTTCGACGAGGTGCAGTCGGCGGGCGCCTCACTGGCCCGACTCGTCGGCGTCGTCGACCTGCCCGCGCCGCCCACCGCCTCCGCCCTGGATGCGACGCCTGCCTCCGCGGAACTGCGGCTGAACGGGGTCACCTTCAGCTACGACGACGACCGCGACGCAGTGCGCGGCGTCGACCTTCGACTGGCACCGGGTGAGCGGGTGGCGCTGGTCGGAGCGACGGGTGCGGGCAAGTCGACGGTCGCGGCGCTCGCGGCGGGCTCTCTCGTCCCGACCGCCGGAGAGGTGACCATCGGTGGGGTCGCGCTACCGGATCTCGGCGACCGACTCCGCGAGCAGGTGGTGATCGTCAGCCAGGAGGTGCACGTGTTCGCCGGCCCGCTGATCGAGGACCTGCGGTTGGCGCGGCCGACGGCGACGGCACTCGACGCGGAGGCGGCACTGGCCACGGTCGGTGCCGACGGCTGGGTGCGAGCACTCGAATCGGGAGTGGACACCGTCGTCGGCGAGGGCGGACACGTGCTCACCGCCGCGCAGGCCCAGCAGTTGGCGCTGGCCCGTCTGGTGCTCGCCGACCCGCCGGTCGCGATCCTCGACGAGGCGACCGCGGAGGCGGGCAGCGCAGGCGCGCGCGACCTCGAGGCGGCGGCCGACGCCGCCACCCGCGGCCGCACGACCCTCGTCGTCGCGCACCGGCTCACGCAGGCGGCGTCCGCCGATCGGGTGCTGGTGCTCGACGACGGCGCCGTCGTGGAGTCCGGGACGCACGCCGAGCTCGTTGCGGCACAGGGACGTTACGCGCGACTGTGGACGGCGTGGTCCGTCAGGTGAGCAGCTTCGCGCGCAGGGCGTCGATCGTCGCCTGGTCGATGTCGAGGCCGTCGCGCACGTAGGCGTCCATGCCGCCGTACAGGCGGTCCACCTGGGCGAACGCGGCGTTCAGCCAGGACAGCTCGACCGCGTCGTCGCGTCCGAGATAGGTGTTCGACGCCATGAAGTCGGCGCTGATCACGTCGCGGGGGACACCGAGGATGGTCAGCAGGATCGCGGTGCCCCAGCCGGTCCGGTCCTTGCCCGCGCTGCAGTGGTAGACGGTCGCGCCGTCGGGGTTCGTCGCGATCGCGGTGATCAGGTCGTGGAAGGCGACGTCGGATCCGGTGAAGTTGACCATGAACGGGTAGCCGACGGTCTGACCGATGTCGGAGGAGCCGCTGACCGCGGCGTCGACCAGCGCGCGGCCCAGCGTCAGCGGGACGAACTCGTGGAATCCGATGCCGTTCCCTATGCCGACGACGTCGGCAACCTGGTAGCGGACGCCCTCGGGGATCCGATCGGGGTCCTCGCTGCGCTCGGAGGCGTTGCGCAGGTCGACGTCGAGGGTGAGGTTCGCGGCTGTCAGTTTCGCCAGATCGGCGTTGGTGAGGGAACTGAGCTTGTTGGCGCGGTACACGAGGCCCGGCCGCACCGTCCTGCCGTCCGCGGTCCGGTATCCGCCGACGTCACGGAAATTGCGTGCGCCCTCGAGTCGGACAGCGGCCGCCGACGGCGGCGGAATCTCGGGCAGGGCGGGCTGCTCGCCGGAGGACCCGAAACCGGCGGACGCCGAGTTGAGGTCGCTCCAGTCGAAGCTCGACTGTGCCGACGCCATCGCGGTGCCGGACAGCGCGGGCAGCATCGTGACGGCGGTGGCCAACGCGACGCAGACTGCGCGCGAACGCTTTCGGACCGAAGCTGGTGAACTCATGGTGCTCCTCGTGCGCCGGGGGAGGTCGGGGGCGAGGCTACAAGCGTTCGGGGCCCTGCGAGGCCCGAACCGGGGTAACCGGCTGCGCGGCGCTGTCTCGCGGTGGCGTGTCCGGCGGGCAGGGTAGCGTGGCTGGGTCGTCATCCCCGCAGGAAAGGTCCGTACATGCCGCTCGCCACGATCAATGGGATTCAGCTGAATTACCAGGTCAAGGGCTCAGGTGACCTCGTAGTGCTGATCATGGGCACCGGCAGTCCCGGGCGTGTGTGGGATCTGCACCAGGTTCCGGCGCTCGTCGCCGCCGGCTACCGGGTGTGCACCTTCGACAATCGCGGCATCGCCCCGACGGACGAGTGCGCAGGCGGATTCACCGTCGAGGACATGGTCGCCGACACGGCGGCGCTGATCGAACACCTCGGCGGGCCCGCTCACGTCGTCGGTACGTCACTCGGTGCGCGCGTCGCTCAGGAACTCGCGCTCACCCGGCCGGAACTGGTGCGCAAGGCGGTATTCCTTGCGTCCCACGGCCGTCGGGACACGTTGCAGAAGTTCCTGTCCGAGGGTGAGCGCGAACTCGACCGGCAGGGTGTCACGCTGCCCACCTCGTACCGGGCGGCGATCACTGCCGTGCTCAACCTGTCGCCGGCGTCGCTGGTCGATCCGATGGCCGCCCAGGACTGGCTCGACATCTTCGCGTTCTCCAAGGGTGAGACCTCGCCGGGAGTCCGTGCGCAGCAGAACCTCGACGACTTCGGCGACCGGCTGCCTGCGTACGCGAAGATGACGGTGCCCTGCCTGGCGATCGGTTTCGCCGACGACCGTCTGGTCCCGCCGCATCTCGCGGCCGAGGTCGCGAAGGCGATTCCGGGTGCTCAGTACGTCGAGCTGGCGGACTGCGGGCACTACGGCTACCTCGAGCGCCCGGAGGCGGTGAACTCGGTCGTCCTCGACTTCCTCAAGGGCTGACGACGGGGGTCGCGGAAGTCGTCGTTCCTTAGGGTAGGCTGCGCTATTAATCGGCCCGGCTCGATTGTGGGCTGCGGAAACTCGGACCGCCGCGCAGCACGGCGAGGATGGACGACTGCCATGGACTCGACCCCACGCGACCGAGGTGACGTTGTTCGCGCGTCGGATGCCTCCGACGTGCTCGACATCGTCGGGATCGGTTTCGGCCCGTCGAATCTCGCGCTCGCCATCGCGATCGAGGAACACAACGCCACCTGCGCCCCCGAGGACAGCGTGCGCGCAGTCTTCCTCGAACGGCAGGACCACTTCGTCTGGCATCCCGGCATGCTTCTCGACGGTGCGACCATGCAGATCGCGTTCCCCAAGGACCTGGTGACCTTCCGGAATCCGACCAGCACGTACAGCTTCTTCGCGTACCTCCACGCGAAGGGCAGGCTCGTCGACTTCGTCAACCACCAGACGTTCTACCCGAGCAGGCACGAGTTCAACGACTACCTGCAGTGGGCGGCCGGGCGCGTCGACGCCGACGTCCGGTTCGGCGCGGCGGTGACCGACGTCGCCGGGCTGCGGACCGACGAGGGAACCGTCGACGAGTTCGCGATCACGACCGCGAACGGGGAGACCCTGCGGGCGCGCAACGTCGCGGTCGGGGCGGGTCTGCGTGAGCGGCGCCCGGACTGGGCCGCGCCGTCGGCCCGCTGCTTCCACAACCACCAGTTCCTGTTCCACATCGAGAAGATGCCGGAGATTCGGCACCAGCGCTTCGCGGTGCTCGGCGCGGGTCAGAGCGCGGCCGAGGTCGTGCAGTACCTGCATCGGCACTACCCGGACGCCGAGGTGCACAGCGTCTTCACCCGATACGGATACAGCCCGGCCGACGACAGCCCGTACGCCAACAGGATCTTCGACCCGTCCACGGTCGACGAGTTCCATGCCGCCTGCCCCCAGGAGCGGGAGCGGTTGCTGGCGGTTCACAAGGGCACGAACTACTCCGTCGTCGACATCGATCTGATCAACGAGCTGTACACGACGGAATACCAGGAGCTCGTGCGTGGCAAGCGGCGGCTCTTCATGCACCGCGCGTCGGAGATCGTCTCCGCTCAGGAGGGTGAGGACGGCATCGAGGTCTCCGTCCGCAGCAACCTGGACGGTCTCACCGACACCCTCGTCTGCGATGCGCTGGTGCTCGCCACCGGCTTCTCACCTGCGCCGTTGAGCGAGCTGCTCGGCGACCTCGCGCCGAAGGGCGATCAGGTCACCGAAGTGGCCCGGGACTATCGCCTCCAGACGCCGGACGACGTGCGCGCCGGCATCTATCTCCAGGGCGGAACCGAGAAAACGCACGGGCTGACCGCGTCGCTGTTGTCTAATGTCGCGGTGCGTGCGGGAGAGATTCTGAATTCCCTCGTGGTAAATCGATCAGCACGTCTCGATCTTGGTAGGGTCGAGGCCTCCACAGTGGTGGACAGCACTTCGAACGAGTTTGCGACAAGCGAGGCCAAATGAGCACGAATCCCTTTGACGACGAAGACGGTCGCTTCTATGTGCTCGTCAACGACGAGGACCAGCACTCGCTCTGGCCCACGTTCTCGGAGGTCCCACAGGGCTGGCGTGTCGTGTTCGGCGAGGAGAGCCGGCAGGCATGCGTCGAGTACGTGGAGAAGAACTGGACCGACATGCGGCCGAAGAGCCTCCGCGAGGCCATGGAGAAGGACAAGGCTGCCGGTAACGGCTAGTTAGCCTTCCGGCGAAGCGGCCACCCGCCGCGTCACCGCCGGAACCACAGATTGCGCGCTCCGGGCCCGTTCTGCATTCGTTGCAGGAACGGGTACCGGAGCGCTTCTGTTCTGCGCAGCATCCGAGGACGTCGCACCGTCCGCGCTCCCCATTCGCCGAGCGTCACTCCCGCGGCTAGCGCGACGCCGATGCCGAACGCCGACATCATGCCGCTGATACCGAGCAGCAGTTCGTCGTTGAGTAGTGCGTACAGCCCGCGGTACAGCGACAGGCCGGGTAGCAGCGGTGTAATCCCTGACACCGCGATGACCAACGGCGGGGTCAGGGCACGGCGGGCCAGCAGGCCGCCGACGAAACCGACCGCGGTCGCGGCGATCGCGGTGCCGACCACCGGCCCGATGGACATGGCGAGACCGAGGTTGAGCACGAGGATGCCTGCGGCGCCGCTGAGTGCGGCGACCACGACGGCGCGCCGCTCGGCATAACAGGCGAGCGCGAAGAACAGCGCGGTGGCCGCGCCCGCCACGACCTGCACCGGGAGTTCCGTCAGGCTCGTCGAGAACTGGCTCGGTACGGTGAGCGGAAGCGGTGCCCCCAACGCCGCGGCGATACGCAGGGACAGCGCGACACCGGCGATCATGCCGCCGGTGAGCATCAGGACCTCGAAGAACCGGGCCACACCCGTCACCGGGGCGCCGGTGATCGCGTCCTGCACGGAACCGACCAGCGCGAGCCCGGACAGCAGCACCGTCAACCCCGCGGCGATGACCAGTGACGGTTTCACGTCGAGGGCCAGCGGTTCCCGCAGCGCGTACAGGATGCCTGCCGGGGTGGCTGCGATGAAGCCGCCGACGACCTGCTGGAAGAAATAGGGGAGACCGAACCGATTGAGGGTCAGGTTCACCAGGTAGATGACGGCCGTGGTCAGCAGGCTGACGAGCGCGACGAGGGCGCCGCCGCCGAGCAGGACGGCGACGGACGCGGCCATCCCGGACCACGCGAATGTCGCGACCCAGCGGTTGTACGGGTGCGGAGAGTGCGTGATGGCACTGATCTCGGCCAGCGCGATCACCGGGTCGATCGCCTCGGTGCGCAGTTGCCGGGTCAGCTTGTCGACGGCGGCAAGGCGAGTGAAGTCGAGGGACCGGTAGTGCACGATCCGCATGCTCGTCGCGGGCGGCATCGTCGGTCCGCGGTAGGCGCTGACGCGGATCGAGTTGTACGTGACGTCGACGTCGCAGCGGGCCAGTCCGTAGGTGGCGGCGACGAACTGGACCTGCGCGGCGGTGTCCACTGCGGACGTTCCCGCCGCGAGCAGAACCTCGCCGGAACGCACCGCCAGGTCGAGCACCTGGGCGACCCGGGCGTCCTCGGTGAGATCGATCGGTTGGAGCGGGGTGGGCGCGGCGACCGGCTCGTCGACGACCGCACGTTCGCCGACAAGCTTTCCCAGAGTGGTGACGGCCGACTGCCACCAGGCCATCAGGACACCGCGTCCTCTTCCGTCAGATCGGTCGCATCGAACGCCGACGCGAGGTCCTTGTGGAGGAACACCGACGTCACCCGGTCGTGCACCACACGGAACGCCGCTGCGGTGGTGGTGGACTCGTCGGGCCGGACCGCGACCGTTCGCTGCTCCTCGACGACGACAACGCCCTCGTGCACGAACATCCGGCCGGGGGTGAGAGTCAACCCCGCTGTCGATGCCCACTCACGCAGGGCGTTGATCCCCTGCCCGGCTCCGTCCGGATCGGCGACTTCGATGTCGTCGCTGGACAGCGCGAGCAGGGTGTCGAGGTCGGAGGAGTTCAACGCGTCGTGCCACGCGAGGACCGTGGCGATCTCGGATGTGCTCATGGCTGCCACGCTATCGGTTATCCGGGCTCCCGCGCGCGCGGCACGACACCGGTTCGGCGATGGCGCCCAGGTCGGCGAACTATGCTTCAGGGGCGCTGACGTTGCCGCGCCCGCGCATTCCGGTTCCGGAACGGGGCAGCCCGATGATTGCGAATCGCAGGAAGCCGCCGAGCGCTCTCGCGTGCGTGCTCGCATCGCTGTTGTTGATCCTCTCCGGATGCACCGTTGGCGGATCGGGGACGGACGACGCCGCAGGCGGGTACGCCGGTCCGGGCGGAAGCCCCGCCGCGTACGGCGAACCCGTCCGGCTCACCAGCGAGGACGGGGTGCTCGAGGTCCGGCTGTCCGCGCACCAGGGCACCGTCCCGCTCGACACGGCGTCCGCGCCGGTCTCGAATTTCCTGCTGTTCGGGTACGAACTGATCCGCGGAACCGCATCCGACGGCGCGACCTCTGGTGACGACCTCTATCCCGCTCCGACCTTGCGGGTCGACCCGGGCGAGCGCCTGATCATCCACTACGACAACGACCTTCGCGATCTGACGATCGAGGATTTCTACGACCCGGCGTTCACGGGTGCGGGCGCCGAGGTGCCGCTGTACCCGCGCGCACTGTCGGAGGCGCCGCTGAACCTGCACACCCACGGTGTGCACGTCAGTCCGGACGGCAACGCGGACAACGTGCTGCTCTCCATCCCCGCGGGGATGGGCAACGTGTACGACTACCAGATTCCGGACACCATGCCGAACGGGCTCTACTGGTACCACAGTCACCGCCACACCCTGACCGCTCAGCAGACGTACGCGGGCCTGGCCGGACTCCTGGAGATCGGGCGTCCCGACGGCAACCTGCCACTGGTGACGCAGAACGACATCCCGATCCGCACGATGGCACTGCAGTACAACTACGTGTTCGATCGCAAGGGCCGTGGTCGTCAACTGAACGATCCCACGTGGCCGCAGTGGGTGAGCACGCTGACACCACCGGAGGGGTCACAGCTGTACGACGGCACGTACCGTCCGAGTCTGGCGCCGGTGAACTTCTCGGATTCGACGATCGGCGCGCAGTACCTCACCAACTGGTACGCCGGGCCGCTGTCGCCGGCGAATCATCGCGGCCAGAACCAGTTCGTACCCGGCAACCTGCAGACCTTCACGAGCGAGACGACGACCGTGCGCGCAGATCCAGGGTTGCCGGAGAATCAGCGTGACGTGCAGTTCACGGTCAACGGGCGGTTCCAACCCGCGTTGACGGTGAAGCCGGGTCAGACGGAGATCTGGGTGCTGGCCAACATCAGTGACATCGCGTACATGCCAATTCGTCTGACCGAAACCGCGACGGGTGCCCACCCCGAGTTCGCGATCGTCGGGCAGGACGGGAATCCGTTCACCCGGGTGGAGCGCCCGGTCGACGGTGACGGCACCCGGCTCGTGATCCCGCCCGCGTCGCGGTTCGCCATCGCGGTGACGATGCCGGAGCGCGGAGACCTGGTGTTGGACATGCCGCCGCTCGAGGGCGCGAAACCGGTCATGAATCCCGGTGTGCTCTACACCAACGACGGCACCGAGAACTCTCCTGCGGAGTTGGGCACGATCACCGTGGACCCGTCGGTCATCAGCTACGCCGACGGATTCTTCACCTTCCCGACCCAGACACTGCTGCGGGTGACCCCCGACGAGGGCGAGGGGCGGACGACTGCCTTCGAACCCGGACAGAACCTGGACGCCTACACGTCTTTCGTGGACACGTCGGTGATGAGACCGGATGTGAAGCGTGACCTCACCATCTCGGGCGGGTTCGGCAACGAGAAGGCCAGTGCAAGCGACCCCAAGGCCTTCACCTACGAATTCGACGCCAACACCTTCCCGAACATTCCGCTGATCCAGCCACGCCTGAACTCGGTCGAGGAATGGGTGATCACGAACCGCAACAACGACGAGCATCCGATGCACATCCACGTCAACGACTTCCAGGTCATGGAGATCGTCGATCCCGTGGCGGGGACCAGGACCGGGGTCCAGCCGTGGGGGTTGGACAACGTCAACGTTCCGGCGCCGGTGACGGACGAGAACGAGAATGCCCTCGAACCCGCATCGGTGACGCTGCGCACCAAGTTCACCGAGTACACAGGAACTTTCGTGATCCACTGTCATCGTCTCAACCACGAGGACAACGGACTGATGGCCTTGGTCAGCGTGATCCCCGAGGTGTCGGCGTACGCGGTCGCGGTCCCGGGCTCGCCCGGCACACCGGCAACGGTGCGCGTGCTCGACGGCAACGGCGACAGGGTGCTGGCGGCGGTGACGCCGTTCCCGGGTTTCGAGGGCGTGCCGTCGGTGGCGATGGCGGACGTGAACGGCGACATGGTGCTCGACGTCGTCATCGGGACCGGGCCCGGGGCGGCGCCCGAGGTGGTCGCCTACGACGGTGCGGACGGAGTCTTCACCGACGAGGTGGCTCGATTCGCTCCGTTCGATTCCGGATTCCGCGGTGGGGTGACCGTGGCGGGTGCCGACATCGACGGAAACGCGTTGGCGGACAACATCGTCGTCGGGACGGGTCCGGGAGCTCCGTCGCAGGTGACGGTGTTCTCCTCGGCGCTGCCGTCGAAAGGGGAAACACCCGAGGTGTTCTCCAGTTTCGCGCCCTATCCGGGATCGACGGCCGGGGTGAGCCTCGCGACCGGTCTGATCGACGTCGGCTCCGGCCGGCCGAGCATCGTGACTGCGCCGGGCCCGGGTGAGGCGCCGCTGGTGAAGGCGTTCCGCTACGACTTGTTCGAACCGACTGCCGAGGTCAGGGGAGCGGGCGGCCACGATGCCCACGCCGGCGGAGTGGGTGAGCCCCGGACGACGGCCGAGTTCCTCGCGTTCGAGGACGGATACCGCGACGGTGTCTCGTTGTCGACCGGATGGGTGGCGGGTGCGGAGGGTGGCGCGAAGAGCATCGTCACGGGCATGGCCGGCGGCGCGGGCCAGGTGCGCGTGTGGTCGAGCGGATCGCGGCTCGACGGCGAGCCCGCCATGTATCTCGAAAGCCCGAATCACCATGCGGCGGAGGTTGATTTCCGGCAGATCGCCTCGTTCGAGCCGTTCGTGGGCAGTGGCGTGCAGGTCGCCACCACCAGCACCACCACCGGTGCGGACCTGCTCGTCAGCGGCCGGGGTGTCGCGGGCGGGGAGGTGCGCAGGCTCGGTCTCGGACGCGCGGAGCCGCAGGCGACGACGCTCGTGCCGGCGGTCGTCGGCACGTCGGCTCCGATACCCGTCGGTGCGGCGCCGATTCCCCTGGGAGGGCGTTGACGGAGATGGTTGCGCCGCAACCGGCATCGCCGCACCGTCGACGTCCGCGCGTCCGTTCCGATGCCGCCGGCTATCCGGTGCGGATCGATCGGAAGAAGGTCCGGACGTCGCCGACCAGGAGGTCCGGTACCTCGAGTGCTGCGAAGTGCCCGCCTTCGTCGAACTCGCTCCAGTGCACCAGGGTCGGGTTCGCTTTCTCCGAGACACTGCGGACGGGTCGGACGATGTCGTGTGCGAACACGGCCATCCCGAGTGGTGCGGTGCCCGTCGGGCTGCCGGCACGGGGGCCGCCCGACTCGAAGGTCAGGCGTGCGGACGAGCCTGCGGTGCCGAAAAGCCAGTGCATCGAGACGATCGTGAGGAGGGTGTCGTCGGGCAGGGGATGGGCCGGATCCGTCCATTCCCGTGTCTTGTCCGCGATCCAGGCCAACTGTCCGACGGGTGAATCGGTCAGCGAGTACGCGATGGTCTGTGGCCGTGTCGCCGACATCCGCATGTAGCCGGGAGGGCCCGCCAGGAATTCGCGGATCCTCTCGACGCGAGAGATGTCCTCGTCGGTGAGCCCGTCGTGGGGGACGGGGCCGTGCGGCAGATAGTTCACGTGCACCCCGATCACCGCGTCGGGTGCCTCGACCGCGAGCAGTCGGGACACGCCCGATCCCCAGTCGCCGCCCTGCGTGCCGTACCGCTCGTAGCCGAGCCGCCGCATGAGTTCGGCGAAGGCCCGCGCGACGCGGGCACAGTCCCAGCCCCGCTCTCGCGTGGGCCCCGCGGGGCCGAAGCCGGGAATGGACGGGATCACCACGTGGAACGCGTCGGCGGGGTCGGCGCCGTGAGCCCGAGGATCGGTCAACGGGCCGATCACGTCGAGGAACTCGACGAAGGTGCCAGGCCATCCGTGGGTGAGGATCAGGGGGGCTGCATCCGGCTCCGGGGAGCGCACGTGCAGGAAATGCACGGTGGTTCCGTCGATTTCGGTGACGAATTGGGGGTGGGCGTTGATCGCCGCTTCCCTGGCGCGCCAGTCGAATCCGTGCCGCCAGCGGTCGGCTAGCTCTCGCATCCGACTCGAGGGGATCCCGTAGTCCCAGGCAGCACCGTCCACTTCGTCGGGCCAGCGGGTCTGCGCCAGTCTCGCGTGCAGGTCGTCCAGGGCGGATCTGGGGACATCGATCCGATAGGGCGTGATGGTGGGGTCGGTCACGGCAACCTCCGGGGCATTTGTTGGTAACGCCAACGGTAACATCACTTGTTGGTGACGCCAACGATTAATAGGATGGACGCATGCAGCCCACCGACGACACACCCCCGGCCGCGCTGTCCGGCTCCCCGAGCTGGCTCGTGGGGCAGGCCGGCATCTACGCCCAGCGGCTGCTGAACGAACGGATGGCGAGCGGTGACGCGCACCGGCACCAGCTGTCGGTACTCGAAGTGCTGAAAGAGTTCGGGTCCGTCAGTCAGGCCTCGATCGGGCGGCGCTGCCACCTCGACCGGAGCGATGTCGCCGCGCTCGTCGGCGAGCTCGAGGGTGCGGGACACCTGGTGCGGGAGCCGGACCCGGTGGACCGGCGACGCAACGTCGTCACGATCACTCCCGGCGGGACCGTGCGACTGGCGCAGCTGCGGCAGCTGGCGTCGGCCGCAGGCGACGACCTGCTCGAGCCGCTCACCGCCGTCGAGCGAGCACAACTGACCGCGCTCCTCGACCGGGTCGTCGAACACCACACCGAACTGCGCGGGTCGGCCTGGGCCTGAGGTCGGACGCCTCGAGCCGGTCATCGCCCGTCGGCGTACCGAACCGCGAGCTCGGTTCCGATCCTCGCGAGCTCGTCGCGCACCGTCTCCGGCGCGAGCACCTCGACGTCCGAGCCCCAGCCCGCGAGGTTGCGGGCGATGTCGAGTGCGGTGGGGGCGGCGAGGCGGACGCGGGTGCGGCCGTCGTCGACGGTGCCGTCGGCATGACAGTGCCTGCCGAAGTGGTCGCGCAGGATCGGCACGAACCGCGGTGCGATGAGTACGGTCGCCCACGTGGTCGACCGGCGCTCCTCCATCTTCCCGACCACCTCGTCCCAGGCCTCCGCGAGCTCGAAGTCGTCGGGACGGTCGGCCGGCTCCTCCGTCGCGTCGGCCTCGGCGATCCGGTCGACACGGAAAGTTCTTCGGCCACGGTCGGTTCCGGCGATCAGATACCAGGTGTCGTCCTTGTCGACGAGACCCCACGGCGCGACGAGGCGCTCGCTGCGTTCGCGGGCACCGTTGACGTAGACGAGGCGGACCTGTCGCCTGCGGACCACCGCGGACTGCAGCATGGCGACCATGTCCGGTCGGTCGCGCTCGCGTTCGCCCCATCGGGTCGGGTCGATCATCACGGCCTCCGCGGCCGCCTCCGCGTCGGCGCGGAACGTCTGCGGCAGCGCCCGGACGAGTTTGCGCAGTGCGGACTTGGCCTCCGGCGAGACCGCTGCGGCGGGCCCGACGAGCAGGAACAGGGCCTGCGCCTCGGTTGCGGACAGGCCGGACAGGTCGGTGCGGGCGCCGCCGACCAGAGACCAGCCGCCGCCGCGTCCGGACTGCGGATACACGGGGATGCCTGCAGAGGACAGTGCTTCGAGGTCGCGGCGGGCGGTGGCCACGGACACCTCGAGTTCAGTCGCGACCTCGGCGGCGGTGACGCGGCCACGGGACTGCATCAGCAGGAGGGTGGCGACGAGACGGTCTGCACGCATGTTTCGAGGTTCCCAGAAAAAGTGCTCAATTGGTGAGCACTTTGACGGCGAGGATGGATCTCGACAGGTCAGCCACGATGAAGGGAACTACCGATGTTGCGAGGACTCACCACCGTCAGCTTCTACGCCGACGACGTCGCCGCCGCCCGCGACTGGTACGCCGAGGTGCTCGGCACACCGGCGTACTTCGACCGCGAGGTCGACGGGCACACCGCGTACGTCGAGTTCCGCATCGGCGACTACCAGCACGAACTCGGCATCGTCGACGCCCGGTTCGCACCGCACACCCGCCCGGAACAGCCCGCGGGTCAGGTGACGTACTGGCACGTCGACGACGTCGAGTCCGCATTCGAGCGTCTGCTCGCCCTCGGCGCGACCGTCCACGACAAGCCCCTCGAACGAGGCCCGGGTTTCGTCACCGCATCCGTCGTCGACCCGTTCGGCAACATCCTCGGCGTCATGTTCAACCAGCACTACCTCGACGTGCTCGGAGAGGCCTGAGATGTCCGAGACGACCTTCGCGCCCCGCGATGTGGCGCAGTGGCGGGACTGGCTGACGCGGCACGCGCAGTCCGAGAAGGAGATCTGGCTCGTCGTCGAGCACAAGGACAGCGAGACGCCGAGCCCGCGGTATCACGAGGCGATCGAACAGGCACTCTGCTTCGGCTGGATCGACGGACTGCACCGCAAGCACACCGACCACAGCTCCCGGCTCCGGTTCAGCCCACGCCGCACGCGTAGCTCGTGGAGCGCGGTGAATCGGGAACGGGCGGAACGGATGATCGAGCAGGGGCTGATGACCGAGCGTGGCCAGGCCCTGATCGATCTGGCCAAGGCCGCGGGTACCTGGCAGGTCGTGCCGGGTGACGTCTCGGCCGTGCCCGACGACCTCCGGGATGCGCTGCGCAGCAACGACCCTGCACGTGAGCACTTCGACGCCTTCCCGCCGTCGTCGAGGCGACTGATCCTGGAATGGATCGTGACCGCCAAGAAGCCCGAGACGCGACGACGCCGGATCGACCGGACCGTGGAGCTCGCTGCGGTCGGCATCCGGGCCAATCAGCCCGGCGCCCGGTCGAAGCCGGTCGGGTAGTCGCGGTCGGCGCCGGTCGCGAGGTCCGCGCACGGCACGCGGACCACCAGCGTGTCGTGCTCGCGCAGGTACTCCCGCGCACCCGAGTCACCGACGGCACTCTCGCACACTGCGTGCCAGTGCCGGCGCACCAGGACGACGGGGTGCCCGGGACGCTCGCCGAACCAGGCGCGTGCGAGACCGCCCGGGGACCGGGTGGCGGCGTCCAGAACGCGCGCCACGACGCGAGATCCGACATCCGGCAGATCGACCAGGTGCACGGCCGCGACGTCCGCGTCGGGGTCGTCGGCTGCGGCGCGCAGGCCCGCGCGCAGCGACTCGCTGACGCCGTCCGCCCAGTCCGGTGCGAACACTGCCTCAGCGCCGTGGGGGAGGGGTGGGGTCGCGGCGCCCAACACCACCAGTACGCGGCTGCAGCCTCCGCGGCGCAGCGCGGTCACCGCGGAGTCGAGCCAGAGACCCTGGTGGGAGAGGACTTTCGGTGATCCGTAGCGGGCGCCGGCGCCCGCGGCGAGCAGCACACCCGTCGCTCGGTGGGGAGAGTGGTCGACGGTCACGACGGGTTCGCCGCGCCCACGATGTCGGGGACGTTGTCGTTCCTGCGGTGAATGGGGCCGTCGAGCGCGGTGAGGGCGCGTCCGGAGCCGCCGCGGCGCCTCGCGACGATCTCCGCGAGGATCGAGACCGCGGTCTCTGCCGGGGTGACGGCACCGAGGTCGAGGCCGATCGGTGCGGAGAGGCGGGCCAGCTCGGTGTCGGTGATGCCCTCGGCGCGGAGCCGCCGAACGCGGTCGCGGTGGGTGCGCCTGCTACCCATCGCACCCACGTAGCCCGCCGCCGACCGCAGCGCGATCATCAGAGTGGGAACGTCGAACCGCGCATCGTGCGTGAGAACACAGATGGACGTCGAGGGCACGATGTCCATCGATTCGAGGTGATGCTGCGGCCGGTCGACCACCACCTCGTCGGCCTCCGGAAACCGTTGTGTCGTCGCGAACACGGCCCGCGGATCGCACAGTGTCGCCGTGAACCCGAGGGACGTCGCAGCCCGGATCAGGGGGCGCGCGAGGTCGACGGCGCCGTACACCACCAGCCGGGGCGGTGCGGGGATCGACGTGAACACCACTCGCTCCCCGTCGATCGCCTCCGGGTAGGCGGGCACGGCGGTGTTCCCGCCGAGGCGTGTCCGTGCGCGTCCGACGATCGCCGCGTCGAGTGGCGACCCACAACTGGTCCCGGCCACTGCATCGTCGGTCACGACAATCGAACGGCCCCGGTCCACGAGCGTGGCGAGCTCCACCGGCCGCCCGGCGTCGAACGCATCGGACAACGCCGTCAGGCCGGTCAGGTGTCGTGGGCCCGCAGGCTGCACGAGGACCTCGATCGAGCCCCCACAGACGAGACCGATGGCATCGGCCGCGTCGGTGTCCGAGTACCGGCGCAGCTCGGGCCGTCCCGACTCCATCACCGCGGCGGCGACGTGCCAGAGGTCGCTCTCGATGCAGCCGCCGGTCAGGCCTCCGATGACGGTTCCGGTGTCGGCGAACACCATGACACTGCCGACGGGGCACGGTGCGGATCCGGTCGCCGCGACGGTCGTCGCAACGGCACAGTCGATTCCGGTGCGATGCCACTCGGCGATCTGATGGAGGATCTCGCGCATCGGAGGGTCCGTTCGTTGGTGGGCGCTCGGGTCAGGGCAGGGTCCAGAACCGCGTTGTCACGAGATAGAACACGACAGCCCAGAACACCATCGCCACTGCGACGATGCCGAGTCCACGCAGGTTCGTCCGCAGCACCGGCGCGTCGGGGCGCGGGCGTAGCCATCGGCCCAGCAGCGGATTCACGTAATAGGGCATCGTCACGAAACTCATCACGAAGCTGGACACCAGGTTTCCGACGAGCAAGCCGAGCCACAGCGGCATCTTCAACGGGGACAGCGCGAGTGACAGCAGCACGATCGTGGGATACAACCCGACCCACACCGCGATCGCGGTCTTCGTTTCCGACGGTGGTGTCTCGCCGCTCTTCTCGTCGAAGTCGAACCAGCTGCCGAATGAACCGTCGACGGTGCGCGAGGTGAACTCGCGGAACGGCTCGCCCTCCGCGAGGAGTCGTTTCCGCTCCTCGGAAGTGATCCACGCCAGCAGGTTCGCCGCCGTGTCGAAGCGGTACAGCGCGGTCCACTCCTCCTGTACACCCTCGACCGGGCGGAACAGTTCGGAGCCGCGGTATCCCTCGAACCGGCCCTCGGCGACACGCATCCGGTCCTGCCAGGCGAGGAACTCGTCCACCCTTCCCGGGTCGACGCGGTGGGTCACGACCACCGTGACGAGCTGATCGGAGGGGCGTGATCCGCCCGCCACCACCTGCTGCGTTGCCGGCCCGTCGAGGAGGTGTTGCCCGCGAATGAGCCGCTCCTGCCGGGTCGAACTGTTGATCCACGCCTGCATGTGGGCGACCGAGTCGAACCGGTACACCACCACCCAGTCGGGCTGCACCGCAGTGGGTTCGGTGATCTCGGCGCCGAGGAAGCCGGAATAGCGGGAGGCCTCGACGTTGATCTCCTCCTGCCATGCCTTGAACTCGGACTCGAATCCGGGACGGACTCGCTGGCCGATGATGACGGTCGCGGTGTCGCTGGTGTGCTCTCCGATCATCGCGGTACCCCTATCGGCGCGCCGACGAGTCGAATTGCGTGGTGGTCAGACGCATGTGGATGCGTTCGGGTGTCAGCGGCAGTTCCCGGAACCGCACCCCGGTCGCATCCTGGAGTGCGTTGGCGAGTGCGGGTGCCACCGGATTGATGCAGCATTCCGCCATGCCCTTCGCGCGCATCGGGCCGACCGAATCGGAAGACTCGACGAGCAGCACTTCGGTGCGGGGGATGTCGGCGAACGTCGGGATCCGGTAGTTGCGCAGGTTCGGGTTGGTCATGACCCCCTTCGCGTCGACGTGGTGGTTCTCCGTCAACGCGAATCCGATGCCCTGCGCGACACCGCCCTCGATCTGTCCTCGCACCTGCGCCGGGTTGACGATCACCCCGGCATCGGTCGCGTGCACACTGCGCAGGATGCGGATCTCGCCGGTCACCGCATGAACGGCGATCCGGAAGCCGTGGGTGTTCGAGACGACGCTGCGCGGAGACCCGTAGGCCTGGCGGGCCGCGGAGAACCGGATGCCGCGGCGGGCGGCGGCGCCGACCAGATCGGTCAGCGTCACGCGGGTGTCGCCGCAGACGACACCGTCGTCGTCCATCGTGCAGGCGGCAGAAGGGATCCCGGAGTGGTCGGCGGCAAAGGCCAGGATGCGGTCCCGCAGTGCCGCGGACGCCTTCAGTACGGCGTTGCCCGCCACGGCGAGCCCGGCACTTGCGAAGGCGCCGGTGTCGAATCCCGTGCGGTCGGTGTCGGACTGCACGAGGCGCACCCGGTCCGGGGTCGTGCCCAGCTGCTGCGCCGCGATCTGCACATGCGCCGTGGACGTCCCTTCTCCGAATTCGACGGTGCCCACGGCGATCTCGTACACGCCGTCCTCGCCGAGGGTCGCCCATGCCTCGGAAAGGTGTTCGGTCGGGGGCGCGGTCTCGTGCAGTGAACTCGCTGTGCCGGTTCCCATCAGCCAGTCGTCCCCGAACACCTGGCCGTCCGGATCTCGGTGCAGTGCCGCGTCGACCAGGTCGATGCAGCGGGACAGGCCGTCCTCGCCGAACACGACGTCGTCGGGGCCGTCCTCGAACGCGACGAGCGAGTCCCCGGGCCGCACGATGTTCCGGCGCCGCAACTCCAGAGGATCGATGCGGAGGGCGGCCGCCAGCTCGTCCATCGCGGACTCGATCGCGAACGCGGGCTGTGTCATGCCGTAACCACGCAAGGCGCCGCTGGGCACCGTATTGGTGTAGACGGAGTACCCATCGAACCGCTTGTTGGCGCAGCGGTAGAGCATCACGGCTGCACCGCCGGCGAACAGCGTCTCGCCGCCGTGGTTTCCGTAGGCGCCGGTGTTCGAGAAGTTGCGAACGCGCATCGCCGTGAGGGTGCCGTCCGCCTTGGCGCCGAGGGTCACGGTCAGGCTCATCGGATGGCGCGGTGAGGCGGTGGTGAACTCCTCCTCGCGGGTGTATTCGAGGCACGTCGGCCGACCGGTGTCGAGGGTGGCGAGGGCGACCAGATCCTCGGCGATGACCTCCTGCTTGCCGCCGAACCCGCCGCCGACCCGCATGCAGAACACCCGCAGCTGGTCGGGTCGCAGGTCGAACAGATGGGACAGCTTGACCTTCGCGATCGACGGCGACTGCGAACTGGTCCGCACGTGCAGCCGGCCGTCCTCCATCCACGCGATCGCCCCGTGGGTCTCGAGATGCGCGTGCTGCACCCGCGGTGAGAAGTAGGTGCCCTCGTGGACGACGTCGGCCGCGGCGAGACCGGCATCGATGTCGCCGACGTGACCGTGCAGTTCGAGCAGGATGTTGTGCGCCGGGTCCCGGACGAACGGATCGTCCGAGCCGTGCAGCTGCGGTGCGCCGTCGGCCATCGCCTCCTCGGGTTCGAAAACTGCTGGGAGCACGTCATATTCGACGACCACACGTCGGCAACCCTCCTCCGCCGCCCCGACGGTGTCGGCGAGCACCGCGACCACCCGCTGCCCGACGAAGCGCACGGTGTCGTCGAGGATGTACGTGTCGTCCGGATCGACGAGGTGGTCGGTGTGAATGGCGGTGGTGAATCGTTTGCGGGGCACGTCCTCCCACGTGTAGACGCGGTGCACGCCCGGCACGGCCAGGGCGGCGGATCTGTCGATCGAGACGATGCGAGCGTGCGCGTGCGGCGAGTGCAGCACCTTCAGGTGCAGCATTCCCTCGATCCGGGTGTCCATCGTGAACTCGGCTCGGCCCGTCACCACGTCGGTGGCCGCCGGGGCGCCGACACTGGTGCCGACGACGCGGCCGGGTGCGGCGACCTCGATCGCCGCGACACCGTTCACCGCGTCCTCGACGGCACGGTATCCCGTGCAGCGGCAGAGATTGCCCTTCAGCGCGCGCGGGAGGTTCTCGCGGTCGCGGTCCGTGAGAGCCGCCGCGGTCATGATCATCCCCGCCGTGCAGAACCCGCATTGGAAGCCGGGTGCGTCGCGGAACTGTCGTTGCATCGGGTGCAGGTCTTCGGGAGTGCCGAGCCCCTCGATCGTTGTCACCTCACGACCCTCGGCACGAAACGCGGGCGTGATGCAGCTGTGCACCGGGACGCCGTCCAGCCACACGGTGCAGGCACCGCAATCGCCTGCGTCGCATCCCTTCTTGACCCCGTGCCAGCCGAGGTCGCGCACAAAGGTCCGCAGGCACTGCCCGGGACGGGGCTCCACGTCGGACGGTACGCCGTTGATCGAGTAGCTCACGGCCGGTCCTCCTCTGCGAGTTCGACGCGCATCTGCTCCGCGAAGTACCGGGTCAGATGGCGGCGATGGTCCGCGGTTCCGTTCGGATCCTCGAACCACACGTCCCCGGGGAGATCGTCGAGGCGGTCGCGCAGCGTGGCGGCGTCGGGCATCGAGTCGAATGCGAGGCGCATCGGACGGGTCGTGCCCGCCGTGATCGTGAGCAGCAGGTCGGTGGTGGCGGGGGTCCGGGTGGCGGCCAGGAACACCGTCGACCGCCCCAACCGGGTGAGGCTGAAACGCCGGTGAGTGTGCCGCTTGCGCAAGGCCTCGGCGGGCAGGTGGATCGACCTCAGCAGCTCACCCGGAGTCAGGATGTTCCGGTTGTCGCCGGTGACGAAGTCCGCCGCGGCGACGGTGCGCTCGGTTCCGTCCGGTGCGCAGAGTGTGTACGTGGCCCCGAGTGCGACGGACAGGGTGATCATCGGGCCTGCCGGGAGCGACAGGCAGATGTTGCCGCCCACGGTCGCGGCGTTCCACACCTTGAACGACGACAGAAAGGCCTCGCAGCTGGTTCGCGCGAGCGCGAACGCGGGCCAATGCGCTTGCGGCGCAGTTTCGTACAGTTCACGAATCGTGCAGGTCGCGCCGATGTGCACCCCGTCCTCGGCCACGGTGACGGCATCCCATCCGAGGGCGGTGAGGTCCACGAGGCGGCGCAGGCCGGGTTGGGGGACGGAGAACAGCCAGGTTCCTCCGGCCAGCCAGGCGTCACCGTCACGCCATCGGGTCGCGGGAGGTTCGGGTGGTGGGCGGACCACCTCGGCGATCGTGTTCAGATCCATGGGACGGCTCCCGTCCAGGAATTGACCAATCAACGATATCCGAGCAGTCCTGGCGTGGTCCCGCGTTTGGGTGGTTCGGACGGATGGATATGATGGGCGCGCTTCACGCGCCTCCTTAGCTCAGTGGTAGAGCACTCGCCTTGTAAGCGAAAGGTCGTCGGTTCAATCCCGACAGGGGGCTCCGCGCGGCCCTGAACTGCTTCGGTAGCAGTTCAGGGCCTTTTTCGTCGGGAGAGTTTGCTCAGCAGCTGCCGGCGACGGCGGCCTTGAGGCCACGCTCGAAGTCGGCCTTGTCCTGGTCGGACTGGTTGGCCCAGTCCGGCTCGGCTTCCGCGACGGCGAGGAATTCGTCCACCACGGCCTGCGGGGCGCGGTCGCCCTCGCTCAGGCCCGATTCCTCGAGGGTCTTCAGGTAGGCCGTGACGCTGTTGCAGGTGTCGGTGTAAATGTCGCCGGTCGTGGCGGGGGCGGCCAGGGCGTCGGCGTCGGACTGCGTTGCCGCCGTGGTCTCGGGTGCGGCGTCGGTCGAGTCGGAGTCGGATCCGCAGCCGGCGAGCAGGGACACGGACGCGGCCGCGAGTGCGGCGAACATGATGCGCTTCATGATCGGTATCTGTATCAGACCGTCCGAGGAAACCGGACATCCTTCTCTCAATCCGCTGTTGCATTCGCCGCCGGGGAGGACGAGCGTGGAAGTGTTCACACGTGGGGGCGGCCCCACGAGACAGGGTGCCCCGACAATCGACTCGACGAGAGCCTTGGAGGAATCATGCTCGGACTCGTGATCGGTCTCGCCGGCGCCGCGGTTGGCGTCGGAATCGGACTACTCGGTGCGGGCGTAGGCATTCTGATCAGTGATGCCGGATCGAAGCATCACGTTCGGCCCCTGCGGCCCTGACTTCGCATGACAGGATCGTCCACCGTTCCCGGTCGAGAGGACGGCCGGGAACTGTCACGTCACCACCCGATCGAATGGGTCCGGTCCCATGTGACCCGTCGCCGCGGTGTCGGCACCGCGGCCGTTGTCCCCGACAGCGCGAACGATGTGCTCGAACGCCTCGCCGCGTTGCCGCTGAGCGTGTGGACATACCGGTTCGACCACGAATCGGTCCGGCACCTCGGGCCGATGGCGCAGGACTTCGCTGCGACGTTCGGGTTGGGGTCGTCGAACCGCAGCATCGCGCAGGTCGACGCGAACGGCGTGTGCATGGCGAGCGTGCAGGCCCTGTATCGCCGGCTCGTCGAAGTCGAGGGCGAGCTCGACCGGTTGCGCGAGCGGGCGGACCCGGCGGACGAGTCACACCCGGCCGACTCGGAGTGAGCGGTCTATTCTGGCGCCACATCAGCGCATGTGGGAGGCCAGCGTATGCCCGAACTCACCGTGGACACCCCGGACGGACCCATCGACGGGGTGCTCGAACGCCCCGACGGTGACGGCCCGCATCCCGGCGTGGTCGTCGTGCACGACGCCCTCGGCCTCAGCGCCGACATTCGTGGGATCACCCGGGACATCGCGGACCACGGCTATCTGGCGTTGGCGCCGGACCTGTACTCACGCGGCGGCACGGCGCGCTGCCTGACCGGGGTCTTCCGGGACCTGTTCGCGCGTCGTGGGCGCGCGGTGTCGGATCTGCTCGCCGCGCGTGACCACCTTCGGGCGCTCCCCGAATGCTCCGGCGCGGTGGCGGTGGTTGGCTTCTGCATGGGAGGCGGCTTCGCATTGGCTTTGTCGCCCATGGGTTTCGACGCGTCCGCCCCGTTCTACGGTGTATTGCCGAGGCATCTGGACGAGGCGCTGTCCGGTGCGTGCCCGATCGTCGCCAGTTTCGGTGCTCGCGACCCGATCCTGCCCGGTGCGGGCAAGAAACTTACCGCTGAGCTGGAGCGGCAGGGCGTCGCGCACGACGTCGAGACGTACTCCGGTGTCGGGCACAGCTTCGTCAACCACCTGCCCGCCGGTCCCGCGACACCGCTGCTGCGAATCGTCGGATTGCACTACGGGGAGGAGCAGTCGCGCGATGCGTGGCGCCGGGTGTACGCGTTCTTCGACGAGCACCTGCAGGACCTGCCGCCGTCCGCCTAGCGAGGTCCGGTCCAGCGCGATGCGGTTCAGTGCAGTTCGGTGCCGTTGGGCTTGCCGCCCTTGAGCCACCGACCGGGCAGCCTGCCCGCGAGTTCGCCGAGGGGGCCGACGGCGGCGCTGAGGACGCCGACGGTCTCGCGGAGCAGTTCGACGCTGTCACCGAGCTGCTCGAGGTTCGGGGCCAGCGAGGTGAGCGTCTCGGACAGCGACACGATCTGGTCGAGGGGACCGTTCTCCGCGATGATCCGTTCGAGCGGGCCGTCCTTGGCGAGAAGCGTCTCGAGGACGCCGCCCTCCTCGATGGCGCGGTCGATGATCCCGCCCTCTTTGGTGAGAGTTTCGAGTGGTCCCGCGGTCGCGGTGAGGCGTTCGAGCGGCCCGTCCTCGGCGGTGAGGCGGTCGAGCAGTCCGCCTGGGGCGAGCAGTCGCTCGACGGGCCCGTCCTCGTCGAGGAGGCGTTCGACGGGTCCGCCGGGAGCGAGGACGCGTTCGAGCGGTCCGCCGGGCTCGATGAGTCGTTCGAGCGTGCCGCCGGGTGCGGTGAGGCGGTCGACGACGCCACCGGGTTCGAGGAGGCGGTCGACGGGACCCCCCGGCCGCATCGCCTGCCCCAGCGGACGCTGGTCGGATGCCAGCTCGGCGACCTGCTGGAGCAGCTTGAGCGGTCCGGAGGTGTTCGCGGAGCCGACGCCGCCGAGTGCGCCCGGGCCGGCGGTGGTCGACGCGGTGATGACGACCCGGGTCGCGCCGAGTGCCGTTTCGACCACGCCGAGGGCGGAGTCGGTGATCGCCAGCCCGAGCCGTGCCGGCAGTGTGACCATCGCCACCAGGTTCATGGATTTACTGTAACCCGGCGCGGACGGACACCTTGGTGTTCGGCGTCAGTGCAGTGCCTTGAGTCCGACCACGCATCCGACGATCCCCAGGATCAGCAGGATTTTCACGACCGAGGCGGACTCGCTGCCGGTCACCATCGCGTAGCCGACGGTCAGCGAGGCGCCGATACCCACCCAGACCGCGTAGGCGGTGCCGACGGGAAGGGTGCGCATCGCATAGGCGAGGCCTGCCATGCTCGCGACGATCGTGATCCCGAAGACCACGGTGGGGGCGAGGCGGCTGAACCCGTCGGACTTGCCGAGGGCGGTGGCCCAGACGGCTTCGAGGACGCCGGAGATGACGAGAACGATCCATGCCATGACGAGACTCTCCTAGGCACCGTCTTGTCGCTGGCCGGGTACGGTGCGCTCGTCCGGATGTCGTCGTTGACGCCTCCACCGTAGCAACGGCTCACTGCGCGTCGGGTCCAGGTGTGAGCGATCTGACCGGCCGTTCACAGGAAACTCGCAGTCTTCGGTCAGCATCCCGCCAGCGAACGGGGTGATGATGGCGAGGTGACTGGGACGAAGACCGACGCCAAGATCCTGATCGTCGACGACGAACCGAACATCGTCGAACTGCTCTCGGTGAGCCTGCGGTTCCAGGGGTTCGACGTCGACACGGCCGCCACCGGCGCCGAGGGTCTCGACAAGGCGAAGGTGTTCCGCCCGGACGCACTCATCCTCGACGTGATGATGCCCGGCATGGACGGCTTCGGCCTGCTGCGTCGACTGCGCGCCGACGGAATCGACGCACCCGTCCTGTTCCTCACCGCCAAGGACTCCGTCGAGGACAAGGTGTCGGGGCTGACGCTCGGAGCCGACGACTACGTGACCAAACCGTTCAGCCTCGAGGAGGTGGTTGCGCGACTGCGGGTCATCCTGCGTCGAGTCTCCAAGTCCGGCAACGAGATCGAGCCGTCCCGGATCACCTTCGCCGATATCGAACTCGACGACGACACCCACGAGGTGTGGAAGGCAGGGGAGCAGGTGTCCCTGTCGCCGACCGAGTTCACCCTGCTGCGGTACTTCATGGTCAATGCCGGTGTGGTGCTGAGCAAACCACGCATCCTCGACCACGTCTGGCACTACGACTTCGGCGGCGAGGTCGGCGTCGTCGAGTCCTACGTGTCGTACCTGCGACGCAAGGTCGACACCACCGAGCCGCGGCTGATCCACACCCTGCGCGGCGTCGGCTACGTCATGCGCGAGCCGAGGTAGCGGGGTGCGGCAGCTGCATCGGGCGCCGCTGCGCGTCACCCTGGTCGCGGTGCTGCTGGTGCTGACGGCGCTCGGCCTGCTGGCGTCCGGGGTCGCGGTGACGTCGGCGATGACGAACTCGTTGATCTCGCGCATCGACAGCTCGCTCGAGGACGCGTCACACACATGGGCGAAGCCCCGCATACATCCCCTGCCGCCGCCGCCGACGTCGGAGCTGGGGCCCTCGCGTCCGCCGAGTCAGTTCTACGTCCGCAGCGAAATCCCGGGCGAAGTGCCACGTGAGATAAACGACCACGCCGTCGCGCCGGATCTGTCGGAGGTTCCGGTGGGGGCGCCGGTGACGGTCGGGTCCGTAGGTGACCCCGACAAGCACTGGCGCGCATTGACCACCACGACGTCGGACGGCACCGTCACCGTCGCCGTGCGGCTCGGCGACGTCGACGCGACCGTCGAGCGGCTCATCGGGCTGCAGATCGGTATCGGGGTCGTGGTGCTGCTCGCCCTCGGCGTTGTCGGCTACTTCGTCGTCCGGCGCAGCCTGAAACCGCTGGTGGAAGTCGAGGAGACTGCCGCGGCGATCGCGGAAGGTCGCCTGCATCAACGCATTCCGGTCCGGGAGGATCGCACCGAGGTCGGGCGACTGACGGTCGCGCTCAACGGCATGCTCGAACAGATCCAGGCGGCGTTTGCGGCGACCGAGGCGTCCGAGGAGTCGGCGCGGCGATCCGAGGAGAGGATGCGGCGTTTCGTCGCCGACGCGAGCCACGAACTGCGCACCCCGCTGACGACGATCCGCGGCTTCGCCGAGCTGTACCGGCAGGGCGCGGTCACCGACACCGATCAGGCGATGGCCCGGATCGAGTCGGAGGCGTCGCGCATGGGCCTGCTCGTCGAGGATCTGTTGATGCTGGCGCGGCTGGATGCGCAACGCCCGCTGGAGAAGGCGCCAGTCGATCTGCTGACCGTCGCGGCCGACGCGGTCCACGACGCCCGAGCCGTGGCGCCGGACCGGTCGATCTCGTTGGACGTCGTCGACGGTCCGGGGCGCCCCGAGGTGCTCGGCGACGACGCCCGGCTGCGTCAGGTGCTGACCAACCTGGTCACGAACGCCCTCGTCCACACGCCCGCCGATGCCACCGTGACCGTGCGGGTCGGGACGGTCGGCGACGACGCGCTGCTCGAGGTGGCCGACACCGGCCCCGGTCTGGGCGCCGAGGCGCGCGAGCGCGTGTTCGAACGCTTCTATCGCGCGGATTCGTCCCGGACGCGTCGGTCCGGCGGCAGTGGCCTCGGCCTGTCGATCGTCGCGGCCCTGGTCGCGGCGCACGGCGGCACGGTGAACGTCGAGTCGCCCGAGGGCGGGGGAGCGGTGTTCAGGGTCCTGCTGCCCCGCGCATAGATGCCGTCGGCAGCTCTGACGGCTCCACCTCACGCACCGCTCTCGTATTCGACTCCCGCCCGACCACGTCAGCCGAACCGGAGGCAGCCCGGTGTCCGTGGTGGTGTTCCACGACGAGGCGGGAGAGCGGGTCGGGGTACTTCCAGAAGGATTCGTCCAGCTCCTCGAGCCGATCCGTGTCCGGGTCGGTGAGGAGGGCGTAGATGTCCGAGAAGGACTCGATCCCGGCGGTGAGGTACGGCGCGACGAGTGTGAACATCGCCCGCAGGATGTCGGCGGTCGCGGTCGCCCCGATCGTGTCGAGCGCGGCCACCGCGGTCCGGTGATTGTCGACGCCCCAGTTTCCGAGAAATTGAAGGAACCCGCCGTTGTTGACGTCGGCTTCCGCCCGCCACAGCGCGACGAGGTCGCGGTCGTGTGGCGAGATCGCGTCGATGTCCCAGTCCGCGTCTTGGAGTTGGTTCAGTGCCTCTGCGTAGAGGCGATCCTGCAGGATGCCCCAGACGTTCACCATCCCGTCCGCGGTCGGTTCCCGCAGTTGCGGCCAGTTCACGCCGTGCCCGTGCTCGGTCGGCTGCCACCGCTCCCGCTCTTCGGCCGTCGCCTTCTCCAGTCGAACATGGCCCTGGAGCGGCTCGGTGACCGTGTGTCCGTCGGCGAGAGTCAGCACGATCGTGGTGTCGGTGAGAGCGACGCCGGTGATGCGGTACGCCGCGCCGGCGTCGGATCGGTCCTCGGTCACGGCAGGACTCTAGCCGCGGTCCTCGGCCGCATCGATCGTCGACTCTCGCAATGTGAACGGCCGAGCCCGAATCCTCCGTAGCCGACGCTGGATAAGGTGGGCGGGTGACGTTGCGACGACCCCCGCTGCCCTCGACCCGACGCGCCCGGACCCTGATCCTCGCCGCGATGATCGCGATGCCGATCGCGGCCGGGTTCTCGCCCTCTGCCCTCGCCTCCGTTCCTGCGGCTGGTCCCGCGGCACCCGCTGCTCCGGACCGGCAACCGGTCAGCGAGCGCTATGCCGCGACCGGCCCCCATGCGGTCACATCCGTTGCGGTGCCCGGATACCAGCTGTTCCACCCCGCAGACATCGCCACCAGCCCCGACCGTCATCCGGTGGTGACCTTCGGGAACGGGAGCTACGCGACGTTCGAGCAGTACGAGGCCCTCCTGCGGCACCTGGCCTCCTGGGGCTTCGTCGTCGTGGTTGCCGACAGCAGCGTCACCGGTGACGGGACGGAGATCCTGGCGGCAGCGCGCTACGTCCTGGCAGAGAACGACAACCCGGAGAGCGTCTTTCACGATCGCATCGACGTCGCGCACGTCGCCGCGGTCGGGCATTCGCAGGGGGCGGGGGGATCGATCAACGCCAGCACCAACTCCGACGGACTCATCACCTCCACCGCCGTGCTCGACCTCCCCGACCCCTGGTGGGCGACTCGACCCGTCGACAAGATCGACGTGGCTCGGCTGACGGGTCCCGTGTTCTATCTGACCGGGTCCGACGATCCGGTGTCGACGGCGATTCCGCAGGCCGCCTATCAGGCCGTGAGCCCCGGCCCGGCGGCCCGCGGCCGCCTGCTGGGTGTCGGCCACAACTGGCCGGCCGACGGGGGTGGGTTCCGCGGGTACCTCACGGCGTGGCTGCGCTTCACCCTCACCGACGACGCCGACGCCGCACGCGCTTTCGTCGGTCCGGCACCTGAACTTCCGACCGATCCGCGGTGGGACGGGACTGCCGTCAAGGGTTGGTGAGCAGGCGCCTCCGGCGCACATGCCGGGGGCGCCTCCCGCTTTGCGGGACGGAGCTGCCTACGTGAGGACGGCCTCGTGCCTACGACGGTCGAACTCGGGTAGGGGGCGACGCTCCCGCAGCGTCTCGGCGATCCGGGGATCGGCCAGGTGCAGGCGGCCGATTCCTGCGAGATCGAATTCTTCTGCAGCCATGCGTCGTTCGAGCTCGGCGACGTTGTCCACGGACTCCACCGTCGGGCCGGCCAGCCTGCCGTCCCGGAGGGAGGCGCCGAGACCGACGCTGCCGACCGCCATCGCGATCGCTCCGGTGGTGCGCTTCGCCCAGCCGGCCAGCGACAGGTCGCTGCCCTCGAACGCCGGGGCGTCGAAACGGCGTGAACTCGCGTCGAGTACGTCGACACCCGCGTCGACCAGCGCGTTCAGGATCACGCCCAACTCCTCCGGGGTGTCCGCGATGCGGCCGGTGTAGTTCTGCTGCTTGTGCTGCGAGAAGCGGTACAGGATCGGCATGTCGTCGCCGATCGCCTCGCGGACGGCGCGGACCACGGCCGCAGGGAACGCGGTGCGGCGCAGCAGGTCTCCGCCCCACGCGTCGTCACGACGGTTGGTCGACGACCACAGGAACGCATCGAGCAGGTAGCCGTGGCCGCCGTGGATCGCGACCGCGTCGAACCCGAGGTCGACTGCGGTGCGCGCGGCGTCGGCGAACGACTCGATGACGCAGTCGATGTCGGATTCGGTCATCGCCGCCGTCGGTGTGGCGGAGCGTTCGACGTACTCCTGCGGGTACGACGTCACGCCAGGCTCGCCCCACAGGCCCGACGGCCGCATCGGTGCGACATCGTCGACGCGGCGCATCGCACCGAACAGCGGACCGACGTGCCACAGCTGCGGCGCGATGCGTCCACCCGCCTCGTGCACGGCGTCGGCCACGCGCCGCCAGCCGTCGCGCGCGGCCGGATCGTGCAGGTTCGGCACGTCCGGGTGGTCCATCGCGCTCGGCAGGTCGATGCCGACGCCCTCGGTGACGATCAACCCCGTGCCGCCCGCAGCGCGTCGGCGGTAGTACTGCGCGACCGCGTCCGTCGGGACTCCGCCCGGTGAGGCAGTCCGGGTCATCGGGGTCATCACGATCCGGTTGGGCAGCTCCAGTCCGCGAACACGCAGGGGACGGTGGAGCGGGGAATCGGTGGCGGTCACGGCGGCGGTCACAACTCCTCAGGGGACGGGCGGGGTGTTCCAATCAACCGGGAACCCCCGCCCGCCTGCCCGCCCGATCCCGCTCGCCGGGACCGTGAAATCAGTCGGGGACGTGGGCGCCGTGGCCGAGGTCACGGAGCGCGGCCTTGATGGTGGCCTGCGCCTCGTCGAGGGATTCCGGCGACGGGCTGGGGTCGGCACCGGAGATGTTGAAGTCGCCGAGGCTGTACGCGGGGAACACGTGCAGGTGCAGGTGCGGGACCTCGAGTCCGGCGATCAGCAGACCGGCGCGGGGCGCGTCGAAGCCCTTCCGGACGGCCTGACCGACGATCTGCGCGACCTTCGAGACCTTCGCGAACACCTCGCCGTCGAGGTCCTGCCACTGGTCGATCTCGGTGCGCGGGACCACCAGGGTGTGCCCCTTGGTGATCGGGTTGATGGTCAGGAAGGCGACGACGTCGTCGTCCTCCCAGACGAAGCGGCCCGGCAGGTCGCCGGCGATGATCATGCTGAACACGGATGCCATGGCTGCGATTATGCGCCGACGAGTGCGGCACGGGCACGGCGACGACCCATCAAATGATTGGGATTGCCAATGATTGGTTTATCCAGTATTAGTGGTGGGGGCATCCGAACTCGTCTCTGATCGAAGGGCTCACACCATGATTCAAGAACTGTCGTACGTCGGAATCGGGTCGCCGCGAGCCGACGACTGGCGTACCTACGGGACGTCTCTCCTGGGTTGCATGGCCGCACCGGACGGGCCGGACGGCGCGATCCGCCTCGCCGTCGACGACATCCGGCACCGCATCTCGATCCATCCGTCGGATCAGGACGAACTGCGCTACGTGGGTTGGGGGATGGCCAACGAGACCGACCTCGGACGGTTCGCCGACCGGCTCGGCTCGCGCGGTGTCGAGATCCATCAGGGCGACGCGGATCTGAGAGAGGAACGGGAGGTGGCCGATCTGGTGTGGTTCGAGGACCCGTGGGGAATTCGTCACGAACTGGCCTGGGGGAAGTGCGCCGACCCGATGTCCTTCACGCCCGGTCGGCCGATGAGGGGTGGGTTCGTCACCGGCGATCAGGGGCTCGGACACATCGTCCTGCAGGTTCCCGACATCGACGCCGCCAACGAGTTCTACGTGGACCTACTCGACTTTCGGCTGTCGGATCGCATCACCAACAAGCACTTCGGTGTTCGCTTCTATCACGTGAACGGGAGGCACCACTCCCTCGCGCTGTCGGAACTGCCGGGGCACACCGGCTTCAACCACCTGATGCTCGAGGTCGAGTACATGGACGACCTCGGACGGCTCATCGACCTGCTCGACGTTCACGGCGTCGAGATCATGCAGTCGCTCGGGCGGCACACCAACGACCTGATGACCTCGGTGTACATCGGAAGCCCGTCGGGGTTGCAGATCGAGTACGGCCACGGCGGACTCACCGTGGACGACCTGAGCTGGATCGCGCGGACCTACGAGAATCCCAGTTCGTGGGGTCACAGGTTGTCGGCGGCCGCGCGGTCGCGCCGACCGGGCATCGTCAGACCGGTCTAGAGGGATTCCGCGAGGCGACTCGACAGCTTCGCCAACGTGACGCGGTCGCGCGCGGCGAGCACCCCGAACACCGATTGCTCGAGCTCGTCCAGGGCCGCGTCCGCGTCACGGAGCCTGCGGAGGCCTGCCGGGGTGATGGTCACGATCTGCCGCCGACGGTCCTCGGGATCTCGCTCGCGAGAAACGAGCCCCGGCTTCTGGAGGCCGTCGAGGTACGCGACGATGTCGCCGGGGTCGACGACGACCCGGTGCGCCAACTCCTTCTGATGGCACGGTCCCAGTTCGTTGAGAATGCTCAGGATTGCGTGATGGTTCGGCAGCAGTCCGAGTCCCGCAAGGGTTTCCGCGTACTGCTGCCGCACCTTCATGGCCGCCTTGACCAACTGGTAGCCAGGTCTGTCCGAGAGTCGCGGGGCGCTGACGGGCGAATCCATGTCCACAGCATAGGGCGCGTCGCAGCGGCCGTTCCCGCTGCTCAGCCCGCCGCGCTGGGCGCCGTCGGGCGGATCGCGGTGGACCTCTGCTGCACCGCGTCCCCGACCTCCACCAGAGCGCGACGCAGCATCGCGCCGTACTCGTCGTCGGGCAGGACGTCGACGCGGGCGCGCCCGGCCTCGACGTGGTCGCGGGCCGCATCGAACGATCCGAGACGGCGCAGGTTGTCGGCGATGTTCAGGTGCAGCGACGGGTAGAAGCCGGCGACCTGCAGGGAGGCGTGATGGTCCTGGGCGCGAGCGTCGGTGAGCGCGGCAGCGGCGTCGAGGGCGCGGACGTCCCACATCAGCGCCTGCGCGGCGTCGGAGTACAGGTCGGCCAGGTAGTGGGCGAGGGTGCAGCGGTGCAGCGCGTCGCCTGTCGGGGTGATCTCGTCCCAGAGTGCGAGCAGTCGCGTGCGGGCGGCGTCGGCGTCACCCTGCCTTCCCGCGGTGACGGCCTCGATGATCGCGTCCATCGTCGTGTCGGTCATACGTCTTCTCCTTCGTATCGGACGGGCATGGCGAGGGTGGTCAGGTCGCCGTCGTCGGCGGACCGGACGACGACGGGTTGGTCGGGGGCGGCGACGTCGAGCATCACGTCGGGGCCCGCGGTGGTGGTGATCGCGGGGTGCAGGGTGGTCACCTCGAATGCGAGCGTGACGGCGTCACCTTGCACGGACGCCGAGAGGTGGACCGGGTCCGATCCGGGTCCGGACACCGTGAGGGCACCTTCGGAGACTGCGAGGACGACGCGTTCGCCGTCGAGCCTGGACATGGCTTCCACCAACAAATTTCGTGGCACCACGGCGCGCGTGCGGACCGGGGCGAGCGCGTCGAAGACCGCACGGTGGTCGGGGAAGGGTTCGGGCAACAGTCGGCAGGCGCGCGTCCCGGCCTCACCACCGTCGGCTACGAGGGAGTGCGCGTCCGCACGCAGATCGACGACCGGCCGGCGCCGCATCCAGGCCAACGCCAGACGCAGGTCGTCGCCGTCGACGGTTCCCACCCACGCGGCACCGGGCCGATCCAGCGCCACGGTCCGCGTCGAGAGCCGATAGCGGTCGGTCGCCGTCAGCACGAGACCGTCCTCGGACGACTCGACGTGGACGCCGGTCAGCACCGGATGCTCGGAGTCGTGGGCGGTCGCCGCCAGCACCTGCTCGACGGCCGCCGCGAACGCAGGACCCCGGACCGTCGCGACCGGGACCGATACGCCCGAACGGCCGAGCGCGACGCGGACGGCGGCGGCGGTCGCGCGGGCCTGCCCGACCCGGGTCGCGAGCTCGTCCACGTGCTCGTCGATCAGCGCGGACGCCCGATCGGATCCCGCCGCCAGGACCTCGACGACCCGATCCAGCGGCATGTCGATCTCGCGGAGTCTCCGGATCGTCACCGCCCGGTCGAGCTGCGCGGGGGAGTAGTACCGGTAGCCCGTCGCCTCGTCGACGTCGGCAGGGACGAGCACACCGGAGTCCGCGTAGAAGCGCAGCGCGCTCTGTGTGATGCCGGTCGAGCGGGCGAACACGCCGATGGTCATCAGGTCGTCTGTTGGGGGCACCCGCTCATGATCCGGTCTCGACAAGGTCGAAGGTCAAGCGCTCACAGGAAACTCGCAGTCCGGGCGGAGGGACGCTCCAGGTTCCGCAGCGACAGTCACATCCATGACGAAGTCCCTGGCTCGCCACGATGCCGATGCGGTCACCGTCCCGTTGCGGACGGTGACCCTCGACGTCGTCGTCCCCGTGTACAACGAGGAACGCGACCTCGAACGCTGCGTGCGACGACTGCACCGGCACCTTGCCGACAACATCCCGTACCCGAGTCGCATCACCGTCGCCGACAACGCCAGCACCGACGGCACCCTCGCCGTCGCGAACCTGCTCGCCGCCGAGTTCGACGACGTGCGCGTCGTCCACCTCGACGAGAAGGGCCGCGGCCGCGCGCTGCGCACCGTGTGGAGCGCGTCCGACGCGGAGGTCGTCGCGTACATGGACGTCGACCTGTCGACGGACCTCGGCGCACTGTTGCCGCTGGTGGCGCCGCTGGTGTCCGGGCACTCCGACGTCGCGATCGGGTCGCGGCTCGCGCGGTCGTCGCGGGTGGTCCGCGGCCCCAAACGGGAGGTCATCTCCCGCTGCTACAACCTGATCCTGCGCGGTGCGCTGCGCGCGCGGTTCTCCGACGCCCAGTGCGGGTTCAAGGCGATGCGCACCGACGTCGCTCGGGAACTGCTGCCGCTCGTCGAGGACACCGGCTGGTTCTTCGACACAGAGCTGCTGGTGCTCGCCGAACGCGTCGGACTGCGCATCCACGAGGTACCCGTCGACTGGGTCGACGACCCCGACAGCACCGTCGACATCGTCGCCACCGCGGTCGCCGACCTCAAGGGCGTCGTGCGGGTCGGTCGGGCGCTGGCCACCGGCCGCCTTCCCATCGCCGCGTTACGCACCAGCCTCGGCCGCGAACCACTCGTCCAGGGTGTTCCGCACGGGATGGTCGGTCAGTTGGTGCGGTTCGCGGTCGTCGGCGTCGCGTCGACCGTCGCGTACATCGTGCTGTACCTGTTGCTGCATTCGCTGCTCGGTGCGCAGGCCGCGAACTTCACGGCCCTGCTGATCACGGCCGTTCTCAACACCACCGCGAACCGGGCGTTCACGTTCGGGGTGCGCGGGTCGGCGAATGCCGCGCGACATCAGGCGCAGGGCCTCGCGGTGTTCGGGTTCGGGCTGCTGCTCACCAGCGGCTCGCTGTTCGTCCTGCACCGGTGGGTGCCCGACGCCTCGCGGCACGTCGAGCTCGCGGTACTCGTCGTCGCGAATCTCGTTGCCACCGTCAGCCGTTTCGTCGCCCTGCGGTGGGTGTTCCGGCATCACACCGCCCGCCAGTCGACCGTCCAGACCCAGGGAGCAGACCAGTGACCACCACCCCCGTCCTCGACCACGACCCCGTGGTCCCCGACGCACCGCAACCGTTGCAGCGTCCGCGGTGGGAGCCGTGGGCGCTGGCCGCGCTGCTGATCGGCACCGCCGTCGCGTATCTGTGGAACCTCGGTTCGTCCGGCTGGGCCAACTCGTTCTATTCCGCAGCGGTGCAGGCTGGTTCGGAGTCGTGGAAGGCGTTCTTCTTCGGTTCCTCCGATGCCGCGAACTCGATCACCGTGGACAAGCCGCCCGCGTCGCTGTGGGTGATGGCACTGTCGGTCCGGGCGTTCGGTCTGAACTCGTGGGCGATCCTGGTGCCGCAGGTGCTGATGGGTGTCGGGTCCGTCGCCCTGCTGTGGGCGACGGTGCGGCGCTGGTTCGGCGCGTCCGCCGGCTTGCTCGCCGGGCTGGTGCTGGCGGTGACTCCCGTTGCCGCGCTGATGTTCCGGTTCAACAACCCCGACGCGCTCCTGGTGCTGTTGATGCTCGCCGCCGCGTGGGCACTGCTTCGCGCGATCGAGGACGGACGCACCCGCTGGCTCGTGCTGACCGGCGTGTTCGTCGGATTCGGCTTCCTGACCAAGCAGCTGCAGGTGATGCTCGTGGTACCGCCGCTCGCGCTGACGTACCTGCTGTTCGGCCCGCCGAAGCTCGGAAAACGCATCGCGCAACTGTTCGCCGCGCTCGCCGCGATGGTCGTCTCGGCCGGCTGGTGGCTGCTCGCGGTCGAGCTGTGGCCCGCGGACTCGCGGCCGTGGATCGGTGGTTCGCAGAACAATTCGATCCTGGAACTGACCCTCGGCTACAACGGGCTCGGTCGCCTCAACGGCAACGAGACCGGAAGTGTCACCCCCGGTGGTGGCGGCGCCGACATGGCCGGCGGCGGTATGCCCGGTGGCGGCATGTGGGGCGAGACCGGCATCGGCCGCATGTTCGACGCCTCGCAGGGCGGCCAGATCGCCTGGCTGCTCCCGGCCGCCCTGATCCTCGGCGTCCTCGGAATCATGCTGCGCGGCAGGGTTGCCCGCACGGACGGCGAACGGGCAACCTTCGTGCTCTTCGGTACCTGGCTGCTGGTCACCGGGCTGGTGTTCAGCTTCATGGCGGGCATCTTCCACTCGTACTACACCGTCGCCCTCGCTCCGATGATCGCTGCGCTGGTCGGTGCGGGTGCCGTCACCGCCTGGCGCCGCCGCGACCTCTGGTGGGTGCGGGCGACGTCCGCCGTCACCATGCTCGGCACCGCCGTGTGGTCGTGGGAACTGCTCGGCCGGAGCCCCGACTTCGTGCAGTGGCTGCGCTGGGTGATCCTCGTCGTCGGCGGGGTCGCCGCGGTCGCGATGCTGCTGCCCCGACTGACGGGACGGCTCGCCTCGGTCACCGCGATCGCCGCCGTCCTCGCGGGACTGGCCGGTCCCACCGCCTACGCCATCGACACCATCGCCACCCCGCACACCGGCTCCATCGTCTCGGCGGGACCGAACACGGGCGGTATGGGCTTCGGCGGTCGCGGCGGACCCGGTGACGGCCGCGGCTTCGGGCAGCGTGACGGCGCCGCCGGGAACGGCATGCCCCCGATGCCGGGCGGCATGCGGCCTCCTGGCGACACGGGTCGGGCGCAGGGTGGCATGGGCCGGCTCCCGAACATGGGCCAGCTCCCGAACGGCATGCTTCCGGGCGGCACCGAGGTCGGTGCGATGCCCGACGGCGGGATGGCAGGCGGTGCGGGTGGCCTCCTCAACGGCAGCACCCCGAGTGCCGAGCTGACCGCGCTCCTGACGGACGACGCCGACGGGTACACGTGGGTGGCCGCGGCAGTCGGGTCCAACAGTGCCTCCGGCTACCAGCTCGCAACCGAACGGTCGGTCATGCCGATCGGCGGGTTCAACGGCAGCGATCCGTCGCCGACGCTCGCCCGGTTCCAGCAGTACGTCGCGGACGGCGAGATCCACTACTTCATCGCAGGCGGCGGCATGGGCGGCCGCATGGGTGGCAGTGGAACCGCGTCGGAGATCTCGCAGTGGGTGACGGAGAACTTCACGCCCGTCACCGTCGACGGGGTCACCCTGTACGACCTGACCGCGCCGACCGACCAGGCCGGAACGTAGTCTGAGACCCGTGCGCGTACTCGTCGTCGGCTCCGGAGCCCGTGAACATGCCCTTCTTCTCGCCCTCTCTCGCGACCCGGGGGTGACCGCGCTCTTCGCGGCACCCGGTAACGCGGGAACTGCGAAGCTCGCGGAACAGCACCCGGTGGACGCCGCGTCCGGCGACGCCGTCGTGGCGCTGGCGACGAAGGTCGAGGCCGATCTCGTTGTCGTCGGCCCCGAGGTTCCGCTGGTTGCGGGTGTCGCGGACGCGCTGCGCGCCGCTGGCATCGCCTGCTTCGGGCCGTCCGCAGACGCCGCCCGGATCGAGGGCTCCAAGGCCTTCGCGAAGGACGTCATGGCCGCGGCGGGTGTGCGGACCGCGCACAGCGAGGTCGTCGACAACCCGGCCAAGCTGGACGAGGCCATCGACCGGTTCGGCCCGAACTGGGTCGTGAAGGACGACGGTCTCGCGGCGGGCAAGGGTGTCGTCGTCACGACGGACCGGGCCGAGGCCCGCGCCCACGCCGCCGCGATCCTCGATCACGGGCACCCGGTGCTCCTCGAGTCCTTCCTCGACGGCCCCGAGGTCTCGCTGTTCTGCCTCGTCGACGGCGAGACGGTGGTGCCGCTGCTGCCCGCGCAGGATCACAAGCGCGTCGGCGACGGCGACACCGGTCCGAACACCGGCGGCATGGGGGCGTACACGCCGCTGCCGTGGCTGCCCGCCGATGCGGTCACCACGATCGTCCGGGACGTCGTGGAGCCCGTCGCCGCGGAGATGGTCAAGCGGGGCAGTGGCTTCTCCGGACTGCTGTACGCGGGCCTGGCGATGGGGAAGGACGGCCCCGCCGTCGTCGAGTTCAACTGCCGATTCGGTGACCCCGAGACGCAGGCCGTGCTGGCGCTGCTCGAGTCGCCGCTCGGCGCGGCGCTCAACGCCACGGCGACGGGCACGCTCGCGTCGCTTCCGCCGCTGCAGTGGCGCGACGGTGCCGCGGTGACGGTCGTCCTCGCCGCCGAGAACTACCCCGCAGCGCCCCGCACCGGCGACAAGATCGTCGGGGCCGACGCTGACGGTGTCCTGCACGCGGGTACGGCGATCGAGGACGGCGCCGTCGTGTCCGCGGGCGGCCGCGTGCTCAGCGTCGTCGGGACGGGTCCGGACCTGGCCGGTGCCCGCGCCGACGCGTACGCCAAGCTCGACGCCGTGAAGCTCCCGGGCGGGCACTTCCGCACCGACATCGGCCTCGCTGCCGAAGAGGGTCGCATCAGCATCTGAGTGTGCGTATCGCGCCCGTGAGCCGTCGTGGTCCGCAGGAGGACCGGAAAGACTCACGGGCGCAGTGCTGTTCGGTTAGCGGGCGATGCGCTCGGAGGGTGATCTCCCTGTGTTCGCGTAGGCGGCGTTCGTAACTGACTCCGGTCGTGGATGGTGCGGTGCGTGGCGCACCCGGGTGGTGTTCAGGCGCGTCCGACCCGGTGCCACGCGCGGCGCCTCGGTGGCCCGCGCGTCGGGGAGAAGGACCCTATCTCCGAACCCGCCTGCGAAGCAGCAGTTTTCGAATCACCAATATAGATTTCACCCAGTATCGATATTACTCGGCAGTTTCGGGTGATCGGTCTCGGCGGGTTCGGTATAACCAATCCGACCATCCCGCGTGTGACCGAAAGAGGTTCCGTTGAGCGAGTTCCGGACATCCCCCAGTAGCGCCCTCTCCTCGGCGCGCCTGAATCGTCGAAGGTTTCTGGCGACAACGGGTTTGGCGGCCGGTGCCGTTGCCCTCTCCTCGTCGTGGGTCAGCGCTGCAGCCTCGCCCCGCCGCGCACTGAACAACGGTGACCGCGTTCCCGCACTGGTCATCGGAGCGGGATACGGCGGCGCGGTCACCGCACTCCGCCTCACGCAGGCCGGAATCCCCGCCCACATCGTCGAGATGGGTCGCAGTTGGGACACCCCCGGCGCCGACGGCAAGATCTTCTCGGGGATGCTCAGCCCCGACAAGCGCTCGACCTGGCTGGCCACCCGGACGGAACAGCCGGTCAGCAACTTCATGGGCTTCGGCATCAACAAGAACATCGAGAAGTACGTCGGCATCCTCGACGCCGAGAAGTTCGCCGGCATCAAGGTCTATCAGGGTCGCGGTGTCGGCGGCGGCTCGCTCGTCAACGGCGGCATGGCCGTCACTCCGAAGCGGGCCTGGTTCGAGGAGATCCTGCCCTCGGTCGACGCCAACGAGATGTACAACACCTTCTTCCCGCGCGCCAACACCACTCTGGGTGTCAACAACATCGACCAGGCCTGGTTCGAGTCGACGCCGTGGTACCAGTTCGCGCGTACCGGCCGTAAGACCGCCCAGCGTTCCGGGTTCGCAACGACTTTCGTTCCGAACGTCTACGACTTCGAGTACATGAAGAAGGAGGCAGCGGGGCAGGTCCCCAAGTCCTCACTCGCAGGCGAGGTGATCTACGGCAACCACGCGGGTAAGAGGTCCCTCGACAAGACCTACCTCGCGCAGGCCGCGGCCACCGGCAAGCTCACCATCACCACCCTGCACCGCGTCACCAAGGTCGTGCCCGCGGGTGCAGGCTACGACGTCACGATGGAACAGATCGACGAGACCGGCAACGTCATCGCAACCAAGACCATCGGCGCCGACAAGGTGTTCTTCGCCGCGGGCAGCGTCGGTACCAGCAAGCTGCTCGTCGCGATGAAGGCGCAGGGTCACCTGCCGAACCTGTCGTCGGAGGTCGGTGAGGGCTGGGGCAACAACGGCAACATCATGGTCGGCCGCGCGAACCACATGTGGGACGCGACCGGCAAGAATCAGGCCACCATCCCGACGATGGGCATCGACAACTGGTCGGATCCGGCCGCGCCGATTTTCGCGGAGATCGCCCCGCTGCCAGCGGGTCTCGAGACCTACGTCAGCCTCTACCTGGCCATCACGAAGAACCCGGAACGCGCCCGCTTCTCGTTCAACTCGGGCACCGGCAAGGTCGACCTGTCCTGGACCGTCGCGCAGAACGCGAAGGGCATCGCGATGACGAAGGGTGTCTTCGACAAGATCAACAAGAAGGAAGGCACCATCTACCGGACCGACCTGTTCGGGGTGACCAAGACCTGGGGCGACGAGTTCACCTACCACCCCCTCGGCGGTTGCATCCTGAACAAGGCCACCGACAACCACGGCCGCCTCAACGGCTACCAGGGCCTGTACGTGATGGACGGTGCGCTGGTCCCGGGCAACACGGGCGTAAACCCGTTCGTGACGATCACCGCGCTCGCCGAGCGCAACATCGCGAACATCATCGGCTCCGACATGTGACCGAAGTCCCCGGTAATCGACTGCGGTGAAAGAAGTTCGGCGGACCTGTCGCAAGCAAGTTCGCCGAACTTCGTTCTGCCGCCCGCGCCGCCGTGCGCGCAGATTCGCAGCGGGACAAGGACCTTACAGCTGAACCCGATTGGAAAACAGCGGTTTTCGAACTATGGCGATCAATCGCACCCAATATCGAAACTACTCGGCAGTTTCGGGTGATCCGTCCGGTTCCGTTCGGTATACACAGTCCGACAATTCCGCTTGAGACCGAAAGAGGTTCCGTTGAGCGAGTTCCGGACATCCCCCAGTAGTTCCCTCTCGTCTGCCCGGCTCAACCGCCGAAGGTTCCTGGCAGCAACGGGTTTCGCGGTTGGCGCCGCCGCGCTCTCGTCGTCCTGGGTCAGCGCCGCCGCCTCCCCTCGCCGCGCCCTGAACACAGGTGACCGGGTCCCCGCGCTCATCATCGGCTCCGGCTACGGTGGTGCCGTCACCGCGCTGCGGCTTGCACAGGCCGGTATCGACTGCCACATCGTCGAGATGGGACGTGACTGGACCACCCCGGGCTCCGACGGCAGGATCTTCACCAAGACCACCGCACCCGACCAGCGCGGCTTCTGGCTCCGGGACCGTACGAAGCAGCCGGTGTCGCACTTCCTCGGTGTCTCGATCGACAAGGACATCTCCAGGTACACGGGCATCCTCGACGCCGAGAACATGGGCGCCATCAACGTGTACCAGGGGCGCGGCGTCGGCGGCGGATCGCTGGTCAACGGCGGCATGGCCGTCACCCCGAAGCGGGCCTGGTTCGAGCAGATCCTGCCGTCCGTCGACGCCAACGAGATGTACAACACCTTCTACCCGCGCGCGAACGCCACGCTCGGCGTCAACAACATCGACCCGGCGTGGTTCGAGTCCACCGAGTGGTACCAGTTCTCCCGGGTCGGGCGAAAGACCGCCCAGCGCTCCGGCTTCGCGACGACCTTCGTTCCCAACGTCTACGACTTGAACTACATGAAGCAGGAAGCCGCGGGCACCGTCACGAAGTCCGCCCTCGACGGCGAGGTCATCTTCGGCAACCATCACGGCAAGAAGTCGTTGCCCAAGACGTACCTCGGTCAGGCCACCGCGACCGGCAAGGTCACCATCAGCCCGTTGCACCGCGTCACCAAGGTCGCACCCGCTGCCGGTGCCGGCTACACGGTCGAGATGGAGCAGATCAACGAGACCGGCGGCGTCGTCGCCACCAAGACCGTCACGGCCGACAAGGTGTTCTTCGCGGCCGGCTCCGTGGGCACCAGCAAGCTCCTGGTCTCGATGAAGGCACAAGGACACCTGCCCAGCCTGTCCGGCGCGGTCGGCCAGGAGTGGGGTCACAACGGCAACGTCATGGTCGCCCGCGCCAATCACGCGTGGGACACCACGGGCAACAAGCAGTCGTCGATCCCGACCATGGGCATCGACGCCTGGGACACCAACGGCGTGTTCGCCGAGATCGCGCCGTTCCCCGCAGGCGCGGAGCTGTGGATCAGCCTGTACCTCGCCATCACCAAGAATCCGGAACGCGCGAGTTTCCAGTACAACTCGAGCACCGGTGGCGTCGGGCTGTCGTGGACGCAGGCGCAGGGCCAGAAGTCGATCGACCTCGCGAAGACGGTGTTCGACAAGATCAACAAGAAGGAGGTCACCGTCTACCGTTCCGACATGTTCGGCAGCAACAAGGTCTGGAACGAAGGCCTGACCTACCATCCGCTCGGCGGCGCGGTCCTGAACAAGGCAACCGACAACTTCGGCCGACTGCACGGCTACCCGGGCCTGTACGTGATGGACGGCGCTCTCGTGCCCGGCAACGTCGGCGTCAACCCGTTCGTGACGATCACCGCCCTCGCCGAGCGCAACATCGCGAACATCATCGGCTCCGACATGTAGGCGAGGACGTGTAACCGGTTGTGTGAAAACGAGTTCGGCGGACCTGCCTCGCAGCAGGTCCGCCGAACTCGCTCGGGTCAGCGGGCCGTCCAGCCGCCGTCCATCGCATAGGAGGCGCCGGTGACCATCGCGGCGCCGGGAGAGGCCAACCAGGCGACGAGTTCGCCGACCTCGTCCGGCTCCACGAGGCGTTTGATCGCGGACTCGGTGAGCATCACCTTCTCGACGACCTCGGTCTCGCTGATGCCGTGCACCCGGGCCTGGTCGGCGATCTGCTTGTGCACCAACGGGGTGGAGACGTATCCGGGACTGACGCAGTTGCTGGTCACTCCGCGCGGGCCGCCTTCGAGGGCCGTCACCTTCGACAGACCTTCGATTGCGTGCTTGGCGGTCACGTAGGCGGCCTTGAACGGGGACGCCACCGATCCGTGCACCGACGACACGTTGAGGATTCGGCCGAAGCCGTTCGCGTACATGTGCGGCAGTACCGCGCGGATCAGCAGGAACGGTGCCTCGACCATGAGGGTCTGGATGCGCCGGAAGTCGGCGGGCCGGAAATCCTCGATCGGGCTGACCGTCTGGATTCCCGCGTTGTTGACCAGGATGTCGGTCTCGAGACGCAGGTCGTCGAGGGCTTCGGTGTCGAGAAGGTCGACGTGCCACGCTGTTCCGTCGATCTCGTCGGCGAGCGACTTGGCGGCGACGTCGTCGAGGTCGGCGACGGTGACGTGTGCTCCCCGGGCGGCAAGGGCACGCACCGACGCCGCCCCGATCCCACTCGCGCCGCCCGTGACCAGGGCCCGACGACCGGTGAGTGTCTGCTCGGTCATGCCGGAACCGCGGCCTTCTCGGTCGCGAGTGTCCGCGCGTCGGCCGCGTCGATCGACTCCAGGGCCAGGCCCTTCGTCTCGCGGGCGAAGAACACCGCGACGACGGTGACGAGGCAGGCGGCGGCGAGGTAGATCGCGATCGGCCACGCGGAGTCGTACCGGCTGAGCAGGCTGGTCGCGATGATCGGGGCGAGCGAGCCGGCGACGATGGACGTCACCTGGTAGCCCAGCGAGACACCGGAGTACCGCATCCGGGTCGGGAACATCTCCGCCATGATCGCGGGCTGCCCGGCATACATGAACGCGTGGAAGACGAGTCCGATGACGATGGCGCCGAGGATGACGGCGTTGTGGCCGCTGTTCATCATCGGGAAGGCGAAGAAGCCCCACGAGCCCGCGGTGACCGCGCCGATCAAGTAGACCGGCCGGCGGCCGATGGTGTCGGACAGGCGCCCGACCAGAGGAATCACCGCGAAGTGCACCGCGTGCGCCGCGAGCATCCACCACAGGATCTGTGCCGTGTCGGTCTTGACGACGATCTTGAGGTACGTGATGGAGAAGGTGACGACGAGGTAGTACATGACGTTCTCGCCGAAGCGCAGGCCCATCGCGGTGAGCACGCCGTGCGGGTAGCGCTTGACGACCTCGAAGACGCTGAACGACGTCGCCTTGACCTGCTCGGCTTCCTTCTGTGCCTGGATGAAGATCGGGGCGTCGGTGACCTTGGTGCGGATGTAGTAGCCGACCAGGACGATCACGGCGGAGAGCCAGAACGCGACACGCCATCCCCAGCTCAGGAACGCGGCGTCGGAGAGTGTGGTGGTGAGGATCAGCAGGACGACGGTCGCGGCGAGGTTTCCGGCCGGGACACCGGCCTGCGGCCACGACGCCCAGAATCCGCGGGACCGGTTCGGGCTGTGTTCGGCGACGAGCAGCACCGCGCCGCCCCATTCGCCGCCGACGGCGAAGCCCTGGACGAAGCGCAGCGTCACCAGCAGCGCGGGAGCCCAGTAGCCGATCGCGCCGAAGGTGGGCAGGCAGCCCATCAGGAACGTGGCCGCACCGACGAGCACGAGGCTGAACTGCAGCAGTTGCTTGCGCCCGAACTTGTCGCCGAAGTGGCCGAAGACGATGCCGCCGAGGGGGCGGGCGACGAAGCCGACGGCGTACGTCACGAACGCCGCGATGATCGCGTCGAGTTCGTTGCCGCCCGCCGGGAAGAACACCTTGCTGAACACCAGCGTCGCCGCGGTCCCGTAGAGGAAGAACTCGTACCACTCGACGACCGTCCCCGCCATCGAGGCGCTGACCACCTTCTTCAGGCCGGAAGGCGGGTTGTCCTCGACCCGCGCTGTCTCGTCGACGCTCATGCGAACTCCTCATGTGACCGGTGACACATCATTATTGTTCTGCCGAGTATCAATGCATGTTTCTGCGCTCACAATGGCGCAAAGTGCAGTGCGGGTGTGCGAATGTGCAGATATGACGCCGTCGCCACCCGTACCCAGCGCGGACGACCTGCTCGTTCTGCTCGCAGTCGCGCGGACAGGTCGGTTCACCACCGCCGCCGACGACCTCGGGGTCAACCACACCACCATCTCCCGCCGCGTCGCCGCCCTGGAGAAGAGCCTCGGCGGACGGGTGCTCGTGAAGGCCGCAGGAGGGTGGGAACTCACCGGCCTCGGCAGGCAGGCACTGTCCGCCGCCGAACGGGTCGAGGCGGCCGTGCAGGGCCTGGTCGCGGACCCGGAGAGCGGCGATCACCTCAAGGGTGTCGTCCGGCTCTCGGCCACCGACGGGTTCAGCGCCTACATCGCGGCCCCGGCCGGAGCGCTGCTGCGCCGACGGCACCCCGACGTGTCGGTGGAGATCGTCGCCGTCACCCGCCGCGCCTCCCAGCAGCGATCCGGCCTCGACATCGAGGTCGTCGTCGGGAAACCACAGGTGCATCGGGCCGAGGCGATGTGGCTGGCCGACTACACCCTCGGCCTGTACGCGTCGCGTTCGTACCTCGCCGAGCACGGCGAACCCCGCACCGTGCACGACCTCGCCGACCACACCCTCGTGTACTTCGTCGACTCCATGCTGCAGGTCGACGATCTGGACCTGGCTCGCCGGCTCACGCTGTCGATGCGTGAATCCGTCACGTCCACCAACGTCTTCGTGCACGTCGAAGCGACGCGGGCCGCCGCGGGCATCGGACTGTTGCCCGCGTTCATGGCGGACCGTCACGACGACCTGGTGCGCGTGCTGCCCGGCCGGGTCGAGGCGCGGCTCGCATACTGGCTGGTGACCAGGCCCGAGGGGCTGCGGCGTCCCGAAGTCGCCGCGGTCATCGGTGCCCTCCGGGAGACCGTCGACGCCAATCGGACCGCGCTCGGCGGGGGAGCGACGCGCCGGATGCCCTAACGTCGAGTCGTGCGCGCAGACTCCCAGCGGTCCCGGATCCCCACCTTCCACGTCATGGACGTGTGGAAGGCCGCGACCGAACGGGCCCGCACCCACGGCGACGTCCTCACCCTCGCCGCGGGGCAACCCTCGACGCCCGCGCCCGCGCCCGTGCTGCGGGCGGCACGCGAGGCGATCGACGGGCACGTCCTCGGCTACACCGAAACCCTCGGCATCGCGGAACTTCGGGAGGCGATCGCCGGGTACCACTCGCGGGAGTCGGGGATCGACGTCGACCCGGAGAACGTCGTCGTCACCACCGGTTCGTCCGGCGCGTTCACGCTGCTCTTCCTCGCCGCGTTCGACGCGGGCGACACCGTCGTCGTCGCCAGGCCCGGCTACCCGGCCTACCGCAACACCCTCGCAGCACTCGGCTGCCGCGTCGTCGAACTCGACTGCGGTCCGCAGACCCGGTACCAGCCGACCGTCGCCATGCTCGACGCACTGCCCGAGCCGCCCGCCGGACTGATCGTCGCGAGCCCCGCGAACCCGACCGGCACCGTCATCGACCCCGCCGAACTCGCGGCCCTCGCCCGTTGGTGCGACGACCACGGCACCCTGCTGATCTCCGACGAGATCTATCACGGAATCGAGTTCGACACGAACGGGTCCGTGCGCACGTCCAGCGCCTGGGAGACGTCACGGGAATCGGTTGTCATCGGCTCGGTGTCGAAGTACTTCTCCATGACGGGCTGGCGCCTCGGATGGGCGCTCGTGCCCGACGCGATGGTCCCCGTCATCCAGCGGTTGGCGTCCAACATGACCGTCTGCCCACCTGCCATCTCGCAGTACGCGGCCGTCGCGGCGTTCACCGACGAGTCGATCGCCGAGCTCGACGGGCACGTGCGCCGCTACGCCGTCAACCGTGACCTGCTGCTCGAGGAACTGCCGCGGCTCGGGATCACCGAACTCGCCCCGGCGGACGGCGCGTTCTACGTGTACGCCGGGATCGGGCACCTGACCGACGACTCCACCGGGTGGTGTGCGGACCTGTTGCGGGAGACCGGCGTCGCCGTCGCGCCCGGCGTCGACTTCGACACCGTCCACGGCGACCGCACCCTGCGGATGTCGTTCGCGGGCAGTACCGCCGACGTCGAGGAAGCGCTTGCCCGTCTTGCCCGCAGCGAGGCGTTGCGACGCTGATCCGGGCTCGCCCCGTCACGTGAATTGGGCATTTCGGCGCAGGGTTTCGTTATCGCTGCAAAGATGACGCGGTGTGTGCTGCGTCGACTCCCAAAGGCGAGCGTCGACGGCTGGCCCTCGTCGACGCCGCGGCTGATCTATTGGTCGAGGGCGGCTTCGAGGCCGTGCGGCACCGCGCTGTCGCCGCTCGCGCCGGGGTGCCGCTCGCGTCGACCACCTACTACTTCGCGTCACTCGAGGACCTCACTGCGGCGGCCGTCGAACAATGCGGCTTGCGTGAGCTCGACGTCATGCACGCCCGCGTCGAGGAGGCGTCCGATCGGGAATGTGGGGTCGAATCGACCGTCGAGTTGATCGTCGACATGCTGATCGGCGTCTTCGAGGAGAACCCAGCCGGGCGCGACCAGCTCGTCAACCGCTACGAGCGGTTCGTCGCGTTCGCCCGGCATCCGGAGATGCGGGACGTACAGCAGCGGTTGCGTGCCGAAATGGACGCCCTGATCATCGCGGTACTCCGGCGTTCGGGTCGCGAGGTCCACCAGGACGGCCTGCGTCGACTGGTCTACGTCGTCGACGGCGCGGCCGTCGGGGCGCTCAGCGAGGGTGACCCGGACCCGAAGGCGCTCGCCCGGGAAATGCTGCTGCAGGTGATCGACCTCGTGGCACCGCCGATCACTGTCTAGGCCGCGTTGCGGCTGGCCGTAGACTGGACGTCCGTGAGCCGCATCCCGAACGTCCTTGCCACCCGCTACGCCAGCCCCGAGCTGAAGGCGCTGTGGTCACCCGAGTACAAGATCGTCCTCGAGCGCCAGCTGTGGCTGGCCGTTCTGCGGGCACAGGCCGCACTCGGCATCGACGTTCCCGCGGAGGCACTCGCCGACTACGAGCGGGTCATCGACAACGTCGACCTCGATTCCATCGCCGAGCGTGAGCGCGTCACCCGGCACGACGTGAAGGCCCGCATCGAGGAGTTCAACGCACTCGCCGGCCACGAGCACGTCCACAAGGGCATGACGAGCCGCGACCTCACCGAGAACGTCGAGCAGCTGCAGATCGTGCGGTCGCTCGAGCACGTGCACGCGCACGGCGTCGCCGTCGCGGCGCGGCTGGGGGAGAAGGCAGCCGAGTACGGCTCGCTGGTGATGGCGGGCCGCTCGCACAACGTCGCCGCGCAGGCCACGACGCTCGGCAAGCGGTTCGCGTCCGCCGCCGACGAACTGCTCGTCGCGTTGACGCGGCTGCGTGAGCTGATCGACCGGTACCCGCTGCGCGGCGTCAAGGGTCCGATGGGCACCTCGCAGGACATGCTCGACCTCCTCGGCGGCGACGCCGACAAGCTCGACGCGCTGGAGCGCAAGGTCGCCGAGCACCTCGGCTTCGCACACGTGCTGACCAGCGTCGGCCAGGTGTACCCGCGCTCGCTCGACCACGACGTGCTGTCCGCGCTGGTGCAGGTCGGTGCGGGACCGTCGTCCTTCGCGCACACCATCCGGCTGATGGCCGGGCACGAGCTGGTCACCGAGGGCTTCCAGCCCGGCCAGGTCGGCTCGTCGGCGATGCCGCACAAGATGAACACCCGTTCCTGCGAGCGCGTCAACGGCCTGCAGGTGGTTCTGCGCGGTTACGCGTCGATGGCCGCAGAGCTGGCGGGCGCGCAGTGGAACGAGGGGGACGTGTTCTGCTCCGTCGTGCGCCGGGTCGCGCTGCCCGACGCGTTCTTCGCGATCGACGGCCAGATCGAGACGTTCCTGACGGTCCTCGACGAGTTCGGCGCCTACCCGGCCGTCATCGAGAAGGAACTGGTTCGCTACCTGCCGTTCCTCGCGACCACCAAGGTCCTCATGGCCGCCGTCCGCGCGGGCGTCGGACGCGAGACCGCGCACGAGGCCATCAAGGAGCACGCCGTTGCCGTCGCGCTCGCGATGCGTGAGCAGGGCAAGGAGCCGGATCTGCTGGATCGTCTCGCCGCCGACGACCGGCTGCCGCTGGACCGCGCCGCGCTCGACGCCGCGCTGGCCGACAAGTCCGCGTTCGTCGGGGCCGCCGAAGCGCAGGTCGCGGCCGTCGTGGCGCAGGTCGAGAAGCTCGTCGAGGCGTACCCCGACGCTGCGGCGTACGCGCCGTCCCCGATCCTCTAGGCGGCTCAGCCGCCCGTGCGCGGTTCACAGATCTCCGGACCCCGTGAACCGCGCACGAGCGCGTCGGTACCTAGCGCAGCTTGCCGAGGATGCGGCGGAGTTCGGCGCGGTCGTCGTCGGTGAGTGCCGCGAAGTAGTCGTCGGCGTCGGCCTCGCGGGCGTCCGCCAGTTCGCGCACGGTCCGGCGGCCGACGTCGGTGAGTCGCACGCACGTGGCGCGGCGGTCGACGGCGTCCGGGAGGCGTTCGACGAGCCCGCGGTCCTGGAGCCGGTCGACGACCTCCGTCGCGGAGCGGGGCGCGATGCGCAGCGCCTTGGCGACGTCGCCGAGCCGCGGGCCGTTCCCGTCCCCGTGCCCGATGACGTGCAGTGCCCGGTATTCGTGCGGGCTCAGTTGCCACGGCTCGAGGGCGTCGACCCAGCGTCGGCGCAGGCCGCGGGCGGTCGACATCACGAGGTCCCGCAGTGTGTCGGGACGATCGGTGGTCATGGTGATGCACCCTACAGCTACTTGACGGCTGCCTCATTGTGAGGGAACCTCAATAAGTCAAACCCCGACACTTCGAGAGGGGTGGTTGCATGACGAGCCCCCAATTCGGCGGACCCGGACCGGGCCGCCCCGCGAAGATCGACCCCGCGGATCGCGCCCAGCTCGCGGACAACCCCGTCAGCCTGCGCCGAATCGCCGCCCTCTTCGCTCCCTACCGCACCCAGGTCGCCGTCGTCGTCGCCCTGATCGTCGCGTCCTCGCTCATCACCCTCGCCAACCCGTTCCTCGTCCGCGCCGTCATCGACCACGCCATCCCGGACCAGAACGTCCCGCTGCTGGTGTGGTCGGTCGTCGGCATGCTCGCCGTGACCGTCGCCGGCTCGGCGCTCGGCGTCGCCCAGACGTGGATCTCCACCACTGTCGGGCAGCGGGTCATGCACGGACTGCGCACCCAGGTGTTCACGCACCTGCAGAGGCAGTCCCTCGGCTTCTTCACCCGCACCCGCGGCGGCGAGGTGCAGTCCCGCCTCACCAACGACATCGGCGGCATGCAGACCGTCGTCACCTCCACCGCGACGTCGGTCGCCGCGAACGTCACCACCGTCGTCGGCACCGCGGTCGCGATGGGTGTCCTCAGCTGGCGGCTGTCGCTGCTGTCGCTGATCGTGCTGCCGCCCGCGATCTGGCTGACGCGGCGCGTCGCGAAGATGCGCCGCGAGATCACCGCCCAGCGCCAGCGGACCCTCGCCGACATGCAGACGCAGATCGAGGAGTCGTTGTCCGTCAGCGGAATTCAGCTCGGCAAGACGCTCGGCGCCGGGCCCGCGATGTCGCAGCGGTTCGCCGACACCTCGGCGCACCTGTCCGACCTGGAGGTGCGCTCGCAGCTCTCGGGTCGCTGGCGGATGGCCACCATGAACATCGTTTTCGCCGCGATCCCCGCGCTGCTCTACCTGGTCGCGGGCCTTCCCGCGACGTCGGGCGGCATGTCGATCGGCACCCTCGTCGCGTTCACCGGACTGCAGGGCGCGCTGTTCCGGCCGCTGATGAGCCTGCTCGACGTCGGCGTCACCGTGACCGCGTCGCTCGCCCTGTTCAGTCGCATCTTCGAATACCTCGACCTGCCCGTCGACATCGACGATCCCATGCGGCCGGTGCCGATGCCGCGCGAGACGGTCGCGGGCACGGTCCGGTTCGACGACGTGGTGTTCCGGTACGACGGCGCCCACCGCGACGCCATCGACCACGTGAGCGTCACGGTGCCCGCCGGCTCGTCACTGGCGCTGGTCGGTGAAACAGGATCCGGGAAGACCACGCTCGCCTCGCTGGTCGCCCGGCTCCACGACCCGACGTCGGGCCGCGTCAGCATCGACGGCGTCGACCTGCGTGACATCACGCTCGCCGAGCTGTCCGAACTCGTCGGGGTCGTCTCGCAGGAAACCTACCTGCTGCACAACACGATCCGGGAGAACCTCCGCTACGCCCACCCCGGCGCCACCGACGCACAGATCGAGCAGGCCGCCCGCGCCGCGCAGGTGCACGACCTGATCACCTCGCTGCCCGACGGCTACGACACGGTCGTGGGAGCCCGCGGGCACCGGTTCTCCGGCGGCGAGAAGCAGCGCATCGCGATCGCTCGAACCCTGTTGCGGAACCCGAGGATTCTTGTTCTGGACGAGGCGACCAGTGCTCTGGACAACGACACCGAGGCCGCCGTCCAGCGAGCACTCGACGCTGTCAGCCGGGGCCGCACGACCATCACCATCGCGCACCGGCTGTCCACCATCCGCGACGCCGACCGCATCGTCGTCCTCGACGACGGTCGCGTCGTCGAATCGGGCACCCACGACGAGCTGGTCGACCGCGGCGGGCGGTACGCGCAGCTGGAGCGGCGGGGAGAGGCGATTCGGGTGCCGTGAGTCCGTCGGCCCGCCCTGCGGACCGAAAGCGCTCACGGACGCGCAGCGCATACTGGCGCGCATGAACTGCGTCTTCTGCGCCATCGTCGCCGGCACCGCCGAGGCCAGCATCGTCCACGAGGACGAGCACACCCTGGCGTTCATGGACATCCGTCCCTTCACGCCCGGGCACCTCCTGGTGGTGCCGAAGACCCACGCGTCGGGTCTGGCGGACCTCGACCCCGACGACGGCAGGCGAGTGTTCGCCGTCGGTCAGCGGATGGCGGCCGCCCTGCGGTCCGACGGCGGGGTGCCCGCCGAACTCCGGGACGGTCCGCGCGCCGACGGGGTGAACCTGTTCCTCGCCGACGGCGCCGTCGCGGGGCAGGAGGTGTTTCACGTGCATCTGCACGTCGTTCCCCGGACGCAGGGAGACGGTTTCGGGTTGCGGGGCAGGCCGGTGTCCGCGCGCCGACCCGACCTGGACTACCTGGCCGGATCGCTCCGCAGGCGGCTGGACGCGGTCTGACGGAAAATCGTGTCTGTGTACCATGCAATTTTGCGTGAAACGCAGAACGACAAGCGAGGTACCGTGTCCGATCCCATCACCGACCAGCGGCTTCTGTACATCCACGATCAGCTGCCCGACGCCGAGATCCAGCGGGAAGCCGACCTGTACGGACCGCTCACCGACAGCGTCCGTGAACTGATCGCGGCCACGTTGCAGACCGAGGTCGGGGAGCCGGACGTGCGGCGCGCGAAGGCCCTCATCGAGGAGGCCGCGTCGCTGCTGCAGGCGCGCGCCATCTCCGGTCCCTACGGGGTGCGGTGGGGTGCGTCGGGCTGGAAGCGCGGCTGGGGCAACGCCGCCGACGGTTTCCGTAACGCCGTCGCACCGCCGCTGAACGTGCACACCGACCCCGACGGTCGCACCTGGGCCGACTTCCATCTCGGTCCGCAGTACGAGGGTCCCGCAGGCCTCACCCACGGCGGAGTGTCCGCGCTGATCCTCGATCAGGTGCTCGGTGACTGCGCGGTCGCGTCCGGCAACCCGGGTATGACGGGCACTCTCTCGTTGCGGTATCGCAAGCCGACGCCGCTCGGCGACCTGCACGCCGAGGCCCGGTTCGACCACCTGGACGGCGTCAAGGCCATCGTGAAGGGTCACATCGCCGACGCCGAGGGAATCTGCGTGGAGGCCGAGGGCATCTTCATCCTGCCGCGCTGGGCCCGCGAGGCGCAGTCCACCACCACCGGCAGCTGATCAGGTCAGACCGGTCGCGGGGCGCCCGGTGCGCGGATCACGCGGCCGGTCGGTGTGCCCGAGGTCGCGGCCGGGTGCGACGACGTCCCGAACGCGCTGCTTGAGTGCCTTCGGATCGGGGAACCCGCCGTCGCGGGCGCGGTCCCACACCAGCGTGTCGTCGACCTCGATCAGGTAGACGCCGCCCGTTCCGGGCACCAGCGCGACCTCGCCGAGATCGGTGCCGAAGGTGCTGAGCAGTTCCTGCGCCATCCACGCCGCGCGCAGCAGCCACTGGCACTGCGTGCAGTACGTGATTCGGATTCGAGGCGCCGCCATGGCGTCAGCCTGCCAGGCCCGAACCGGTTTCGCTCACGCGGACGCGGCGCGCACCTGCCCATGCGGTGATCGGACTCCCGCCGACGAGGTGCTCGTCGACGAACCTCTCGACGCGGTCCGCGGTCAGGGACGCGTACCAGGTGTCGTCGGGGTACACCGCGACCACAGGTCCCTGCGAGCACGGGTACAGGCATCCGGTCTGGGTGACGAGCACGTCGTCGTCTCCGAGACCGCGGTCGGCGAGAGTGTCGTCCAGTGCCCGTGCGGTTTCCGGTCCGCCGCGGGCGGAGCATCGCGGGCCGCGACAGACGAGCACGTGCCGCGCGAAGCCGGGCACCTCGTCCCAGGCGGGCGACGACAGCGGCGCGGTGGTGTCCCGGGCCGGGGAGGTCGGACCGGTGACGGCGGCGTCCAGCAGGTCGGCGTAGGTCGCGGCGTCCGTCAGGCTCGCCGCGAGACGCACCGCAGGGACGTGGCCGGGAGGACGCTCACGCAGCCAGTGCCCGATCACCCGCCGGAACCAGGCATCCATCTTGCGGTCGTGCAGGGTCTGCCCGGAGACCACGATCACCTCGGCGGCCTCCGACGCCGCGGCCTCGTCGAGAGCGTCGGTGATCGTCGGGCCGGACCCGCCGAGCACCGCGGTGCGGAACACGGTGTCGGGGTGGCGTTCTCGCAGGGTCGCCAGCGCGGAGACCAGGGCGTCCCGCGGATCCTCCCCGCGGTCGGTGGGGGCGGTGACGATCAGCCACCGACCGCCGCGAGTCGTGTTCACAGGGTGGACCTTTCGGTGTTCGACGTCACTCCGCACAGCGTCACCGTCGGACGGCCCGTCCGGGGGTGCGGGGTCACGATCGCGTCGAGTCCGTAGACGTCGGCGAGCAGTTCCTCGGTCAGCACCGACTCGGTCGGTCCCTCCGCGACGACGCGGCCCTCGCGGAGCACAACGAGGTGATCGCAGTACATCGCCGCCAGATTCAGGTCGTGCATGGCCGCGACGGTCGTGAGTCCGCGGCGGCGGATCAGATCCAGCAGTTCGAGCGACGCCGAGACGTCGAGGTGGTTGGTGGGCTCGTCGAGCAGCAGGACGCAGGGCCGCTGCGCGAAGGCTCGGGCGAGCTGTGTCTTCTGCTTCTCGCCGCCGGACAGGCTCTGCCACAACCGGTGTCGGAGATCGGTGATGCCTGCCATCGCGAGGCTCTCGGTGACCACCTCGGCGGCACCGACAGCGGCCGGTCGCGCCCACCCGCCGCGGTGCGGGATCACTCCGAGCTCGACGATCTGCTCGACCGTCAGTTCCAGCTCGGTCGACGAATGTTGTTCCACCAGCGCGACGGTCCGGGCGAATTCGCGGCGCGGCATCGTGGCGGCGGGGTCGTCGCCGATCATCACGCGACCACCGTCGGGGCGGACGAGTCGCGCGGCCGCCGACAGCAGCGACGTCTTGCCCGAGCCGTTGGGCCCGATCAGCCCGGTGAACGCCCGCGACGGTGCCCGGCACGTCACGCCGTCCAGGATGGTCGTTCCGCCCACCGACCAGGTGACGTCCTCGACGAGGATCTCGGGGGAGTGGTGGCTCATGCGCGGGCTCCCCGGCGTCGCAGGATCATCACGAACACCGGCACGCCCACGACGGCGGTGACGATGCTGATCGGCAGTTCGCGTCCCGGCATCACGGTCCGCGCGACGATGTCGGCCCACACCAGAAGGACGGCACCGACGAGGGCCACGACCGGGAGCAGTCGGGCGTGCAGGGGACCGACGAGTAGCCGGGCGGCATGCGGGACGACGAGGCCGACGAACCCGATCACCCCGGCCTGCGCGACGAGGGCCGCGGTGCACAGCGATGCGACGCCGTAGAGCACCCAGCGGGAGCGTTCGACGTCGGTGCCGAGACTCGACGCGGCCCGCTCGCCGAACGCGAACGAATCCAGCACCCGGGCGTGCGCGAGCATCACCGCGGCGGTGGCCGCGACGACGGCGGCGATGGTGAGCAGGCCCGGCCAGCGGACCCCGGCGACCGAGCCGAGCGTCCACTGCAGCACGCGGTGGGCGGCGTCGCGGTCGCCGAGCAGCACGAGCGCGGAGGTGACGGCGGCGGCGAACTGACCGACCGCGATACCCGCGAGGACCAGGCGTCCCGGCACCAGCGCACCCGACCGCGACGTCGAGATGACGAAGACCAACAGCAGCGAACCCAGCGCCCCCACGAATGCGGCCGTCGACGTCGCGCCGATGCCGAACGCTCCGACGGTGCCCGCACCGACGGTCAGCGCGAGAACCGCGCCGAGGGATGCGCCGCCGGACATGCCGAGCAGGTACGGGTCGGCAAGCGCGTTGCCGGTCAGCGACTGCAGCACCGCCCCGCACAACGCCAGCCCGGCACCGACCAGGGCGGCGGCCAGAACCCGGGGCAGGCGCAGGTCCACCACGATGTGCGTGGTCAGCAGGTCGGTGCCCGGCCCGATGCCGAGGCGTCCGGCCACCGAGTCGACGACGGTGCCGACGGACAGATCGGCGGCGCCGATCGCGACGCCCGCTGCACAACTCACGACGAGCAGCGCGGCGAGCGCCACCACCCATCCGGTGGTGGTGCTCGCGCGCACCCGGGCGGGTGCCCGGGTCGTGACGCTCATCCCCGGCTGCTGCCGAGTTGTTCGCCGACGAGGGCGGCGCCCTCGATCAGCCGCGGACCGGGGGTACTCGCCGAGAACGGCACGACGACGAACGCGTTCTCTCGGACCGCCGTCAGGTCGCGCAGCGCCGGGTCGGCCCGCAGATACGTCTTCTTCTCCTCCGCGGTGTCCCACGAGGCGTCGGCGAGGACGATGACGTCCGGGTTCGCCTTCAGGACCGTTTCCCAGCTGCCGTCGGCCCAGGAACCGTCGACGCCCGCGAAGATGTTGGTGCCGCCGACGGCGTCGATGATCAGCTGCGGCCCGCCCGCATTGGCGCCGACGTACGGGACGTCCGTGTTGCTGTCGTACCAGAAGAAGCTCCGGCCGCGCCCCGCTGCCGCGGACTCGACTCCCGCCAGGGTCTCCCGCAGGTGCGTCACCTCGGCGTCGGCCTCGGATTCGCGGCCGAACAGGACGCCGTTGTCGGTGATCTCGGCGGCGATCGAATCCCACGCCACCGGAGGTCGCATCGACTTGTCGGGACAGCCGAACGGTGAGATGTAGGTGGCGACACCGAGATCGTCGAACGACTCCCGCGTGCCGACGGCCTTGTCGTCGAAGGCGCTCGAATACGACGCGAGCACCAGGTCCGGCCGGACCTCCAGCACCGCTTCGCGACTGGGGTAGTCCGACTCGTTCAGTACCGGAACCGTCTCGTACGCGGACTGCCACTGCGGCGCGACGGTGTCGTCGAGGTAGGCCGTGCCGACCATCTGGCTCTCGGCGCCGAGAGCCAACGCGGACTCGGTGGCACCCTGGTTGAGGGTGACCGCCCGTTGCGCCGGGCCGTCCAGGGTGACGGTGCGGCCGCAGTTGTCGAGGGAGATCGACGCGGCGGCGTCGGCATCGTCGCCGGACGACCCGCAGGCGGTCAGTGTGAGTGCGGCCGCGACGGTGACGGCAGCGGTGGGCAGGGCCCGGGATATGTGCGAACGGATTCGCGTCGACTGGGTGCGCACGGCGACCCGCCTTCCATGACTCGTGGAAAACGTGCAGGCAGGTGTCACGGCCGGTCTCCTGGCTCGGCAGGGCTGACCGCCGGCCACGCCTTCCCGGACGCTGTCGCGTCCAGTGGCTGGGGCAGTGCCCCGTGTGGTCGACGTACCTGCTCACAGTGGCGAGTACCGCGCCGGATTCGCACCGGACTTCCCGTTCACCGTGTCACCAGGTCGAAGGATAAACCACGGTCGATCGCGGCCCGTCCGGCTTGTCCGCTTCGGCAGCGGATCAGCCGGGCCCCGAGCCGGCGTCCTCGGGGGAGTGCACCCGGGCCGGCATGAAGGCGGCGGCGGCGAGGATCGCGGCGGTCGTCCCGACCACCGCCAGGAAGACCAGGTGTAGCGCTCCCGACAGCTGTTCGGGCGTCGGGGTGTCCGTGCCACCGATGTGCGCATTGACGATCGCTCCGAACGCCGCGACCCCGACCGCGCTGCCGATCGACCGGGCGAACATGTTCGTCGACGTGACGACGCCGCGCTGCGACCAGTCGACGCTGGACTGCGCGGCGATCAGGGTGGGACTCGACACCAGTCCCATCCCGACGCCGATCACGAAGCAGAACACGGCCACCTGCCAGACACCCGATCCGGCGTCCAGGGTGAGGGTCAGCGCGGTCCCGGTGACGGCGGCGGTCGCGCCGAGGAGTGCGGTGATCCGGAATCCCACCCGAAGGTAGAGGCGCCCGGCGAGCGACACGCTGATCGGCCAGCCGATGGTGAGGGTGGCGAGAGCGAACCCGGCGACCAGCGCGCCGGTCCCGAGCACGCCCTGCACGAAGGTCGGGATGTACGAGGTGACGCCCATGATGATCGCGCCGACGGCGGCGGAGATGATGCTGCTGACGGCCAGGACGCGGCGGGTGAGCACCCACGGCGGCAGGATCGGGTCGGCAACACGGCGTTCGACGAAGGCGAACGCGAGGAGCAGAGCCGCTCCGGCACCGAACACGGCGAGCGATGCGGGGGAGTTCCACGGCCACGCCTGCCCGCCTTCGAGCAGGCCGAGGATGACCAGCGCGGCGCCGCAGGTCAGGAGCGCCGCGCCGAGGTAGTCGACGCGTGGCCGGTCGCGTCGCGGACTCTCGTGGAAGTGCCGCATCAGCGCCCATGCCGCGACCGCGCACAGCGGCACGTTGATCAGGAAGATCCAGCGCCACGACAGGTACTCGGAGAACACGCCGCCGAGGGTCGGGCCGACCACGGCGGACATGCCCCACACGCTCGCGAGGTAGCCCTGCGCCTTGGCGCGCTCGGCGAGTGTGTAGATGTCGCCCGCGATGGTCAGGCTCATCGGCTGCACCGCGCCCGCGCCGAGGCCCTGGACCGCGCGGAACGCGATCAGCGCGGGCATCGACCACGCCAGCCCGCAGAGCACCGATCCGATGCAGAACGTCGCGATGCCGAACAGCATCACCGGCTTGCGTCCGAACAGGTCGGCGAGCTTGCCGTAGATCGGTACCGACACGGCCTGGGCGAGCAGATAGATCGAGAACAACCACGGAAACTGACCGAATCCGCCCAGGTCGCGGACGATGGTCAGCACCGCCGTCGCGATGATCGTCGAGTCGAGCGCGACCAGCGCGGTGGTGAGCATCAGCGACGCGAGCACCGGTCCACGCTCCGAACGCAGGCCGATGCTGCGTCTGTCGATCTCGATTGCCACCTGATCGAGTATCAACCCCACCCGATAGGGTTGGACCGTGCGCCCCTCACTCTCCGACTACGCCCACCTCGCAGGCGGCAAGGTCCGCGACCTGTACACGATCGACGACGAGCACCTCCTGCTCGTCGCGAGCGACCGGATCTCCGCGTACGACCACATCCTGAGCACCCCGATCCCCGACAAGGGCCGGGTGCTGACGGCGATGAGCGTGTTCTTCTTCACCCGGTTGACGGCGCAGAACCATCTGGCCGGACCGCCGGACGACGAGCGCATCCCCGAGGAGGTCCTCGGTCGGGCACTGGTCGTGAAGAAGCTGAAGATGGTGCCGGTGGAGTGCGTGGCGCGCGGCTACCTGACGGGTTCGGGCCTGTCGGACTACCAGCGCACCGGGGCGGTGTGCGGGGTGGCGCTGCCGGAGGGCCTGGTGGAGTCGTCGCAGCTTCCGGAGCCGATCTTCACGCCCGCCACGAAGGCCGCCCTCGGCGACCACGACGAGAACGTCGACTTCGCGGCTGTCGTCGACCAGGTCGGTCAGGCCCTCGCGGTGAAGCTCCGACAGGACACCCTCGACATCTACGGCCGCGCCGCGATCTTCGCGTCCGAGCGCGGAATCATCCTGGCGGACACCAAGTTCGAGTTCGGTGTCGACGACGACGGCAACCTGGTGCTCGCCGACGAGGTCCTCACCCCCGACTCCTCGCGCTACTGGCCCGCCGACGGCTACGAGGCGGGCAAGGTGCAGCCGAGCTTCGACAAGCAGTTCGTCCGCAACTGGCTCACGGGCCCCGAGTCCGGCTGGGACCGGGCGTCCGACACTCCGCCGCCGCCGCTGCCGCAGGAGATCGTCGACGCCACCCGTGCCCGCTACATCGAGGCGTACGAGCGGATCTCCGGACTGTCCTTCGACGACTGGATCGGCTGACCGCCTAGGGTGGGCGACATGAGTTCGCCCGTCACTGCGGCCCCGGTCGCGAAGAAGGTTCCCCAGGAGCGCACCCACCACGGCGACACGTTCGTCGACGACTACGAGTGGTTGCGCGACAAGAACGACCCCGAGGTGATCGCGTACCTCGAGGCGGAGAACGCGTACACCGCCTCGCGCACCGACCACCTCGCGTCCCTGCGGGAGTCGATCTTCGACGAGATCAAGTCCCGCACCCAGGAGACGGATCTGTCGGTGCCGTCCCGGATGGGGCAGTGGTGGTACTACTCGCGCTCGTTCGAGGGCAAGCAGTACGGCGTGCACTGCCGGTGCCCCATCGAGGCGCCCGACGACTGGACGCCGCCGGTGCTGTCCACCGACGCGGACATCCCCGGCGAGCAGGTGCTGATCGACGGCAACGAGCTCGCCGAGGGGCACGACTTCTTCGCGCTCGGCGCGATGACCGTGACCCTCGACGGGACACTGCTCGCGTACTCGGTCGACACCGAGGGCGACGAGCGATACACGCTGCGGTTCAAGAATCTCGAGACGGGTGAGCTGCTCGCCGACGAGATTCCCGGCACCGCGCCCGGTGCGACGTGGTCGGTGGACGGCAGGCACGTCTTCTATCTGACGGTCGACGAGGCGTGGCGTCCCGACACCGTGTGGCGTCACGAACTCGGCACCGAGCGGTCCGCGGACGTGCAGGTGTTCCACGAACCCGACGAGCGGTTCTGGGTCGGCTTCGGCTCGACGCGCAGCGAGAAGTACCTGACCATCTGGATCGGTTCGAAGATCACCTCCGAGGTCCGCTACCTCGAATCCTCGGATCCCGAGGGGGAGTTCACCGTCGTCTGGCCCCGCGAGGAGGGCGTCGAGTACGGCATCGAGCACGCCGTCGTCGGCGGGGAGGACCGGTTCCTCATCCTGCACAACGGCGTGGTGGACGGCGTGAAGGCCGAGAACTTCACCCTGGTCGACACCCCGGTCACCGACCCGACGGACCAGCGCACGCTGATCGCGCACCGCGCCGACGCCCGGCTCGAGGACATCGACGCGTTCGCCGGGCACCTCGTCGTCGGCTACCGCCGCGAGGCGCTGACCCGGCTCGCGGTGTGGCCGCTGACCGAATCCGGGTACGGCGAGCTGCACGAACTCGAATTCGACGAGGAGCTGTACTCGGTTGGCAGCGGCTCCAACCCCGAGTGGGAGAGTCCGCTGCTGCGGATGGGGTACACGTCGTTCATCACGCCCAGCCGCGTGTACGACTACGAGATCGCCAGTGGCGCACTGCTGCTGCGCAAGGAACAGCCGGTGCTCGGCGGGTACGACTCCGCCGACTACGAGCAGCACCGCGACTGGGCGGTCGCCGACGACGGCACCCGCATCCCGATCTCCATCGTCCGCAAGACCGGAGTCGCCGACGCCGCGGGCCCGGCGCCGCTGCTCCTGTACGGGTACGGCTCCTACGAGGCGAGTATCGACCCGGGCTTCTCCGTCGCGCGTCTGTCCCTGCTCGACCGCGGCATGGTCTTCGCCGTCGCGCACGTCCGCGGCGGAGGCGAGATGGGACGGCACTGGTACGACACCGGCAAGATGCTGTCGAAGAAGAACACCTTCACCGACTTCGTCTCCTGCGCACGGCATCTCGTCGACACCGGACGAACCACCCCGCAGGCCATGATCGCCGACGGCGGCAGCGCGGGCGGACTGCTCATGGGAGCCGTCGCGAACCTCGCACCCGAACTGTTTGCCGGCATCCTCGCGAACGTGCCGTTCGTCGACCCGCTCACCTCGATCCTCGACCCGTCGCTGCCGCTGACCGTCATCGAATGGGACGAGTGGGGTAACCCGTTGGCAGACAAGGACGTCTACGACTACATGCGCTCGTACTCCCCGTACGAGAACGTCGGCGCCCACGACTACCCCGCGATCCTCGCGATCACCAGCATCAACGACACCCGCGTCCTCTACGTCGAACCCGCGAAGTGGATCGCGAAGCTTCGGGACACGAAGACCGGCGACTCGCCGCTGCTGCTCAAGACCGAGATGAGCGCAGGCCACGGCGGCGTCAGTGGCCGCTACGAGAAGTGGCGCGAGGTGGCGTTCGAGTACGCGTGGGTGCTGGACACGGCGGGCCTCACGTAAGGGCAGGTCTCCGAATCCCCGTCGGCGCACCGAGGGATCAGGAGACGCGCACTACCTCCACACGTACCGCACCTGCGGTCGGCCGGCGCGCCCGTAGACGGTGCGCCGGTCGGCGACGGCATCGTCGGCGAGACGCTCGAGGTAGCGCCACGCGGTGACACGGGAGACGCCGACCGCCGAGGCCGCCTCGGCCGCGGAAGTTCCGGCGTCACCGGCATCGCGTACCACCGCCGAGATTTCGTCGAGAGTCTGCGGTGCAACACCTTTCGGGGTCGTCGCGCGGGAGTCCGTGCTGCGCAGCACGGCCATCGCCCGGTCCACGTCGCGTTGGCTGAGTGCATACTCGCCGGACGGCAGCGCGCTGCGGTAGTCGAGGTAGCGTTCGAGTCTGTCCCGGAACGCGGCGAACGTGAACGGCTTGAGCAGGTACAGCACGACACCCTGACTCACGGCCGCGCGCACCGTCGCCATCTCGCGGGCCGAGGAGATCGCGATGACGTCGGGTGTCGGGCGTAATCCGCCCAGCGCCGCGGCCACGTCCAGTCCGCTGCCGTCGGGCAGCCCGAGGTCGAGCAGCACCAGGTCCACGGGTGCGTCGGTCGCCGATGCGGACACCGCCGCCCGCATCGCGTCGACGACCGTGTGCGCGACGCCAACGACCTCGAACCCGGGGACCCGTTCGACGTAGCTGCGGTGCGCCTCGGCGATCAGCTTCTCGTCCTCGACCACCAGCACCCGGATCATGCGTTTCCCTCCTTCGGTATGCGCGCGGAAATGACTGCACCGTACGTGTTCTCGGATTCGATGCGGCCCCCGTGGCGGGACACCACCTGCGCGACCAGGGCGAGACCGAGGCCGTGATGGTCGGACTTCGTCGAGTAACCGCGACGCGATGCGGCGGCGAACTCGTCGGCGGACATGCCCGGTCCGCTGTCGGCGACGCGGACGTCGAGCGCGGCGTCGTCCGCGGTCAGCGTCACCTCCACCCACGGGTTGTCGTCGCCTCCCCGGGAGCCCGCCGCGGCGTCGATGGCGTTGTCGACGAGATTGCCCACCACCGTGACGAGTTCGCGCTGCGTCAGGGGAGCGGCGGACGACAGCGTGGTGTCGTCGGTGACGGTGAGGTCGACGCCCCGTTCCGCGGCCTGGTTGACCTTGCCGAGCAGCAACGCGAGCACCGCCGGTTCGTGGACCGTCGCGGTGAGACGGTCGATCAGGTGCTGCGACAGCTCCAGTTCCGCCGTCGCGAACGCCACCGCCTCCTCCGTGCGTCCCAGTTCGACCATCGTGACGACGGTGTGCAGGCGGTTCGCGGACTCGTGGGCCTGCGCCCGCAGCGACTCGGTGAACAGGCGCATCGAATCGAGTTCACCTGTCACGGACTGCAGTTCGGTCTGGTCGCGGACGGTGAGGACGGTACCGATACGGCGTCCCTCGAACCGGACCGGAGCCTGGTTCACGACCAGCACCCGATCCCCGGTCACGTGCACCTCGTCCTCCGCCCGTCCCGACCCGAGGTCGCGCAGGGACGGCGGAAGATCCGCGCGTGCAACGGGACCGGCGGGCAGCGCGAGCAGGCGTCTGGCCTCGTCGTTGACCACGTCGGCGGTGTCGGAGTCGGCGTCGAACACGAGCAGGCCCTCGCGGATCGAGTGCAGGACGGCGTCGTGGTGCTCGTACAGGGTGCGCAGCTCGTCCGGTGCGAGGCCGAGTGTCTGCCGCCGTACCCGACTGCCGAGCAGGACCGAGCCCAGCGCCGCGAGGGCGAGGGCGCCCGCCGTCAGCATCAGGATCAGCGGCAGCCCACGCACGAACTGGTCGCTGATCCGCTCCCGCGTCTCCCCGACCGACACCAGCCCGACGACCTGCCCGTCGTCGACGACGGGGGCCACCGCCCTGACGGACGGGCCGAGCGAACCGGCGTAGGTCTCCGTGAACGTCTCCCCGGCCAGCGCGCGGTCGATGGTGCCGGTGAACTTGCCGCCGATCAGCGCCCGATCGGGGTGCGTGTACCGCGTTCGGTCCGGTGCCATCACCACGACGAAGTCGGTGCCGGTCGCCGCGCTGATCCGGTCGGCCTCCGGCTGCAGCGCGGCGGTGGGGTCGGGGGAGCGTAGCGCCTGCGCCGTCCCGTCGGCCGCGGCGAGGGTTTCCGCGACCGCGACGACCTCGCGTCGGGCGGCGGCGTCCGCGTCCCGGCGCTCGTCGAGGACGGTGAACGCGCCGCCCACCAGCACGACGACGGCCAGCACCAGCAGTTGAAGCACCAGCACCTGACGTGCAAGCGACGCGCGACGCGCAGACCCGAACACCCGTGTCCTCTCCCACACTCCCGTGAACGAAACGCACGCAACCGTGACCGGAGGCCCCGGCGCATACCACCATTCTTCCCGAGGTGGACGTGACGGCGGTCACTGCAACCGATCCGACGAACGTCAGTCGAGAGGACAGGACAGGTCATGACCACAAACACGAGGCGGGACCGTACCCCGGCCCCCGGGACACGGCGCAAGCGCGACCGCACCCACTGGCTCTACCTTGCGGTGATCGTCGCGGTGGTCGCCGGCATCCTCGTCGGCTGGCTCGCACCCGGCGTCGGCAAGGACCTCGGCGTGCTCGGAACACTGTTCATCAGCCTCATCAAGATGATGATCAGTCCGGTCATCTTCTGCACGATCGTGCTCGGCATCGGATCGGTGAAGGCCGCCGCGAAGGTCGGCAAGGTCGGTGGGCTCTCCCTCGTCTACTTCCTCGGCATGTCCACCGTCGCACTCGGCATCGGACTCGTCGTCGGCAACCTCCTCGACCCCGGATCGGGCCTGCAACTCACCCCCGGTGACGCCGCGGTCGGCGCCGGGCTGGCGGAGAAGGCGCACGGCGCGGGCGGCACCATGGATTTCGTCGCGAGCATCATCCCGACCTCGCTGCTGTCGGCACTCACCGAAGGCAATGTCCTGCAGACGCTGTTCGTCGCGCTGCTCGTCGGGTTCGGGCTGCAGGCGATGGGGAAGCAGGGCGAACCCGTCCTCACCGGCATCGGCTACGTGCAGAAACTCGTGTTCCGCATCCTCGCGATGATCCTGTGGCTCGCCCCGATCGGCGCGTTCGGCGCGATCGCGAGCGTCGTCGGGCAGACGGGCCTCGGTGCCGTCACCGCGCTCGGCACCCTGATGGTCGGCTTCTACGTCACCTGCGCGATCTTCGTGTTCGGCGTTCTCGGCCTGTTGTTGCGTCTCGTCACCGGATTCTCCGTGTTCGCCCTCGTGAAGTACCTGGCCCGCGAGTACCTGCTGATCTTCGCGACCTCGTCGTCCGAGTCCGCACTGCCCCGGCTGATCGCGAAGATGGAACACCTCGGCGTGCAGCGGTCCACGGTCGGCATCGTCGTACCCACCGGCTACTCGTTCAACCTCGACGGCACCGCCATCTACCTGACGATGGCCTCGATCTTCGTCGCCGACGCCATGGACATGCCCCTCTCGCTCACCGAGCAGATCTCGCTGCTCGTGTTCATGATCATCGCGTCCAAGGGCGCCGCCGGAGTGAGCGGAGCCGGCCTCGCGACCCTCGCGGGTGGCCTGCAGAGCCATCGCCCCGAACTGCTCGACGGCGTCGGCCTCATCGTCGGCATCGACCGGTTCATGTCCGAGGCCCGTGCCGTCACCAACTTCTCCGGCAACGCCATCGCCACCCTGCTGATCGGCACCTGGACCAACAGCGTCGACCGCGGTCGCGTCCGCGAGGTGCTGTCCGGGCAGCTCCCGTTCGACGAGACGACGATGATCGACGACGACCTGCCTGAGGACGAATCCCGCCCGTTGAATGACATGACCGCTGCCGCTTCGGTTCCCGTACGGTCGATGTCATGACGAACCCGCAGCTTCAGGACATCGAGATCAACACACTCGGCGGCGTGCCGACCTCCCTCGGCGCTTTCGACGGACGGGCAGTGCTCGTGGTGAACGTGGCCTCCAAGTGCGGTCTCACCCCGCAGTACACGGCGCTGGAGAAGCTCGCCTCCGGGTACGCCGACCGCGGCCTCACCGTCATCGGCATCCCCTGCAACCAGTTCATGGGCCAGGAGCCGGGCAACGCCGAGGAGATCCAGACGTTCTGCTCGGCCACCTACGGCGTCACCTTCCCGCTGACGGAGAAGATCGAGGTCAACGGCGAGGGCAGGCACCCGATCTACGCCGAACTCACCAAGACCGCCGACGCCGACGGCGAAGCGGGCGACATCCAGTGGAACTTCGAGAAGTTCCTCGTCGCGCCCGACGGCACCGTCGTCAACCGCTTCCGTCCCCGCACCGAGCCCGACGCCCCCGAGGTCGTCGCCGCGATCGAGGCCGTCCTTCCCCGATAGGCGGCTCCGCCGCCCGTGAGTCCTTTTGTCCGCAAGCGGGCCAAAAGGACTCACGGGCGTCAGCGCACGTTCATCTTCGGATGCCACGCTGGGGTCATGACCGCAACGCTGATCGTGTCGGTGTCGGGCATCAGGGACGAGACCCGAGACCTCGCCGCCGAGTTCGCGAGCGAGATGGACGCCCGCGGCGTCCCGCTGTCGCTGCTCGTCGCCCCCCGTCTGAAGGACAAGTACCGCCTCGTGCGGGACGAGGGCACCCAGGACTGGCTGCGGACCCGGCAGAGCACGGGTGACGCCATCGTGCTGCACGGCTACGACCAGGCCGCGACCAAGAAGCGCCGCGCCGAATTCGCGGCGCTGCCGCAACACGAGGCGATGCTCCGGCTCACCGCCGCCGACCGGGTCATGGAGGAGGTCGGCCTCCGGACCCGCGTCTTCGCGGCGCCCCGCTGGCTGGCGTCCCCGGGTGCGGTGAACGCGCTGCCGCGCACCGGATTTCGGCTTCTCGCCGGATTGACCGGAATCCACGACCTCGAGCGGGACACCGTTGTGCGCGCCCGGATTCTCGGCATCGGGGACGGATTCCGCACCGAACCGTGGTGGTGCCGCGCCATGGTCCTCGGGACCGGCCGCACCGCCCGACGCGGCGGAACAGTCCGCCTCGCGATCGCCGCGAAGAAGCTCTCGCTGCCCGGACCGCGGCAGGCACTGATCGACGCCGTCGATCTGGCCCTGCATCACGAGGCGCGTCCCGGCACCTACGTGTGGACGCCGCGGCGCGGCAACCTCGACGTCGCCTGAGACCGTCGCCCCGAGCGCTATTTCGCCAGTGAATCGATGTGGTCGGTGACCATCTTCAGAGCCGACGCGGGACTGTCCTGATCGCCGACCATCGCATGCATCGCCGCGCCCGTGAGCAGGGCGTGCAGGTGCCGCGCCTCGTCGGCGACGTTCCGCCACGGCGCACACAGCCCGTGGTGCTTCATGTCGGCGACGAGGATCGTCAGTCCCTCGCGCAGCGCGTGCTGGGCGTTGCGGGCGATCGCGCCCAGTTCGGGATGCGCCGGCGCCTCGGCAATCAACGCCAGGTTCACCTCCAGCTCGGAGCGCCTGGTCTCGTCGAGGGGAAGTATCTCCGAGACGATCGCGATCACGCGATCCCGCGGGTCCTCGACGTCGGCGTGCGCGTAGGCGCGCTCCTCCGCCCGCCGGTGCACCAACTGCATCGAGTACGCGAGCAGCTCCGCCTTGCTCCCGAACGTGTGCCGCAGCGACCCGGGCGACAGCCCTGCCTCGGCGGCGACGTCGCGCACCGACACCGCGGTGATCCCATCGCGGAGCAGGACCCGCCACACCGCTTCCGCGATGTCCTGCTGGCGCTGGTCGATGTCGATCACTTTCGGCATCCCGCCAAACTAGCGGAACGAAGTAACGAGTTGTCCGGTCACACTTCGGCGGAGTCCTCCGACGGGAGGACCCGGAACTCGGTGCCGTCGGGAGCCATCTCGGAGTAGCGACCGTAGAAGATGCCCGTCCCCTCGTTCGCGAGGATTCCCTGGTGGATCGGCACAGCGACCCGCGGATTCACCGCCCGCAGATAGTCGATGGCCTCGGAGATCTTCAGCCACGGCGCCGCCGCAGGCAGTGCCAGGACGTCGACCTTCTCGTACGGGATGTACAGCGAATCGCCCGGGTGCAGCAACCGCGCCGGATTCTCGTCGTCGCCGAGCAGGAACGCGGTGTTGTCGATGACCGCGAGCTCGGGATGGATCACCGCGTGCCTGCCGCCGGTGCCGCGCAGGTGCAGGGGCCCGACGTCGAATGCATCACCCGGTCGCACCGCCGTCCAGGCGTCGCCGAACAGGTCCGTCGTCTGAGGGTCGGCGAACAACGCCGCCCGCGGATTCGCCTCCACCAACGCGGGCAGACGGGCGGCGTCCGCGTGATCGGGATGCTGATGGGTGATCGCGATCGCGTCGAGATCCGTGATGCCCTCGAAACCGTGCGAGAAGGTCCCGGGATCGAACAGGACCCTCGTTCCGAGGTGCTCCACGAGCAGGCAGGAATGGCCGAAATGTGTGAGCTGCATGACGTCGAGTATGCGCTGCCTCACACCCCCGAGGGAGGGGCGTCGCCCGAGTGCGCGGCGCGCCGGGCCCGACCGGTAAACTGCCAGTTGCCCGGCGTGATTCTCCCGGGCACACCCGCACCAACCGAGGAGCAGCACGTGGCCCGTGTCGTTGTCGAAGTCATGCCGAAGGCCGAGATTCTCGACCCGCAGGGACAGGCCATCGTCGGGGCACTGGCCCGACTCGGCTTCGCCGGCGTGTCCGATGTCCGCCAGGGCAAGCGCTTCGAGCTCGAGATCGACGGAAGCGTCGAGGACTCCGAGCTCGAGAAGATCGCCGAGGGCCTGCTGGCCAACACGGTGATCGAGGACTGGGCGGTGCGCCGAATCGACGTCGAGGCATGAGCGCCCGCGTCGGAGTCATCACCTTCCCCGGCACCCTCGACGACGTCGACGCCGCGCGTGCCGTGAACCTCGCCGGCGGCGAGGCCGTCAGCCTCTGGCACGGCGACGCCGACCTCAAGGGCGTCGACGCCGTCATCGTCCCCGGCGGCTTCTCCTACGGCGACTACCTGCGCTGCGGTGCCATCGCCCGGTTCGCGCCCGTCATGGGCAAGGTCGTCGAGGCAGCGAAGGGCGGCATGCCCGTTCTCGGCATCTGCAACGGCTTCCAGGTTCTCTGCGAGGCGGGCCTGCTTCCCGGCGCGCTGACCCGCAACGAAGGCCTGCACTTCATCTGCCGCGACGAGTGGCTCAAGGTCGAGGCCACATCGACAGCGTGGACCTCCCGCTACGAGTCGGGCGCCGAGATCCTCATCCCGCTCAAGTCGGGCGAAGGTCGCTACCAGGCGTCGGAGACCGTGCTCGACGAACTCGAGGGCGAAGGCCGCGTCGTGTTCCGCTACGCGGGCGACAACCCCAACGGATCGCAGCGCGGCATCGCGGGCATCGCATCGGCGAACGGTCGCGTCGTCGGACTGATGCCGCACCCCGAGCACGCCACCGAGGCCCTCACCGGCCCCAGCGACGACGGACTCGGCATGTTCTACTCCGTGCTCGAGAGCGTCGTCTCCGCCTGACATCGCACGGTCGGCAGGCCCCGGAATCGAGAAGTGTTCGGTTCCGGGGCCTTCCGCATTTCCGACGTCCGCAGCCTCTGACGCGGCCGCTTCCGGTGCCCTACCGACTCTGACCGAATGTGGCGTTCGGCCACGTGAACTTGCCCGGGCGGACGAGGGTGCACTGTTTTGCTACCGTCCGGCAATGATCTCGACGATCGTGTGGGGTGACGGCAGTGTCGCGCGGGACGCGATCCGTGCCGTCGACGCGCACCCCGCGCTCATGTTGACGGCGGTCGTGACGACCACCGCGGACCGAGTGGGACGCGACGCGGGTGACCTCGCGGCGTTGGGCCGGGTGCTCGGTGTCGTCGCCACCGACGACACGGTGGCGGTTCTCGCGACGCGACCCGACGCCGTCGTCTACGCGGGGTCCGGAACCACGCGGTCCACGGATGCGCGCGCGGATGTCGTCGCGGCACTGTCCGCGGGCGCGGTCGTGGTGACGCCACCGATCTATCCCCTCTACGATCACCGGAAATCCGAACCCGTTGTGCGAGAGGAAATTCGATCCGCCATTCGTGACGGCGGCGGAAGGCTCCACATCGGTGACGTCGACTCCGACTGGGCCGAGCACGTCCTGCCGCTCGCCCTGCGCAGCGTCGGCGACGGTACGACATCCATCCGCGTCACCGAGACGGTCGACTACTCGGAGTACGACCTGCCGGGCTCCGTCCGCTACCTCATGGGGATGGGTGAGCCGCTGTCGTTCGTGCCGCCGATGCTCGCCCCGCGGATGCCGACGATGGTGTGGGGCGACCGCGTCCGGCAGCTGGCGCGGGCCCTCGGTGTCGAACTCGACGAGATCCGCGAGGTCGTCGAGCGGGTCGAGTTGGAGGTCACGGTGGAGACCGCGACGATGGGCAAATTCGAGGCGGGCGGAATGGGGGCCGTGCGTGTCGAGGTGCAGGGCTGGGTCGCCGGGGCGCCGACCGTCGTCGTCGAACACGTCGGGCGCATCGACCCGGACGTCGCGCCCGAGTGGCCGCGTCCACCCGCCGGGGGAGCGGGGCACACCGTTCTCGTCGACGGCGATCCGCGGATCGCGGTGATCGTCGAACCCGGCCCGCGACGCGGTGGTGAAGCGGCCGTCGACCGACTCGTCGGCAGGATCGAGACGCTCGCGGGCCACGAGCCCGGCATCTACGACGAGGTGGATCTGTTTCGCCGGTGAGCCTCGTCCGACCCCGGTGTTCGTTCGACCCGGTGTTGTTCGAGCGCAGCGCCGAAATGTCTTGATCCGCCACGGGAACGTGTTCCAGTTCGGTACCGTCCCCGGTCATGATCACAACGGTCGTCTGGGGCACGGGAAACGTCGGGCGGGCAGCGATCAGGGCGGTGGACGCGCACCCAGCGCTCCAACTCTCCGCCGTGATCGTGCACAACCCGGACAAGGTCGGCCGCGATGCCGGTGACCTCGGAGATGTCGGCCGCGGCCTCGGGGTCGCCGCCACCTCCGACATCGACACCGTTCTCGCGTCCAAGCCCGACGCCGTGGTGTACGCGGCGTCCGGCGACATCAGACCCGACGACGCGCTCGCCGACATCGTCGCGGCCATCCGGGCCGGTGCCGTCGTCGTGACCACGTCGCTGTATCCGCTCTACGACCACCGCAGCGCGCCCGCCGAGATGCGTCAAGCGATCCAGGATGCGATCGACGAGGGCGGCGGGTCGCTGTTCGCGTCCGGCATCGACCCCGGCTGGGGCAACGACGTGCTGCCGCTGCTGCTCAGCGGTCTCGCGACGACCGTCGACGTGATCCGCTGCCAGGAGATCTTCGACTACTCCACCTACGACCAGCCCGACTCCGTCCGGTGGCTCGTCGGAATGGGTCAGCCGATGGACTACGCGCCACCGATGGTCGCGCCGGGCATCCCGACGATGGTGTGGGGTGGTCAGGTCCGGCTGATGGCGCGAGCTCTCGGCGTCGAACTCGACGAGATCCGCGAGACGCTCCTGCGCAGGCCGCTGGAAACCACCGTCACCACCGCGACCATGGGCGACTTCGAGGAGGGCACCCAGGGCGCGCTGCGGTTCGAGGTGCAGGGCATCGTCGACGGCGAGCCGCGCATCGTCATCGAGCACGTCACCCGCATCCACCCGTCCTGTGCACCCGACTGGCCCACTCCCGCCGACGGCGGCGCGGGCGCGCACCGGGTGATAATCGAGGGCAGGCCCCGCATCGAGGTGTCCATCGAGGCGACCGACGAGGGCGGCAACAGGTCTGCGGGCGGCAACGCCACCGCCGTCGGCCGGCTGGTCGGCGCCATCGACTGGCTCGTCGAGAACGAGCCGGCCATGTACGACGCGCTCGACGTCCCGATCCGGCCCGCGATCGGGAAGCTCACCGCCACCACTTTCGAGAGGACCCCGGCATGATCATCGACCTTCCCGAGGGCAAGGACCCGATCGGCTACGTGTGGGGAGAGATGGTGCCCGGCATCGGGCTCCCCGCCTCCCAGTTCTCGCTGTCCGTCTACGAGCACTCCACGATCGACCTGCCCGCCTTCGAGGCGGCGCGGCTGCGGATCGCGCAGATCAACGGCTGCATATTCTGCCAGGACTGGCGGACCGAACGCGATGGCGTGAAGGTCGAACTCGGCTTCGACGAGGACGTCGAGAACTGGCGCACCACCGAGAACTTCGACGACCGCACCCGTCTCGCCGCCGAGTACGCCGAGCGGTACGCGCTCGACCACCACGGTCTCGACGACGAGTTCTGGGATCGGATGAAGGCGCACTACACCGATGCGGAGATCGTCGAACTGTCGATGAGCATCGGGTCGTGGTTGGCGTTCGGGCGCCTCAACCGCGTCCTCGGGCTCGACACCGCCTGCGTGCTGCCCGGGCACTGACGAACCGGAGCGGAGGGGCGGTCGGGTACGACCGCCCCTCCGTGCTCCGTCAGTTCGTGGGCGAGGTGGGCAGTGCCTCGAAGAAGTCGGCGCTCGGGGTGAAGAACGCGGAGCCGGTCACCGGAGTCGAAAAGTCCAGCAGGCGATCGTAATTGCCGCGCGGGTCGCCGAGGAACATGTTCTCCAGCATCCGCTCCGTGACGCCCGGGTCCTTGCAGTAGCCGATGAAGTAGGTGCCCATCTCGCCGTCGCCGACCCGGCCGTACGGCATGTTGGCCCGCAGGATCTCCAGCCCGTTGCCCTGCTCGTCCTTGATCGCGGTCAGTGCGACGTGGGAGTTCGCGGGCTTCACGTCGTCGTCCATCTCGACGTCGTCCTGCTTGGTGCGACCGACGACGTTCTCCTGATCCGGAACCGGCAGCGCCTCCCATGCCTCCATGTTGTGGACGTACCGCTGCACGTGAACGTAGGAGCCGCCGCTGAACGCCGGATCCTCGTCCCCGACGGTGACGGCGACGACCGCCTCCTTGCCCTTCGGGTTCTCGGTACCGTCCACGAAGCCGATCAGGTCCCGGTCCTCGAAGTACTGGAACCCGTGCACCTCGTCGATGACCGTCGCCGCGCCGGCAAGCCGTTCCGTGATCCGGTGCCCCAGCTCGAAGCACGCGTCCATGCTCATCGCGCGGATGTGGAAGAGCAGGTCGCCCGGCGTGGACGGGGCCTGGTGCTTGGCGCCGCGCAGCACCGGGAACGGGTGCAGCTGCGCGGGCCGCGGCCCCGTGAACAGACGGTCCCACGCCGCCGAGCCGATGCTGACGATGAGCTCGAGTCCGGCTCCCGGCGCCCGCAACGCCACCGCCCGGCGCAGTCCGGCCGCGTCGGCCAGCAGAGCGCGGGTGCCGTCCTCGCCGCCCGCGTCGATCGTCGCGACCAGGAAGATCGCGGCGGGCATGGACGGGTTGGCGACCGTCTGCGATTCGGAGGTGGAGGTGGGGGCAGCGGTCATCGGTGGCCTCCGTGATGCGTCGTGAATGCGGCTTGTCGTGGTCCGCACACCGTACCGAGACGGTCGACGAACCGTTCCTGTCGGTGCCCGGCGGTAGCGTGCGGTCATGACGTTGACATTGGGGATGATCACGTTCGACAGCGCGGAGCCCGGACCGCTCGCAACCTGGTGGGCGGAGCAGACCGGCGGCCGCATCGAATCCGACAACGACGGCTGGTTCTACATGGTCGGGGTGCCGGGAACGCCGTACAAGCTGGCGTTCCAGAAGGTCGAGGATCCGACACCCGGGAAGAACAAGGTGCACCTCGACTTCGGGGCACCCGACCTGGACGCCGAGGTCGAGCGGCTCGTCGCGGCGGGGGCGGCCGAGTACGAACGGCACGACATGGACGGGTTCCGGTGGGTGACGCTCACCGACCCGGACGGCAACCGCTTCTGTGTCACGGGTCAGTCGCACTGATCCTGATTCGATTGGGCCGGTGTCGAATCGGACGGGGCAACCTGCCCGTCAGCACTCGACGAAGTTGACCGCCACGGCGAGGCCGCCGGTCGACGTCTCCTTGTACTTGCGGCTCATGTCGGCTCCCGTTTCCCGCATCGTAGCGATCACCTGGTCCAGGCTGACCCGGTGATTGCCGTTACCACGCAACGCCATCCGAGCGGCATTGATCGCTTTGCCCGCGGAGATGGCGTTGCGTTCGATGCAGGGGATCTGCACCAGACCCCCGACGGGGTCGCACGTCAGCCCGAGACTGTGTTCCATCGCGATCTCGGCAGCGTTCTCGACCTGCGCCGGGGTGCCCCCCAGGACCTCGGCGAGGCCGGCCGCCGCCATCGACGCCGCAACCCCGACCTCGCCCTGGCAGCCGACCTCGGCTCCCGAGATCGATGCACCGTCCTTGTAGAGCGACCCGATCGCGCCCGCCGTGAGGAGGAAGGCGACGGTCGCCTCGTCGGGATGCTCGACGCCCCGCGCCGAGTAGCGGAGCGCGTAGTCCAGCACGGCCGGGATGATGCCCGCTGCGCCGTTGGTCGGTGCGGTCACGACCCGCCCGCCCGCGGCGTTCTCCTCGTTCACGGCGAGCGCCACGAGATTCACCCAGTCCTCGGCGAACGCGGGGTCGCGGTGCGGGTCCTCTGCGCCCAGTCGCCGGTGCCACTCCGGTGCCCTGCGCTCGACCCCCAGGCCGCCGGGTAGTAGGCCGTCACGCTGGAACCCACGCTCCTGGCACTCGTGCATCACCCGGGCGATGTACCGCAGGTGGTCACGGACCTCGTCGTCGGATCGTGTCTCGCACTCGAAGCGCGCCATGATCTCACCGATGGACAATCCGTGACGGCCGGCGAGACGCAGCAGATCCTCCGCGGAGCGGAACGAGAAGACCCCGCCGGTGGGCTCCGGCGTCGTGGCAGTGGTCGATCCCGATCCGGTGACGACGAACCCGCCGCCCACGGAGAAGTACATCTCCGTGAACAGGACGGAGTCGTCGTCCGCCGACGCGGTCAGCCGCATCGCGTTCGGATGTTCCTCGACGACGGTCAGGGGATGCAGGACGATCCCGTCCTCGGTGAGTGGGATCCGAATCGTGCCACCGAGTTCGACGACGCCGGTTGCGCGCATGCGGGCACGTGACCGATCCATCCGATCCTGGTCCACGGTCTCGGGGCGGTGCCTCTCGAGACCGAGCAGCACCGCCGCGAGTGTGCCGTGCCCGCGGCCGGTCGCGGCCAGCGATCCGTACAGGTCGACCCGGACCGTCGACGTCACCGCAAGCACCCCGATGGATTGCAGTTGGTCGGCGAACATCGCCGCGGCCCGCATGGGGCCGACCGTGTGCGAGCTGGACGGCCCGACGCCAACGGAGAACATGTCGAACACACTGACGGTCACATCACCATCCTCCTCTCGAGCCAGCGGCCGCGGACCGGTGGCGTGGGGCCGGTCCGCGATCCGCCGGCCCTCCCTGGTCGCGTGGGTCGACACTAGGATCGCGGTCATGCCCACGCTGACCGACGCCACCGCCCCCGGACTCTGCTCGTTCGTCGACGCGTCGCCGTCGCCGTTCCACGTGTGCGCGACGGTCGCTGGTGAGCTGACCGCCGCGGGGTTCGTGGAGTTGCGCGAGGCCGACGGCTGGCCCAGCGCGGCGGGCCGGTACTTCCTCGTGCGCGGCGGGTCGCTCGTCGCGTGGAGCACCGAGGGATTCGGACACGAGGCCGCGCCGTTCCGGATCGTCGGCGGGCACACGGACAGCCCGAACCTGCGGGTCAAGCAGCACCCCGACCTGGAGTCGGCAGGCTGGCAGATGGTCGGCCTCGAACCGTACGGAGGAGCGTGGCTGAACTCGTGGCTCGACCGCGACCTCGGCATCTCCGGCCGGATCAGCGTCCGCGACGGAAACCGGTTGCGGGAGCACCTCGTTCGCGTCGACCGGCCGATCCTGCGGGTGCCGCAGCTGGCGATCCACCTGTCCGAGGAACGCAAGGGCGTCAGCCTCGACCCGCAACGCCACGTCAATGCGATCTGGGGCGTCGGGACGTCGCCGCGCAGCTTCCTCTCGTTCATCGCAGGCGAGGCCGGTGTCGACGCCGACGCGGTTCTCGGCTGGGAGTTGATGACCCACGACCTGGCGCCCAGTGCCGTCGTCGGCCTGAACGCCGAACTCGTGTCCGCGCCGCGTCTCGACAACCAGGGCACCTGCTACGCCGGAACCCAGGCGCTCCTCGGCGCCGTCGACAATCCGGGGGAGGCGATCCCGGTGCTCGCGCTGTTCGACCACGAGGAAGTCGGGTCGATGTCCGACCGCGGCGCCTTCTCGGACTTGCTGAACTCGGTGCTGGAGCGGGTCGTCCTCGGCCGCGGCGGGGGTCGTGAGGACTACCTGCGGGCGATGGCCGGGTCGGTGTGCGCGTCCGGAGACATGGCCCACGCGACCCACCCGAACTACCCGGACCGGCACGAGCCCGCGCACCGCATCACCGTGAACGGCGGCCCGGTCCTCAAGGTCAACCAGAACCTGCGGTACGCCACCGACGCGGCGGGCACCGGGGAGTTCGCGCTCGCCTGCGACCGCGCCGGGGTTCCGTTGCAGCGGTACGTGCATCGCGCCGACCTGCCCTGTGGGTCGACGATCGGACCGATCACCGCGTCGCGGACCGGGTTGTCCACCGTCGACGTCGGGGCACCCCAGTTGGCGATGCACTCGGCGCGGGAGTTGATGGGCGCCGCGGACGTCACCTCGTACGCGGAGGCACTCGCCGCGTTCCTCACCCCGGAGGACTGACGGGCTGTCCGCCGATCGTCGGATGGCGAGGTGCGTGACGCGCGGCGACAATGTCGTTCGGGGGAGCAGTGACTCGAGTTGACGATTTCCCCACCCGGCCCGGCCGTCACGTGCGTCTCGTGATTGTCTGGGCTCGGCGGGGGTAGCGCCCGCGCCGACCGACCTGCCGTCGACGAGGAGGGCCCATGCCCGTGCGTTCCCATCTGTCCACGCATCTCCGAACGACCGCCGTGCGTCGCGTGAGCGGAGCCGTCGTCGCCGCAGGCGTCGCCGTCGTCCTCGCCGCCGGCGCCGCGACCCCGGCCACCGGGCAGTCGCTCGGCTCCTCGGGTTCCTCCGGCTCCGCGGGTTCAGGTGCCGCCCCCGGAGGTCCGTGCGGTCAGTCGGAGGGAGGCAGCACCGGGTCGCTCGGCAAGGTGCTCCCGCCGTGGATCACCGGCTCACCGGACGGCGGCCTGCCGGTCCTGACCGGTCGAACCCGCGCGATCGAGATGGTCACCGGGCCGGGTAGCCCGAACGACACCATCAACCGATTCAACGTCTCGGGCACCGACCTCGGCATCATGTGGGACAACGACAATGCGGGTGGCGCCCACCAGACGATGATCGCGTTCGGCGACACCGTCGGCGACTGCGGTGCCGAGGGCGACGACTGGCGATCCAACGTCCTGTTCCGTAGCGCCGACACCGATCTCGCGACCGGCATGCGCATCGACTCGTCTCCGCTCATGCCGGTTCCGCCCGGTCCCGCGAACGTCTCGAAGGAAGTCGTCCCCGGCTTCGGCATCCCCGGTGAGTACACCGTCATCCCCACCGCGGGCATCGCCGTCGGCGGAGTCCAGTACATGCGGGTGATGGGTGTGCAGTCGTGGGACACCCCCGGCAACTGGACGACCCTGTACTCGGCTCTCGCGTCGTCGACGGACAACGGCGAGAACTGGACCCTCGACCCGCTCACCGCGCGCCCCAACGTCGCGGGCCTCGACATCCCCGGCATCCCCAACTTCGACGCCCGCAACGCGGATTTCCAGCAGAGCGCGTTCGTCAAGAACGGTGGATTCGTCTACGAGTTCGGTACCCGGTCCGGACGCAGCGGCAGCGCGCTGCTCGCCCGCGTCCCCGAGGCGCAGATCGCCGACCTCGGCGCCTACACCTACTGGAACGGCTCGGCGTGGGTGCCGGACCTGGCGTCGGCGGTCGCGGTGATCGAGTCGCCGGTCAGCGAGCTGTCCGTGCAGTGGAACTCGTACCTGAACAAGTACGTCGCGATGTACACGGACCAGACGAACTCCCTGGTGATCCGGCAGGCCGACACGTTGGAGGGCCCGTGGAGCGGCACCCAGACGATCCTGTCCGGAATCCTGGTGCCCGCGCTGTACGGCGGGTTCATGCACCCGTGGAGCAGCGGCCGATACCTCGAATTCGTCGGCACCACCTGGGATCGCTACAACGTCATCTACTTCCGCACCGACCTGAACGGACTGCAGATGGCATCCGGGGACCAGGCCGACCGCCCCGACCCGGCGGTCACAGGCGAAGCGCGACGTATCGGAACCGAGCTGCCGAGCGGGGAGGTCGTGCCGGTAACGGAGTGACCGGCACGGGCAACGTGGACCGTGAGGATGGCGGCCGCATCGTCGACCCGAACTTCCCGTCGTGCGGGCGCTCCCGCGATGAACGCCGCAGCCGAAGTGGTCGGTGGGCTGTCGGTGGCAGGTCGACTCGGGTAGGCGAAACCTCCGGGGTTGCTTCGGAATCCCGTGGGCTCGGGGCAAGATGAGGCGATGGACTCGACACGGGTTGCCACCCGGTCCGCCGCGGGTGCGGCAGTCGGAGGACTGCTGTTCGGTGCCGACACCTCGACGATGAACGGTGCGATCAACGGTGTCAGACCCGATTTCGGACTCGCGAGTTCCTTCGTCGGATTCGTGGTCGCCGTCTCGATTCTCGGATGCGCCGCCGGCGCGCTCACCGCGGGGCGGATCGCGGCCCGGCTCGGCAGCACCGGCACGATGCGACTCGGCGGGGTCGTGATCGCCGTCGGATCACTGCTCGCCGCACTGAGTTTCGCGGTGGCGCCGCTCGCGGGATGCCGACTGGTCGTCGGGTTCGGTGTCGGACTGCTGTCCGTCGTCGTTCCCGGATACATCACCGAGATCTCCCCGGATCGGATCCGGGGCCGGCTCGGGTCGCTGTGGCAGCTGGCCATCGTCGTCGGCATCTTCGGCGGACTCCTCGCCGACTACGCGTTGCGCACCGCCGCCGGTTCCGCGGACGCGGACGTGCCGTGGGGCGGTCACGCGTGGCGCTGGATGTTCGTCGTCATCGCGGTGGTGGCGGTGGTTCAGGTACTGATCGCACTGCGGCTACCCGAGCCCGCACGGGAGGGGGACCGCGAGCCCACCGGCGGGTTTGCCGCCCTTCGTGGAGCTGTGCTCGGACTCAAGCCGATCGTCTGGGTCGGCGTCGTGGTCGCCGCCCTGCAGCAGTTCGTTGGAATCAACGTTATCTTCTTCTACTCCACAACCCTGTGGAAGTCCGTCGGCTTCTCCGAGGACGACGCCTTCGTCACCAGCCTGCTCACCGCACTGGTCAACGTCGCCGCCACGATCGTCGCGATCGGGCTCGTCGACCGGCTGGGCAGGCGGCCGCTGATGATCGGCGGCGCCGCGGGCATGGCCGTCACCCTCGGCACCCTCGCGGTGTGCTTCGCATCCGCGACCGGCTCCGGGGACGACGTGACGCTCCCGCAGCCGGCGGGCACCGTCGCGCTCGTCGCCGCCAACCTGTTCGTCGTCGCGTTCGGCGTCAGTTGGGGCCCGTTGATGTGGGTCGTCCTCGGCGAACTGTTCGACACGCGTATCCGCACCGTCGCGCTGTCGTTGACCGTGATGGTCAACTGGCTGGCGAACTGGCTGGTCACCCGCACCTTCCCGACCCTCGCCGACGTGAGCCTGCCGCTCACGTACGGCCTGTATACGGTGTTCGCGGTCGTCGCGCTCGTGTTCACGGCCCGCAAGGTGCCGGAGACGAAGGGGATGGCCCTGGCGTGACGCGCCCGGCTTTCAGGGAGTCGAATCCGAAGCCCGAGAACGCCGTCCGCGTCCCCTAGCCTGGAACATCTTCCTGTTCGGACTCCTGTTCTCGTTCCTGTCGCTGGCCCAGGGCTCCATCTGGCTGGCGGCCGGCATCCACACGGCGTGGAACATGGCGCAGAGCAACATCTTCGGCCTACCGGGGGATTCCAGCTTCCGCGAGGTCACCCTCTTCGACGTCGGCCCCGACTCCACCGGATCGGCGATCCTGACCGGAGGGGACTACGGCGTCGAGGGCAGCATCCTCACCACCGTCCTCCTTGCCGTCGTGGTGTTCGCCGCGTACCGCTACTACCGCAGGGTCGAAGCCACACGTGTTGCGGACAATCGTGACGAACGTCATCCCGGAACCACGACACCGACCGGGCGGTGACCGGCCACGTCGACGGCGCACTCGGCGCCCGACGTGATCAACTGTGAACATCAATTGCCGGTGCCACCGGGTCGATCACCCGCGGCACGACGGAAGGGTCGCCAGGTGACGGGCACACACGCAGTCGCTCCCGACGGGTGGGTACCCGTCGAGCGCAGATGGTTCGGGCTCGAGCGGGCCACGATCGCACCCGCGTTGGTGGTGGTCGTGTTCGCGGTGTTGTTCGCGATGGTGATTCCTGCGGTCAACGGGGCGATGACCCACGGTGAAACCGCCCGTGCGGGCGACCGGATCGCACTCGACGGAGGGGTCGTGTTCTCTCCCGCCGCCGGATGGACGATCGTCGACGGCACCGTGATCGGGGGCGAGCCGCGCTCCGGGGTCGGCAAGACCGCCGAGGTCGACAACGGTGCGGTTGCCTTCTCCGTCCGAACCGCGAAGTGGGACGGCACCCCGACTTCACTGCTCGATCAGGTGCGGCAGACGACGGATGTCCTGACCGGGGAGGCGGGCCCCCACGTCGTCGGTGACCCGCTGCCGGTGATCACGACAAGCGGTGAACAGGGAGTGATGTCCCGCTACCGCAGCGTCTCCGCCGACGGCGCCATCGCGGCCTTCGTCATCGACGGCACCGGAGTGGAGGTCGTGGTCACCGGCCCGGTCGAGACGACCGGTGTCGCGGCGACCGAGGTCGCCGGAATGATCACCAGCATCGCCGCCGACAACCGAGGAGAGCAGCGATGACCGTCCCGCGCAGTACCGAGTCGACCGCTTCCGTCGACGCGCTGCTGGCCGCCCGCGTCGACGCGATCCGCAATTCCGGGTGGGGTCAGACCTTCCGTTTCGCGCAGCCCCGCAACCTGGCGTTCTGGGTGTACGTCGTGCTGGTGGCAATCGGCGCCGTCAGCTTCACGCGGTACGCGGGTGGGCAGGCCCCCGCCTACGGGGAAGCACTGATCGTGGCGACCGTCCTGTTCGCCCTGTACTGCGCCCTCTTCTGGTGGTTCACGCAGCGCATCGACCGCTACGCGCACCAGTCGTGGAAGCTGATCGTGCTCGCCTTCGTGTGGGGCGCAGCCGCCGCGCCGTGGGCGTTGGCGGCGAACGCGAACACCCCCATGCTCGAGATCTGGGGCAAGCTGTTCGGTCAGGCATGGGCGGCGGACTGGGGCGCGGGTCTCACGGCGCCGTTCACCGAGGAGATCTCGAAGGGCATCGGGATCCTGCTGCTCATCGCGCTCGCGCCCCGGCTGGTGCGCACCGCGTTCGACGGCTTCGTCCTCGGTGCGTTCATCGGGCTCGGATTCCAGATCCTCGAAGACATCCAGTACGCACTCGCTTCCAGTGCCGCGCAGTTCGGTGCAAATCCGGTGGGCAACGCGATGTTCACAATCGTCATGCGCATGGGGATGGGCGTCGCGGCGCACATCCTCTACAGCGCGGTGTTCGGCGCCGGCCTGGTGTATTTCCTGGGCCGTCCGGCCGAACCACGACGGCGCGGCCTGGGGCTCGCGTTGATGGCGACCGCCATGCTGCTGCACGGGGTCTGGGACAACATCGGGGGGATCGCGGGCGGGAACACGGCGCTGATGTTCCTGCTGTGGATCGGCGTCATCGCCATCGCGATCGTCGTCGTCACCCGAGTGTTCGCGATGACGGTGCCTCGGGAACGGACGTTCATGCGCGCCGTCCTCGCCCCCGAGGCAGCCAGCGGCGTCGTCACCGACGAAGAGGTCGACACCCTGTCCGGCGACCGCAAGGCACGCCGCAGGTACCGAAAGCGTGGAGACAGTCGCGCGGAGCGCCGCCAACGCGATCACGTCCTCGAAGCCGTGCACGACCTCGCGGACCAGCTCGCGGAGGCCGGCGGACGCGACACAGGCACCGTGCTCTTCGCTCGGCAGGAGGTCGCGCGCCTGCGCGGCTGACCTGATCCCGGGTGGATCGGCGCCGCAGCGAGGGGAATCCGCGGCCCGGCACGACTCGCGTTTGACCGGCGTGACGACAGGGCAGACCAACGACGTCAGCGCCGCGATCGACAACGCCGAGGAGAGCACGATGACCACCGTGACCCGAACGTTCGTCGTGCCCGCCGCACCCGAGCGGGTGCTTCGTTATCTGGCCGACTTCTCGAACGCGGAGCAGTGGGATCCCGGCACCGTGCGCTGCGTCCGCCTCGACGAGGGGCCCGTTCGTGTCGGATCGAGGTGGCACAACGAGTCCAAGATCGCCGGGATCGGCACCGAATTGACGTACACCCTCGAGCAGTGGACCGCCGACCAGGTGGTTCTGAAGGGTCACAACGACACCGCGACGTCGACGGAGACCATCACGGTCGAGTCCGCTCCCCAGGGCTCCGAGTTGACCTACACCAACGAGGTGGAGATGCGGGGGATCGCGAAACTCGCGTCGCCCGCGCTCAAGCTCGTTTTCGAGAGGATCGGTGCCGACCTGGAGCGGCAGCTGACCGAGGCAGTCGAAGCGCTGCCGGACAACGGAGTCTGACGGAACCCGTGGAGCCGGCACCCACTCGGACCGTGAGTGACCGAGCCCACCCTGGGGTGACCAGTGCGGCCACGTCGTCGCCGCCCGGCTAGACTTTGTGCTGGCAGTGCCCTACGTGCCTGCCCATTCGATCCTCCAGGGAAGGACCCGACTCCTCGTGTCATCGCAGGTCGATACCGTCACCCAAGCCGCCGCGACCCCCGATGTCGCCCAGCCCTACCGGGAACTGGGACTCAAGGACGACGAGTACGCCCGTATCCGGGAGATCCTCGGTCGCCGTCCCACCGACGCCGAGCTGGCGATGTACTCGGTGATGTGGTCCGAGCACTGCTCGTACAAGTCGTCGAAGGTGCACCTCAAGTACTTCGGCGAGACCACCACCGACGAGATGCGGTCCTCGATGCTCGCAGGCATCGGCGAGAACGCAGGCGTCGTCGACATCGGCGACGGCTGGGCCGTCACCTTCAAGGTCGAATCCCACAACCACCCGTCGTACATCGAGCCGTACCAGGGCGCCGCGACCGGTGTCGGCGGCATCGTCCGCGACATCATGGCGATGGGCGCGCGCCCGATCGCGGTCATGGACCAGCTGCGGTTCGGCGCGGCCGACCACCCCGACACCCGTCGCGTCGTCGACGGCGTCGTCCGCGGTGTCGGCGGCTACGGCAACTCCCTCGGCCTCCCCAACGTCGGCGGCGAGACGGTGTTCGACGCGTCCTACCAGGGCAACCCGCTCGTCAACGCGCTGTGCGCGGGTGCGATGCGCGTCGAGGACCTGCACCTGGCGTTCGCGTCCGGCGTCGGCAACAAGATCATCCTGTTCGGTGCCCGCACCGGCCTCGACGGCATCGGCGGCGTGTCCGTCCTCGCGTCCGAGACCTTCGACGAGTCGTCGGGCGGACGCCCCAAGAAGCTCCCCGCCGTGCAGGTGGGCGACCCCTTCACCGAGAAGGTGCTCATCGAGTGCTGTCTCGACCTGTACCGAGAGAAGCTCGTCGTCGGCATCCAGGATCTCGGCGGCGCCGGCCTGTCCTGCGCGACGTCCGAGCTGGCCGCGGCCGGTGACGGCGGCATGCACATCAACCTCGAGCGCGTCCCCATGCGTGCCACGGGCATGACCGCGGCCGAGGTGCTCTCGAGCGAGTCGCAGGAGCGCATGTGCGCGGTCGTGACGCCGGAGAACGTCGACGCGTTCATGGCCGTCTGCAAGAAGTGGGACGTCCTCGCCACCGTCATCGGTGAGGTCACCGACGGCGAGCACCTCGTCATCGACTGGCACGGCGAGACCGTCGTCGACGCGCCCGCCCGCACCATCGCGCACGAAGGCCCCGTCTACGAGCGTCCCGTGCAGCGTCCCGACAGCCAGGACGCGCTGATCGCGAACACCACCGCGGGCCTCACGCGTCCGGAGACCGACGCCGAGCTCGAGGCGACGCTCCTCAAGATGATCGCCTCGCCTGCGCTGTGCAGCCGCAAGTGGATCACCGAGCAGTACGACCGCTACGTCCGTGGCAACACCGTCCTCGCGGAGAACGCCGACGGCGGCGTCATCCGCATCGACGAGAAGTCGGGCCGCGGTATCGCCCTCGCGACGGACGCGTCCGGCCGCTACACCGCGCTCGACCCGTACACCGGCGCACAGCTCGCGCTCGCCGAGGCGTACCGCAACGTCGCCGTCACCGGCGCCACCCCGAAGGCCGTCTCCAACTGCCTCAACTTCGGTTCGCCGGAGGATCCGGGCGTCATGTGGCAGTTCCAGCAGGCGGTCCGCGGCCTCGCCGACGGCTGCGCGCAGCTCGGCATCCCGGTCACCGGCGGCAACGTCAGCTTCTACAACCAGACCGGCGCCACCGCGATCCTCCCGACGCCGGTCGTCGCGGTCCTCGGTGTCATCGACGACGTGCACCGTCGCATCCCGACGGGCCTCGGCCTCGAGCCCGGCGAGACGCTGATCCTGCTCGGCGACACCCACGACGAGTTCGACGGCTCCATCTGGGCGCAGGTCGAGCACGATCACCTCGGTGGTGTTCCCCCGAAGGTCGACCTCGAGCGTGAGCGTCTGCTCGCCGACATCCTGCTCGCGGGTTCGCGCGACGGACTGGTCTCCGCCGCCCACGACCTCTCCGAGGGCGGCCTCGCGCAGGCCGTCGTCGAGGCGGCGTTGGCGGGCGAAACCGGTTGCCGCATCCTGCTTCCCGAGGGCGCGGACCCCTTCGTGACGCTGTTCTCCGAGTCCGCAGGCCGCGTGCTCGTCGCGGTGCCGCGCACGGAGGAGACCCGCTTCACCGGCATGTGCACCGCGCGCAACCTGCCGTGGGTGCGGATCGGCGTCGTCGACGAGGGCTCCGACTCCGTCGAGGTCCAGGGCCACTTCTCGGTCACCCTCGACACGCTGCGCGCCACCTCCGAGGGAACGCTGCCCGCGCTGTTTGGATAGCCATGTGACCCACACGGACACCACCCCGGAACCCGGGACGGATCAGGCACCCGCCGATCCGTCCCGGGTTCCGGTGCGTTCGGGTGCCGAATCGGGGCCGCCGAGGGGGAAGGACGGGCCCGGCCTGCGCCGCAAGATCGCTCTCTGGTTCGAGGGGGACGATCTGCACCTCCCGTGGTCCTCGGAGCGGCTCGCGGAGAAACACCCGTTCGTCGCGTGGGCGTGGGGGCTGCTCAGCCTCGACTTCACCGGCATCGCGTTCGGTGCCCTGTTCTTCTGCTGGTCGCTGACGCCGTCGCTGTTGCCCCGGGACTGGCTGTACCAGGGCCTGATCGGCGGCATCACCGCCGCCATCGGCTACGCGTTCGGATGCATCGTCGGCTGGGCCACCCACCGCTACTGGCTCTCCAAGCTCACCTGGTGGCCGCCGCCAGTGCGTTTGCAGCAGATCACGAAGGTCGCGGTGCCCGTGCTCTCGATCGCCGCGGCGCTGATCATGCTCGTGTACGCCGCCGGCTGGCAGCGTGAACTGGCCGCACTCATGGGCGCCGAGGGCACGACGACGACCGGCTACCTCCGGACCCTCGCGTTGAGTGCAGCCGTTGCGGCACTGCTCATTTCACTCTGGCGGGTGCTGCGCGACCTCGTGCTCCTCATCGCCCGCTACCTGAACAAGTGGCTACGTGTGCCCCGGTCGGCGGCGGCGCCGATCGGTGCCGTCCTCGTGGCGTTCCTCGCCTACACCCTCGTCACCGACGTCCTGTTCAACGGCGTCTATTCGTTCATGAACTCGGCATTCAGCCTCCAGAACGACGAAACCCGCGCCGAGGTGGTGCGGCCCATGCGCGCCGAACGCTCCGGGAGTCCCGAGTCGTACGCACCGTGGGAAACCCTCGGCTACGAGGGGCGCGATTTCGTGTACCGCGGACTGCATGCCGAGCAACTGTCCGAATACAACAACGGCGCCCCGGCGAAGGAACCGATCCGCGTCTACGCCGGACTGCAGACGGCCGAGGACCCCGACGCCCGCCTCGACATCGTCATCGACGAACTCGAACGTACGGGGGCGTTCCAACGCAAGGCGCTCGTCGTGATCCCCACGACCGGCACCGGCTGGGTCAATCCGACGGCTGCGAACGCCGTCGAGCTCATGTACAACGGCGACACCGCCCTCGTCGCCAGTCAGTACTCGTACCTGCCGAGTTGGGTGTCGTTCCTCGCGGACCGGGAGAAGGCGGCCGACGCCGGCCGTGCCCTCGTCCACCGCGTGCACGAACGGTGGTTGCAGGAACCCGAGGCGACGCGCCCGAAACTGCTCGTCTACGGCGAGTCTCTCGGCACGCAGGCCGGTGAGGGAGCGTTCGACGGGCTCGCCGACATCCGCGAGATGGTCGACGGGGTGCTGTGGGTGGGTCCACCCAACTCGAACCGGTTGTGGAGCACCCTCGAAGACCGCCGCGACCCCGGCAGCCCCGAAGTCCAGCCCGAGTACTCCGACGGCCTCGTCGTACGGTTCGCCGAGGACGCCGCAGCCCTCGACGCCCAGCAGGGGCCGTGGTTGCACCCGCGGGTGCTGTACATCCAGCACCCGTCGGACCCCGTGGTGTGGTGGAGCCCGGACCTGATCTTCAACCGCCCCGACTGGCTGTCCGAGCCGCCCGGCTACGACCGCCTGCCGTCGATGCGCTGGTTCCCGTTCGTCACGTTCTGGCAGGTCGCCGCCGACCTCGCGAACGCGGCAGGGGTCCCCGACGGGCACGGGCACAACTACGGCACCGTGATGGTCGACGGCTTCGCCGCGGTCGGCGCCCCCGACGGCTGGACATCCACCGACACCGAACGCGTCCGCGCGGCCCTGAACGCCATCGCGGGCTCGCAGGGCCCCGAGAAATGAGGCGCACGGCCGGCGCCGCAGCGGTGGGATGCGCGGCGGCGTTGGTCGCGTGGAACGGTGTCGTGCTGCCCCGGCTGGCGCTGGGCGCGCGGGGCCGCGCCTCGGCGAACACCGTGACGGCGGTCGTCGTCGGGGGAGCGGCCGTCGTGGGCGGCGTGAGCTTCGCGGAACTCGGATGGACCGCCTGGCGTCGTGGGCTGCTCGTCGGTGTGGCGGCGTCGACGCTGCCGACGCTCGCGTACCCGGCGATGCTCGCGGTCCCACCGGTACGCGCACGGATGGCGTCGGGTGCGCGGCGCGCGGACCACACCGAATGGGTGTTCGTGCACATCCCCCTCGGGACCGTGCTCGCCGAAGAGGTCGTGTTCCGTTCGGTGCTCTACGCGCTGGCCAGACGGGCATCACCTCGCTGGGCGCCCGTCCTCGGCGCGGCAGCGTTCGGGTTGTGGCACGTCACCCCTGCGCGGCATGCGGGTGACTCGGTCGTCGGAACCGTCGCGCTGACGGCGGCGGCGTCGCTGCTGTTCGATCAGTTGCGGGAACGCAGCGGCAGCGTGCTCGCGCCCGCGCTGCTGCACCTGGCCGTCAACGCGGGTGGGGCCGTGGCGGCCGAGACGGCTGCCGGGCGGACGGTGACCGGAAGGTCGGTGTCCGACGGCTGACCAGGCGGTGGCAGCGGCGCAGTCCGGTGCCCGAACTTGTTCGGACGTGGCACCCCGAGACCGGATCTCGGGGCGCCTCGCTACGTCAGCTCTCGCATGCCACGCCGTCCTTGTCCCGGTCCAGTTTGGAGCTGTAGCCCGGCGACCCGGCATACAACGGTGCGGCACCGGCAGCCCGGGCAGCGGCGCAGCTCGCGTAGCTCGCGCCACCGGTCTGCGGCTTCGGCGCCACGACCTCGGGTTCGGGAGCCGGCTCGGGTGCCGGCGCAACGAACGGGACGGGCGCGGGCGCCACGTACTGCGTCGTCGGCGGCGGCGTGTACACATCGACCGGTGCAGGAGCAACAACCGCCGGTGTTGCCCGCAGTGCCGGAGAATTCGAGGCAGGCGCGACCGCCTCCGATGTCGGCAGCGAAGCCGGGGAGGTCGCAGCGGGAGTAGTCGACGGCACAGCGGTCGTCGTCCGGGCAGTCGACGTGGTTGTCGAACGCGACGGCGTCGGCTCCGAGGTCTTCTCGTTCTCGCCGCCGCACGCCCCGACGAGCACCAGCAGGCCGACCACCCCACCGGTGATCCAGAGCCGCTTCGTGCTCTTCTTCGGCGCAGGGTGTGCAGCCACAGGACCGCGGAGACCCTGGGACGACTGGTTCGGATCGAACGGCACGGACACGGAAGACACCTCGGTGGGTCGAGTTCGACGGGCCATCGATGGCACCGGCTGACGAATGTTGGTTTCTACCAGCTCACATCGGCTGTCGGTCGAATGGAGGACGACGCCTGGCGCCGGGCGGACCGCACGAATCAGGGATCTTCCGATGCACACGAGGTTGCGCTTGCCGACGTGGGAATCGCCGGCAGAGCTGCCATCGGGCGAAGCCGCGGGGATGTATCGGGAACGCACATTTCCGGGCATGAAACGGTGCGCATCGGGTATCGCCGGGCCCGTAGCGTCGCACGCGGAAACGGAGGAACACGTGCAGGAATGGAACAGCGCGATCGACCTGATCGAGCAGCGACTGGAAGGCGACCTCGACATCTCGGACGTCGCGAGGGTCGCTCTGACGTCCGAGTACCACTTCCGTCGCATGTTCTCGACGCTGGCGGGAATGCCGTTGTCGGAGTATGTCCGTCGGCGTCGAATGACCGTCGCGACGGCCGACGTCCTCGCCGGTGAGCCGGTCGTCGATGTGGCGGTCCGCTTCGGCTACGGCTCGGCTGCCGCGTTCACCCGCGCGTTCAAGTCGATGCACGGGCTGACGCCCGGCCAGGCTCGACAGCCCGGCTCGGTCCTTCGTTCCCAACCCCCGTTGAGATTCCACCTGCGTGTGGAGGGAAGGAGCGACATGCGTCATCGCATCGTCGACAAGGACGCGTTCGCGCTGGTCGGCTACCGGACCACGGTTCCGGTCGTCCACGAGGGACCGAATCCGGCGATCGTCGAATTCGAGAAGAGCATCGACGGCGACGCTCGCGCCCTGCTGCTGTCTCTGTCGAACACCGAACCGGCGGGCCCGCTGGCGGTGACGGTGCGGCTGGCCGAGTCGCGTTCCGAAGGAGCAGAGGTCGAGTACTGGCGCGCGGTGGCGACCACAGCCGCCGACTGCGGAGATCTCGCCCGGATCGACGTTCCCTCCGGGTTGTGGGTGGTGTTCGAGGCGGACGGAAAGTTCCCGGAGGCACTGCAACATCTGTGGGCCGATGCAGCGACCGAATGGTTCCCGGCGAATCCGTACGAGTGGATCGAGGGACCGGAGTTGCTGACCATCCACCCGGACCCGGGCGGGGAATCCGGCCGTGGCGAGCTGTGGCTGCCCATCGAACGAATCCCCTCAGACCTGGGCCGGTAGGTTGGCGGCGTGCCTGCCCGGAAGAGAATCGACCCCGCCCAGATGCGGTCCGCGGTGACGGCTGTGGGGGAGTGGCTGTCCGACGCGGACGCCGCGGCCCCCGCGCGGGCCGAGATCGCGGCCGCGGTCCGGCTCAGCGCCCGGACCCTCGAAGACGTCGCACCGGGGTCGTCCGTGGAGGTGCGGGTGCCGCCGTTCGTGGCGGTGCAGTGCATCGAAGGACCCCGGCACACGCGCGGGACTCCACCGAACGTCGTCGAGACGGACCCGCGCACCTGGCTGCAGCTGGTCACCGGGCGCGTCACGTTCGACGGGGCGGTCGCGGCGGGAACCGTGACGGCGTCGGGGAGCCGGGCGGGGGAGATCGCGCACTGGTTGCCGCTGATGCCCGTGTGATCTGCGGTGTGACCGCGACGACAGGCGCAGCCACCCGTGGTGAGAGCACTGCCTCACTGGCCGTAGACTGAGCATGCCCCCCGCACCCACCCTTCAAAGGGAGCAACCCCGGTGACTTCAGCCGATCTCTCGGTCAGCAGCCCGAATCTTCTCGCACCCGCAGACATGTCCGATCAGGACGAGCAGCCGCCCCGCGAGGAATGTGGCGTCTTCGGTGTGTGGGCCCCCGGTGAGGATGTGGCGAAGCTCACGTACTACGGGCTCTACGCGTTGCAGCATCGCGGGCAGGAAGCCGCGGGCATCGCCGTCGCCGACGGTTCCCAGGTGCTGGTGTTCAAGGACCTCGGTCTCGTCAGTCAGGTCTTCGACGAGCAGACCCTCGGCGCGATGCCGGGGCATGTCGCCGTCGGGCACTGTCGCTACTCGACCACCGGGTCCACCACCTGGGAGAACGCCCAGCCGATCTTCCGCACGACCGCCGCGGGCACGGGCATCGCGCTCGGCCACAACGGCAACCTCGTCAACACCGCCGAACTCGCCGAGCGGGCACGCGCCGCGGGCCTGATGAACAGCAAGCGGCCCGGAGGCGCCACCTCCGACTCCGACATCGTCGGAGCGCTGCTCGCGCACGCGGCGGCCGACCGCTCCATCGAGCAGGCCGCGATGGAGCTGCTGCCGACGCTGCGGGGCGCCTTCTGCCTGACCTTCATGGACGAGCACACCCTGTACGCGGCGCGTGACCCTCACGGCGTCCGCCCGCTGGTGCTCGGTCGACTGGATCGGGGCTGGGTCGTCGCGTCCGAGACCGCCGCCCTCGACATCGTCGGTGCCTCGTTCGTCCGGGAGATCGAGCCCGGTGAACTGCTCGCGATCGACGCCGACGGCGTGCGCTCCTCGCGTTTCGCGAACCCGACGCCGAAGGGCTGCGTCTTCGAGTACGTCTACCTGGCCCGACCCGACACGACCATCGCCGGTCGGTCGGTGCACGCGACGCGCGTCGACATCGGTCGTCGCCTCGCCAAGGAGCACCCGATCGACGGCGACCTGGTGATCCCGGTCCCGGAGTCCGGCACCCCCGCCGCGGTCGGCTACGCACAGGGCTCGGGCATCCCGTACGGCCAGGGCCTGATGAAGAACGCGTACGTCGGCCGGACGTTCATCCAGCCGTCGCAGACCATCCGCCAGCTCGGTATCCGGCTCAAGCTGAACCCGCTGCGTGACGTCATTCGCGGCAAGCGTCTGATCGTCGTCGACGACTCCATCGTCCGCGGCAACACGCAGCGCGCGCTGATCCGCATGCTGCGCGAGGCCGGTGCGCTCGAGATTCACGTGCGGATCGCATCGCCGCCGGTGAAATGGCCGTGCTTCTACGGCATCGACTTCGCGTCACCCGCGGAGCTGATCGCCAACGGCGCAGGCGGAACGAACCACGAGCCGGGCAACGTCGAGGAGATGATCGAGGGGGTGCGCCGTTCGATCGGTGCGGACTCGCTCGGCTACATCTCGGTCGACGGGATGGTCGCGGCGACCGAACAGCCGGCGTCGCGCTTGTGCATGGCCTGCTTCGACGGTGAGTACCCGATCGAGTTGCCGACGGAAATCGGCAAGAACGTGCTCGAGGGAATGCTCGAGCAGACCGCAGGCGCGGCGACGAAGCAGGACAACGACAACGCGAGTGCGCTGAGTCGACCCTGAGCGGCCGCACGAGGACCCATACTCGTGTCGATGACTTCGACACCACGTAGACCCAGGCAGTGCCAGGTGCACTGACGAGATCACAGCTGGAGCTGAGTAACCCGATGACCGACGACCAGAAGCCCCACGCCGCCGGCGCGTCCTACGCTGCGGCGGGGGTCGACATCGCTGCAGGAGACCGGGCAGTGGAGCTGTTCGCCCCGCTCGCGAAGAAGGCCAGCCGTCCCGAGGTGCTCGGCGGACTGGGCGGATTCGCCGGCGTGTTCGCCCTCAAGGGCGGGTACAAGGAGCCGCTGCTGGCGGCGTCCACCGACGGCGTCGGCACCAAGCTCGCGGTTGCGCAGGCCCTCGACAAGCACGACACCGTAGGCCTCGACCTCGTCGCGATGGTCGTCGACGACCTCGTGGTGTGCGGCGCGGAGCCGCTGTTCCTGCAGGACTACATCGCGGTCGGCAAGGTCGTCCCGGAGCGTGTCGCGGAAATCGTCGGCGGCATCGCGCAGGGCTGCATCCTGGCGGGGTGTGCCTTGCTGGGCGGCGAGACCGCCGAGCATCCCGGCGTGATGGCGGACGGCGACTACGACCTCTCCGCGACCGGTGTCGGTGTCGTCGAGGCGGACGCCCTGCTCGGGCCGGACCGGGTGCGTCCGGGCGACGTCGTGATCGCGATGGGCTCGTCGGGTCTGCATTCGAACGGTTACTCGCTGGCCCGCAAGGTGCTGCTCGAGATCGACCGGATGTCGCTGACCGGGCATGTCGAGGAGTTCGGCCGCACCCTCGGTGAGGAACTGCTCGAGCCGACGAAGATCTACGCGAAGGACTGCCTCGCACTGATCGCCGAGACCGACGTGCGCACCTTCTGCCACGTCACCGGCGGTGGCCTCGCCAACAACCTGGCCCGCGTCATGCCGAAGGGCCTCGTCGCCGAGCTGGACCGCGGAACGTGGACCCCCGCACCGGTGTTCACCATGATCGGTCAGCGCGGCCGCGTCGAGCGGGCCGAGCTGGAGGCGACGTTCAACATGGGCGTCGGCATGGTCGCGATCGTCGCGCCCGAGGACGTGGACCGCGCGCTCGCCGTGCTCACGGCCCGGCACATCGACTGCTGGACCCTCGGGACCGTGGCGAAGGCGTCGGACAAGCACGACGGCGCCGATACGGTTCGCATGGTCGGCGAGCACCCGCGCTTCTAGGACTTCTGAGCACAAGACGAACCGCCCGAGCCCCTCAGGGGTTCGGGCGGTTCGTCTTTCGGTTGCTGCCCTGGCGCACTTGTGGTGCGCACGCGGAGAATGAGGGGGAGCCGGTAGGGCTCCCCCTCATTCGGTGCTGCGCAAGTGTGTGCCGGTGACGGCGGGCGTCAACGACGCCAGTCGTCGTTGTCTTCGTCGTCCCAGCGCGACGACGCGCTGTCCTCGGAACGCTGGTCGCTGTAGGACCCGTTCCGGTGGGAGTTGGACGGCGCACTCGACAGCTCACGTTGGAGGCTGTCGAAGTTAGTCGACGGCGAGCTGTACTTGAGCTCGCGTGCAACCTTGGTCTGCTTTGCCTTAGCCCGGCCGCGGCCCATGGCCAACCCCCTCGCGCTTTAAGCGGGGCGGCCTGGGAATTTTTGGCGGCCCCGTTTTGAGTGTGTGTGTCTTCCTGACTGACACTCTAGCCTGAGAACGGGGCGAGCGCTCCTTCCCCTGCCCAGGAGTGGTGTTTCGTTCATCTCAGCACCTCGGGAATAGCCCGGATGGTGCCGACTCGGACGCCTCCGCCGAGCACTGGCGCGGACGCCAGCTCGGCGAGATCCTCGGTCCACTCCACCCCGATCCGGTGCAGGATCGCCGCGGTCAGGGGAATTCGCGCACGTTCGCTGCCGTCGTCGATCTTCAGTGCGAACGCCCGTCCGTCGGGCAGGGCACCGGCGTGGACGCCGTCGGCGCCGACCTTGCACAGCAGGCCGGGAACCGTCGACATCAGGCGTTCGTCGTCGAGCCCGGTTCCCGACACCTGCCACGGGTGCTCGCGGACGGCGTCGGCGACCGTGCGTTCGGCGGTGTCCGGCGCACCCGTGACGAGTCTCGCGAAGGCCCGGGCCAGTGCCGTCAATGACAGGGGCACGATCGGCAGTCCGCACCCGTCGATGCCGAGTTCGTACTCGTCCTCACCCGACAGGTCCGCGATGGTCTCCTGGATCTCCTGCTGCAGCGGGTGTGCGGCGTCCAGGTAGCTCTCGAGCGGCCAGTCGCGGGCCGCACACACCGCCACCATCGCGGCGTGTTTGCCCGAGCAGTTCATGAACACGCGTCGGGGTGATCCGCCTACGGCCAGCACGCGGGCCCGGGCGATGTCGTTCCACGGCAGATCGGGAGGGCAGCGCAGCTCGCGTTCGGTGAGGCCGTTGCGCTCGAGCAGTCCGAGCACCCCCGCGACGTGCTCGGGTTCGCCGCCGTGGGAGGAGGTGGCGAGCGCGACCTCGCGGGAGTCGGCCGGGACGAAGCCGTTGCGCAGCATCGCGACGGTCTGCAGCGGCTTGTTCGCCGAGCGGGGGAAGATCGGGGTGTTCACCTCGCCGACTGCGAGGAGGGTCTCACCGGAGGGGTCGAGCACGACCAGGGATCCGCGGTGTACGCACTCGCGGAAACCGGATCGGACGACCTCGACCAGCTCGACGCTCAATACCCCACCTGCACCTTCAGCCCGGCTATCCGCCTGCGTGCCTTGTCCTCGACAGTAGGCGAGAGTCCGGGCTGTTGCTCGAGGAGCACTGCGAGCCGCGCCGGATCGTGACCTGTGAACAGATCCCGCACCGTCACCCCGTGATCCGGAATGTGCACGACCGTGATCGGGTCGCCCGCCGCGACGCGGCCGGGACGGACCACCTTCAGGTAGGCGCCGGTGTCGCCACGCTCCGCGAACCGCTTGACCCACTGGGGTTCGGCGGCCCAGACACCGAAGGTGCCGCACGGTGTTCGTGGCCCGGTGACCTCCAGTTCGAGGGTGTCGCCGAGGCGCCACCGTTCGCCGATCACGGCGTCGCTCGTCGCGACGCCGCTCACCCGCAGGTTCTCGCCGAACCAGCCGGCGTGCAGTTCGCGGCCCAGTTCCGTCGCCCAGCGCTCGGCCTCGACGTCGGAGTAGGCGTAGACGGCCTTGAAGGGTCCGCCGTGGTGTTCGGTGTCGCAGACCCGGTCGCCGTCGAGTCCGGTCGCGTCGACGTCGACGGGGCCGTCGACGGCTCGTTTGTCGATGGCGGTGCGGGTCACGCGGCGCGTCCCCGAATCCCGCTCGGCGAACAGCCTGCAGACGGCGTCGACGCGGCCGGTCACCGTGTCGGGTGCGCTCATCGGCCGCGCAGACGGTCGACGGCCGCGCGGCCGGGCTGGTACTCGTCGTGCCGGGGCATCGAGTCGGCGTCGATCGCGGCGGGGGTGGTGCCGGCCTCGAGGGTGGCGTCGGCGGGAACGGCCCGCTTGACCAGGGCCAGCGCGATCGGGCCGAGCTCGTGATGGTCGACCACGGTCCCGACACGTCCGACCGCGCGACCGCCCGCGGTGACGGCGTCCCCGGGGGCGGGGCGGGTGTCCGCTGAACCGTCGAGGTGCAGCAGCACCAGGTGGCGGGGCGGCTTGCCGAGGTTGTGCACGCGGGCGACGGTCTCCTGGCCGCGGTAGCAGCCCTTGTCGAGGTGGACCGCACCCTCCTCGGCGACGCCGCCGATCCACCCGACCTCGTGGGGGATGGTGCGGTCGTCGGTGTCCACCCCGAGGCGCGGTCGCAGGGCAGTCACGCGCAGGGCGTCGAACGCCCACGTTCCAGCGGGCGCGGCGCCCGCGTCGGTGAGGATCTGCCACCAGTGCGCGAGACGGTCACGGGGGACGACCAGGTCCCAGGCGTGCTCGCCGGGCCACGGCATCGTGCGCAGGAAGCCGCCGCCGGGCAGCGCGGTCGCCTCGTACGTGCCCGGGAGTTCCGCGATGCCGAGGGCCTCGAGGAATCGGGGGCGCCTGGCGTCGGGTCCGAGCAGGGTCAGGACCGCCATGTCGGGTGCGGGCTTCGGTTCGGCCTTCGCCCAGAACACCATCTTCTGCAGGAAGGTGAGCAGGTCGGCGCCGGAGGTGGCTTCGGTGTCGATCCAGGTGACGCCGTCCAGGTCCGTCTGGACGAAGTGGTGTTCGATGCGCCCGTTGAGGTCGAGGCTGAGGTTCTCGGCACTGTGGCCGTCGCCGAGGTTCGCGACGTGCTGACTGGAGATGGTGTGCAGCCACGACAGGCGTTCCTCGCCGGAGATGGACAGCACGAACCGGTTCGACCGGTCGACGACGGCGACCGCGCGTTCCGCGGTGCGTTGCTCCCGGAGCGGGTCGCCGTAATGCCAGGCGACGCCTGCATCGGGGGAGTCGTCGGGATTGGGAACCGCCCCGGCGGTGGTGAGAAGAGGACTCGACGTGGTGCGCACGGACTCGGACACGCTCCCAGTGTAGGAGTGACGGCCGGATGGGTGTGGTGCCGCGTCGCCGCCGCGGGGCGGGTGGGGCGGCCCGTCGTAGTGTGGGGGCATGGCTGATCAGGTGCTGGTGACCTTGGACGGCGCGGTGCGGGACGCGGACGCTCCGCTGCTGCGTGCCGACGACCTGGCCGCGGTGCGGGGGGACGGCATCTTCGAGACGGTCCTCGTCCGCGACGGCGCGGCATGCGTGATCGAACTGCACCTGGCCCGGTTCGCCAACTCCGCGTCGATGCTGGATCTGCCGCGTCCCGACCTCGATGCCTGGCGGTCCGTGATCGCGGTCGCGCTCGGCGAATGGGGCGCCGAACGGGAGGGTGCGATGCGGTTGGTGCTCAGCCGGGGCCGCGAGTCCGGTGGCGGGCCGACCGCGTACGTCTCGGTCGGCCCGGTCGCGGATCGGGTCGCCGTCGCCCGCCGCGACGGGGTGTCGGTGTGCACGCTCGACCGCGGGTTCTCGGTGGATGTCGTCGAGAAGGCGCCGTGGTTGCTGCTCGGCGCCAAGACGCTCTCGTACGCGACGAACATGGCGGCGCTGCGGTACGCGCAGGCCCGTGATTTCGACGACGTGATCTTCACCAGCAGTGAGGGCCGGGTGCTCGAGGGGCCGAGGTCGACGGTGCTGATCGCTCGTGGTCGCACCCTGATCACTCCTCCGGTCGAGCACGGCATCCTTCCCGGCACGACGCAGCAGGCACTGTTCGAAGTGGCGGGCGCACATCGGTTCCGATGCGAGATGGCCGCGCTGCGTCCGGTGGATCTGATTGCCGCGGACGGTATTTGGCTGCTGTCGAGCGTGACTCTGGCCGCGCGGGTTCACACGCTCGACGGGTTGGTTCTGCCGGTGCCTGCGATCGCCGACGAGTTGTCCGAGCTGGTGGATCTCGCAGTCGGAACGGTCGGAGTCGAGGAAGACGCCGCGTGACTGAAATGTGATGCCACGCACGGTTGCGTGTCACGGGTAGGCGCTTGGGAACTTCTTTACTACTGTTCGTAGTAGACGAAGGCCTGCGGTTTCGTGCTGCGGGGGTTACCTTTTGAACGGACTGCATGTGTCAGCCCACACCTGCAGTTCCGGTAAGCCTGCCCCACGGGCCCGGACCGGGAGATGACATGGACGCACTCGATGTGTCGCGCTGGCAATTCGGAATCACGACGGTCTACCACTTCATTCTCGTCCCGCTGACCATCGGTCTCGCACCGCTGATCGCGATCATGCAGACGATGTGGGTGGTCACGAAGAAGGACCACTGGTACCGGCTCACCAAGTTCTTCGGGAAGTTGTTCCTGATCAACTTCGCCCTCGGTGTGGCGACCGGCATCGTGCAGGAGTTCCAGTTCGGCATGAACTGGAGCGAGTACTCCCGCTTCGTCGGCGACGTGTTCGGTGCACCACTCGCGCTCGAGGGACTCGTCGCATTCTTCCTCGAATCCACCTTCCTCGGCCTGTGGATCTTCGGATGGGGCAGGCTGCCGAAACTCGTTCACCTCGCCACCATCTGGCTGGTCGCGATCGGTGTGAACGCCTCGGCGTACTTCATCATCTCGGCCAACTCCTTCATGCAGCACCCGGTCGGTGCTGTGTACAACGAGGAGAAGGGCCGCGCCGAACTCACGAGCATCTGGACGCTGCTGACGAACAACACCACCCTCGCGGCCTTCCCCCACGTGATCGCGGGTGCACTGCTCACCGCCGCGACCTTCGTCGCAGGAATCGCCGGCTGGTGGATGGTCCGAAACATGCGACGGGCCAAGCTCGCCGAGGCCGCCGAGGCCGAGCGGATGGAGAACGAGGCGCGGGTCATGTTCCGCCCCGCGGCCCGACTGGGCATGCTGGTCATGATCATCGCGGGCATCGGCCTGTTCATCACCGGTGACATCCAGGCCAAGCTCATGTTCGAGCAGCAGCCCATGAAGATGGCCTCCGCGGAATCGTTGTGTCACACCGAAACCGACCCCAACTTCTCGATCCTCACCATCGGCACCCACAACAACTGCGACGGCATCACCCGTGTCCTCGAGGTGCCCTACGTCCTGCCGTTCCTTGCCGAGGGCCAGTTCACCGGCGTCACCCTGCAGGGCGTCGAAGACCTGCAGGTGCAGTACGAGGAACAGTTCGGGCCCGGTAACTACCGGCCGAACCTGTTCGTGACCTACTGGTCGTTCCGCGCCATGATCGGCCTGGCCGCCGGGTCCGCGGCCCTGGCACTGGCAGGCCTGTGGGTGACCCGAGGCGGCCGCGTGCCCGACCAGAAGTGGTACTCGTGGCTGAGCCTGATCGCGATCCCGACGCCGTTCCTCGCGAACAGTGCCGGCTGGATCTTCACCGAGATGGGCCGCCAGCCGTGGGTCGTGCACCCGAATCCGACTGGCGTCGACATGATCCGGCTCACCGTCGACCAGGGCGTCTCCGATCATTCGGTGGTCACCGTCTGGACGTCGCTGATCGTGTTCACCCTGCTCTACGCGGCGCTCGGCGTCGTCTGGTTCTGGCTCATCCGGCGCTACACGATCGAGGGACCGCTCCCGCACGACGCGCACCCGCCGGGCGACAAGCCCGACGAGCCGGACGACACCGGCAAGCCCGAGCAACTGTCGTTCGCGTACTAGGAGAGGCGACATGGGACTTCAGGAACTCTGGTTCATCCTCATCGCGGTTCTGTTCACCGGGTACTTCGTCCTCGAAGGCTTCGACTTCGGTGTCGGCATGCTGATGCCGGTGCTCGGCCGAAGCAAGAACGGATCCGCCGACAACGACACCCGGCGTCGCGTCGTGCTGAACACCATCGGACCCGTCTGGGACGGCAACGAGGTGTGGCTCCTCACCGCGGGCGGCGCGATGTTCGCGGCCTTCCCCGAGTGGTACGCAACGCTGTTCTCCGGCTTCTACCTGCCGCTGCTGCTGATCCTCGTGGCCCTGATCGTCCGCGTCTGCGCGATCGAGTACCGCGGCAAGATCGACGACGCGACGTGGCGGTCCAGGTGGGACTGGGGGATCATCCTCGGCTCCTGGGTGCCTGCGATCCTGTGGGGTGTCGCGTTCGCGAACATCGTCCGCGGCGTCGCGATCGACGAGAACCGTCAGGTGGTGTCCGGGTTCTTCGACCTGCTGAACCCGTACGCGCTGCTCGGCGGGGCCACCACCGCCATCGTGTTCGCGCTGCACGGTGCCGTCTTCATCGCGCTCAAGACCTCCGACGAGGTGCACGAGGATGCCGTGAAGCTGGCCTCCCGGCTGTCGATCCCGACCGTCGTCGTCGCGGGCGCGTTCGTGCTGTGGACCCAGCTCGCCTACGGCAAGGGCTGGACCTGGATCCTCGTCGGCGTCGCGGCGGCCGCTCTGCTCGGCGTCGTCGCGCTGACCGCGGTCGCACGGGAAGGGTGGGCGTTCGTACTCACCACGGTCGCCGTGGTCGGGGCCGTGGTCCTGCTGTTCGCGTGCCTCTACCCGAACGTGATGCCGTCGACGATCAGCGATGCCTACAGCCTGACCATCCACAATGCGTCGTCGAGTCCGTACACCCTGAAGGTGATGACCTGGGCGGCGGTGATCGTGACCCCGGTCGTGCTGCTCTACCAGGGCTGGACGTACTGGGTGTTCCGGCAGCGGATCTCCACCAAGCACATCCCGCCGTCGATCGGGCTGCCGATCAAGACCAGCTGAATGGAGACCGACACCCCGGCCGCGTCTGCCCGCAGCAGGCGCGGCCCGGTAGATCCCCGGCTGTGGCGGTACTCGCAGTCTGCGCGTGGCTACCTGCTGCTCACGGTGACGTTGTCGCTGGTGGTCGCGGCCGCCGTGATCGTCTCCGCGATCATGATCGGCACCGTCCTCGCCGGGGTGATCACCGAATCCGACTCCCGCACCATCGGACACTGGTCCGGTGAGCTCAGGGTTCTCGCCGCCGCGGTCGCGGTGCGCGTGGGGGCGACCTGGGTGCACTCGAGGTACGCCCACCGGTCCGCGTCGCGCGTGATCGGTGAACTGCGCGCCGAGGTGCTCGCGGCGGCGACCGAGATGACGCCCCGCGAACTCGACCCCCGACGCGACGAGACGGCCACGGTCTTGACCCGCGGAATCGAGGGTCTGCGGGCGTACCTCACCGGCTACCTGCCCGCGCTGCTCCTGGCGGTGACCGTCACACCGCTGACACTGCTGGTCATCCTGCTGACCGACCTGACGTCGGCGGTGATCGTGGTCATCACGCTGCCGCTGATTCCGATCTTCATGATCCTGATCGGTCTGCTGACCCGCGGCAAGGCGGCCGCGTCGCTGCGCACCATGACGGCGCTGTCCGCGCAGTTGCTCGACCTGATCGCGGGCCTGCCGACGCTGCGCGCACTGGGCCGCGAACGGGGACCGCAGGACCGGGTCCGGAAACTCGGCGACGATCATCGCCGCACGACGATGGCCTCGCTCCGCATCGCGTTCCTCTCGTCGATGGTGCTCGAACTCCTCGCGACGCTGTCGGTCGCGTTGATCGCCGTCAGCATCGGTCTGCGTCTGGTGTTCGGCGAGATGGCGTTGCAGGCCGGCGTGATCGCGCTGGTGCTGGCACCGGAGGTGTACTTCCCGCTGCGTGCCGTCGGTGCGCAGTTCCATGCCGCGGAGGACGGAATGGCCGCTGCGGACAAGGCGTTCGGCGTACTGGACGATCGTGGTGAGGCGGTCCGGCGCGGCCGAGCGGCCGTACCGGACGGCACTGTCACCGTCCGCGGGCTCGGGATGCGCAGCCGATCGGGTTGGGCCCCACGAGGTCTCGATCTCGCACTGGAGCCGAGGCGGGTGACCGGACTGACCGGACCCAACGGGGTCGGGAAATCGTCCGCTCTGCAGGCGATCCTCGGACTGGCCGATCCGGACGAGGGGATGGTGGTGATGGGGGACACCGACGTGCGCGACCTGGACCCGGCAGCGTGGTGGAAGACGGTCGCGTGGCTCCCTCAGCATCCGGTCCTCGTCCCCGGCACGCTGCGCGAGAACCTCGAACTCACCGGACCCGTCGACGCCGATCCGAACGAGCTCGATGCCGCGTGCCGCGCAACGGGATTCGACGAGGTGCTGCGCGACGTCCCGGACGGCTGGGACACCGTCGTCGGCGCGGGTGGCCTCGGCCTGTCGCTCGGACAGCGGCAGCGGCTCGCCCTGACCCGCGTGCTGCTCACCGACGCATCCGTGGTCCTGCTCGACGAGCCGACCGCACACCTCGACGCCGCGTCCGAGGCACGGGTACTCGCGGCGATCCGCACGCTCGCCGCGTCGGGTCCGGCCGTGCTCCTCGTCGGGCACCGCGCGTCGGTGCTCGCCGCCGCCGACAGTGTCGTCACCGTCGCCGCGGAGGTGACGGTGTGAGCCGCGACCCGCTGCGCCGCGCACTGGCGCTCCTCGACCTCGATCCGCGCCGTGTCCTGTACGCCGTCCTCGCGGGCGTCGCGACGCTCGGCAGTGCGCTCGCGTTGGCGGCGCTGTCCGCGTGGCTCATCACGCGCGCCTGGCAGATGCCCCCGGTGCTCGACCTGACCGTCGCCGTCGTCGCCGTTCGTGCCCTCGGCATCTCCCGCGGCCTGTTCCGCTATCTGGAGCGTCTCGCCACCCACGACGCCGCACTTCGCGGCACGGTCTCGGCCAGGGAGAACCTGTATCGCAGGCTCGCGACCGGCGATCCGGCCGCGCCGGCGGGGTTGCGCCGCGGCGACCTCCTCGCCCGCACGGGTGCGGACGTCGACGCGCTCGGTGACGTCGTGATCCGGGCGCTTGTCCCGATGGCCGTCGCCGTCGTGATGGCACTGACGGCCGTCGTCGGCCTCGCGTTGATCTCGCCCGCGGCGGCGCTGGTCCTCGCGGTCGCGCTCACCGTCTCCGGCATCCTCGCGCCCGCGCTCGCGGCCAGGTCCGCTCGCCTGGCAGAGGCGGCGAGCGCCGAGGCGGCGGCCCGATACTCCGAAACCGCTGTCCTCGCGCTCGACCACGCCGCCGAACTGCGCGTCGCAGGCCGACTCGACGAGATGGTGCAGCGCGCCGACCGCCACGACCGGGACGTCATCCGCGCAACCGACCGCGCCGCCGTTCCGGCCGCGTTCGCGGACGCAGCGACACCCCTCGCCATCGGGGCGAGCGTCCTCGGAGCGTTGCTCATCGGCATCACCCTGTACGGACCGGACGGTGGGACCGCCGGTGCGATGACGCCGATGGCACTCGGGATCCTCGTCCTGCTGCCGCTGTCCGCGTTCGAGGCGACGTCGGCGCTGCCCGCGGCGGCGATCGCACTGACGCGCGGCCGGCTCGCGTCCGCCCGCATCATGGAACTGCTCGACCGGTCGGGCACACCGCAGTCGGGCGGGGCCGACCCCGTTCCCGAGCCCGTACACCTGGCGGCGTCCGGGCTGCGCACGGGATGGCCCGGCACCCCGGCTCCCGGCGGACCGGTCGACCTGGATCTTCGGCCGGGATCGCGCACCGCCGTCGTCGGGCCGTCCGGGGCGGGCAAGACGACGCTGCTGATGACGCTCGCCGGGCTGCTGCCGCCGATCGAGGGCACGGTCGACATCGACGGCACGCCCCTCCGGGAGATCGACGCCGACCAGCTGCGCCGCAAGGTCGGCTTCTTCGCCGAGGACGCGCACCTGTTCGACACGTCACTGCTCGAGAACCTGCGCGTGGCGCACGGCGGTCTCACCGACGAGGAGGCCGTCGCGGCGCTCGAGCAGGTCGGCCTCGGCGACTGGGTGCGCTCACTGCCGGACGGCGTCCACACCACCCTCGACGCGGGCGGTCGGTCCGTCTCCGGTGGTCAACGCCGTCGCATCCTGCTCGCCCGCGCGTTGGTGTCGCCGGCACGGGTCCTGCTCCTCGACGAACCCACCGAACATCTCGACGCCGATGCGGCTGCCCGCGTCCTGCACGCGCTCCTGGACCGCGGCGGCGCGCTCGTCGACGTCGACCGCACCGTCGTGGTGGTGACGCACCACCTGCCCGAATCCCTCCGCGCAGACCGGATCGTCACGATCGACCGGCGGTCCGACCGTGGACACGACAGGTCGGACGACACGGACGCGTTGCGGTAACGAACGCTGCGGGGTGCGTGCGTAACTGGCATAGTGCTCGGTCGTAGTGCTCGGTCACACGTCCATACGGCTCTGGGAGTTGTTCATGGGAGCGTTGATTCGTCGACTAGTCGCCTTACCGATCGTGGGACTCGCAACGGCACTGATGATGTCCACGGTCGGACCGTCCGCCTCTGCGCTGCCCATCTACCCCGTGTCCGACCCGGACCCGTTCTTCGGAGCACCCGCCGACCTGGTCGCAGCGCATCAGCCCGGCGACGTCCTCAAGATCCGGCACATGCCGCCCAATCTGTACTTTCCGGGCAGCGAGGTGTGGGAACTGCTCTTCCGGACAACGGATTCGGAGGGCAAACCGATCGCGGCGAACACCACCCTGCTGATTCCGCCCAACTTCGTTCCGGACAGCCCGCTGGTGTCGTACCAGCACATCATCAATGCGCTCGGGCACAAGTGCAAGATCGCGACAGAGTTGTACACGACGGACCCGCTCACCCAGATTCGCGAGGCGCCGGGGCTGAACATTGCACTGGCACGGGGATGGGCGGTTGCGTTGCCGGATCACCTCGGTCCCCGAATGGCTTACGGTGCAGCGAAACTCGGTGGTCAGATCACGCTCGACGGCATCCGGGCAGTCAAGCGGGTGCCCGAGCTGCGGGTGGTGAACAGCCCGGTCGGGATGGGCGGCTACTCCGGTGGCGGCATGGCGACGTCGTGGGCTGCCGCGCTCGCGCCGACCTACGCGCCCGAGCTGGACATCGTCGGCGCTGCCGAGGGCGGCGCGCCGATGAACATGGTGAAGATGGCATCGACGCTCGGGACGAATCCGCATCCGGCGTTCGGTCTCGCCATGGCGGCGGCGCTCGGCCTCGAGCGCGAGTACCCGGAGCGGATGAACGTCACGGATCAGCTGAACGACAACGGGCGCTGGCTCCAGTCGATGATCCGGGACGGCTGCACCAACGAGATCATGTTCTGGGGCGTAGGCCGTTCCGCGTCACAGGTCACCGACAACGTCAACTTCATGGACGACCCGTCGGCGTGGCAGGTGATGGAGGAGAACAGTCTCGAGCTGTATCCCGGTGTTCCGTCCGTCCCCATCTTCGAATGGCACAGTCCCACGGACGCTCTTGTGCCCGTCGACGCCATCGACAACACGGTCCGTCGATACTGCGCCGCCGGCGTTCCGGTACAGACGCTTCTCACACCGAGCCCCGACCACCTGTCCGCGGCGGTACTCGGACTGCCGCAGGCCCTCGACTGGCTCGACGCCCGGTTCCGCGGCGTGCCCGCACCCTCGACCTGCTGAGTTCCACGCTCCGAATAATCCGTTGCCGACATCGCGGGACGGGCGTACTTTCGGCCTTACACGAGGAAGGAGGTGGTCTGAAGTTGAAGAACTACAGGACGCGTGAGGTGGCTGTCCGCTAGCCAACGACGCTGAAGGGTTTCACCAACCGCCTCCGCGGCCGGCGAATCCCAGCAGCCACCCGGCCCCCGAGTCTCCCGGCCAAGTCCGACCGGGATCAGGACGTCGACGTCCGGCTCGGGGGTCGTTCTGCGCGCAGCGCACCAGCGACGTATGCGCGAGGTGCACTAGCCGATGTATGCGCGAGGCGCACCTAGCCGATGTAGCGGGACAGTCGCGCCGAGATGTGGGGCTTCAGTTCGCCGTCCGCGAGGACGCGTTCCTCGACGTACGCGAGGTCGCCGCCCTCGACGATGCCGTACAGGCGCTTCGCACCGCCGACCAGCGCACCGTGCTTGCTGCGGATCACCACGTCGGTGGCGAGTTCCCAGCTCGATTGGGTGAGGGCCGTGCCGTAATAGAGTTCGACGACGCCGGACGAGTGCGTCAGGAGCAGTTCGACGGTCTCCTCGTCGACGCTGCCGGGGATGCCGTCGCCGCCGACCCGCCAGTAGCCGCTCTCACGCAGGTCGGGGCGGACGTAGTTGCCGTCGGCGTCGAGAACCCACGACTGGGACTCCCAGCGCAGGTAGTTGCCGCCGTCGTGCGAGACGACGATCTGCTGCCCGAAGCGGTAGTCGCCGGAGTCGGGGTTGTTTCCCTCGCCCTCGCCGCGCCACACGCCGACCAGCGGCAGCAGGGCCAGCAGCTCCGGATGGATGTCCGGACCGAGGCGCAGGTTCGCGGTGTCCTCGGGCAGGGGAAGTCCGGGCAGTACGGGGATGTTCAGCCCGGCTGTGTCCTTGGAGCGCTCAGCGGCGTCAGCCAGGGCCTTGTCGCCGCTGCCACGCTTGATGGACGGAGCCGACGCGTCGCTACCGGCGTCGCGCGGCTCGTTGTCGCCGGTCGAGCTCACGGCTTGTCGGTGACCAGTCGGTACACGACGTACAGCGAGAACCAGGTGATGAGAACGGCTGCGAGAACCAGCAGCACCTCGAAGAAGATGACCACGGGGACAGTTTAGACCGCCAGGCGCCGCGAACCGAAAGCGGCCCCGCACCGATAGGTGCGGGGCCGCCGTCGGGGTCCGACAGCATGTTGCCGTCGTTGCCCGACTACTTGCTGACGGTGATGTCCACGTTGTGGATGCCGTTGGCTTCGGGGCTGATGGTGCTGTCGCCGTTGCCGGTGCTCGACAGGGCGCGAACGGTCCACGTGCCGGGGGCGGCGAAGAACCGGAAGTCGCCGGTGCCGGACGCCACGACCTCGGCGGTGAACTCGCCGGTGCCGTCGAGCAGGCGAACGAACGCACCGCCGACCGGCTGGCCGTCAGCGGCCAGCACGCGACCGGTGATGACGGTTTCCTTCGACGCGTCCACGCCGGCGGGCAGGGTCTGTCCCTGGACAGGTGCTCCACACATGACTATTACGCTCCCAGTTCGATCGGTGCACCGACGAGTGAGCCGTACTCGACCCAGCTGCCGTCGTAGTTCTTGACGTTCTTCTTGCCGAGGATCTCCTGCAGCACGAACCACGTGTGGCTCGAGCGCTCGCCGATCCGGCAGTACGCGATGGTCTCGCGGCTGTCGTCGAAGCCCTTGTTCGCGTACAGGGTCTCGAGGTCCGAGTCGGACTTGAAGGTGCCGTCCTCGTTCGCGGTGGTCGACCACGGAATGTTGATGGCTCCGGGGACGTGGCCACGCTGCTGCGCCTGCTCCTGCGGCAGGTGCGCCGGGGCGAGGATCTTGCCGGCGAACTCGTCGGGGGAGCGGACGTCGACCAGGTTCTTCGAACCGATGGCGTTGATGACCTCGTCGCGGAACGCGCGGATCGAGGTGTCGGCCTCCTCGGCCTTGTACTCGGTGACGGGGCGGACGACCACATCGCGCGAGAGCTCGCGGCCGTCGAGCTCCCACTTCTTGCGTCCACCGTCGATGAGCCGGACGTCCTTGTGGCCGTAGATCTTGAAGTACCAGTACGCGTAGGCGGCGAACCAGTTGTTGTTTCCGCCGTACAGGATCACGGTGTCGTCGTTGGCGACACCCTTCGCGGAGAGCAGCGCCGAGAACTTCTCACGGTCGAGGAAGTCGCGACGGACGCCGTCCTGGAGGTCCTTGCGCCAGTCGAGGCGGATCGCGCCCTCGATGTGGCCACCTTCGTAGGCCGAGGTGTCTTCGTCGACCTCGATGAACACCGTCTTCGGCGCATTGAGGTTCTGCTCGGCCCAGTCGACAGAGACCAGGACGTCGGAGCGTGCCATGGGTTTCCTTTCGGTACTGACTTGCGTGGTGCTGATGAGTGGGTACTGCGGCCCGGTCCTGGCGGCTACGCCGATGCGATCGGGGTCGACCTGCGGAAGCGGGCCACGAGCGGATATATCTGGCAGCCGAGGCAGAAGCCGACGGCGGCGTTGAGAAGGGCCGCGAACAGGGCGAAACCGGTCGCGACCGTGCCGAGCAGGGGCAGTCCCGCGAGAAATCCGACGACACCGACGGTGGCGAAGACGCCACCGACGAGTTGTGCGAACTTCAGCGGTGCCACCGGCTCCCGTTCGGACACCGGGTCGAGTCGGGGCGCGACCACTTTCGCGAAGATCTGGCCGTAGGGGCTGCGACGCGGGCCGACGACGGCTCCGATCGCGAACACGACCGCCTGCACAGCGAGCAGCAGGGCCGCCGCGACGGCCGAGAAAACGGACACGATCAGCACGGCCACCAGTACGACGGTGGTGATCCATGCCGCGAATCGAGGTCCACGGACGTCGACCTGATCGGCCGTGTGGACGCTGGGCACGGGTGGAGTGACATGGGTGGTGTTGGTGGGCATTGCGTAGTGCTCCTGCTCGAGTGCCGTGCACAGATGTGACTGGCGGGGCATGGGGGATCTGTCACGTGGGGCTCGCGGGAGCGCGAACCGGAGGAGGCGTGATGATCAGCAGCAGGGACAGCAACAACCGCCGAGGCGGCACAGATCAACTGCGCGGCGTCGGGTGAGCAGCAGCTCGGTGGCGGTGTGCACGTCGGCGAGCTTACCGGTTTTCGTCGGGAAGTGAACCCTCAGGTCGGCGCAGCACGACCAGGGCCTATCAGCAGAGCGGCACCAAGGCCGTTTCGAGGTCCGACGCGGTGGGTACACCCGAGACCCGGAACCGTTCCGCGCCGTCACGGTCGAAGATGAAGGTCGTAGGAAGGGACAGTACGCCGAGTTCGCGTGCAAGTACCGGGTTCTCGTCGATGTCGAGCTCGAGGTCGACGGGGCGGGCCGAGTCCGCGTCGAGCCGCTCGTCGAGGGCCGCAACGGTGTTGCCGACCACGCGCCGCACCGCCGCACACGGACCGCACCAGTCTGCCGAGAAGTGCAGGATCGTCGGTCCCGCACCCGGGACGCCCACCTCGCGCAGCAACGCCGCGCGGGCGGCGGGCGTCGACCCGCCGGTACCGGTGGCGCGCACCGTCCCCGAACGTGCCTTGATCAGCATCGCGACCCCGAGCGCCGCCACCAGCACCACCAGCAGCACGATCAGCCCCGTCACGGCGTGGTCATCTCGTCGATGTTGATCACCACGTTCTCGCCGGAACCCTCGATCGCCACCTGAGACCCCTGCGCGTACACCTTCGTCGGGCGAACGCCGAACGGCAGCTGGTCGACGTCGACCTGCCTGCTGAACAGTCCCAGCACCGCGGGCTTGAGTGGCGCGGGAACGGTGAAGTTGGCGTTGCCCTCGGGCCCGAAGTACAGATCCGTCGCGACGATGGTGACGTTGTCACCGTCGAGAGCGAGGTTGGCGGTCACGCTGACCGTGGCCTCCACCGGGCCGACCGGGACGGTGCCCGTGAGGACGATGCCGCCGCCCGTGGTCATCCCGGATCCGCCGGAGCCGCCCGTCCCGTCCGACGGGTCGGCGGGCGGAGCGGAGACCTCGAGGTCCGGAATACCGAGGTACGCACCGAGACTCGTCGCTTCGATCTTCACGCGGCCGTCGAGTCGTTCCACCGGAATCGTCTGGACGTCGCCCGCCATCAGGTCCGATGCGGACACCTCGACGCCGTGCAGGTCGGCCTCGACGGACACGTCACCGAGTTCCGTGCTCGGGACGCCCGTCGCGCGGATCTCGATGTGCTTGTAGCGGCCGGCGGCGGCCTGCGTGAGGAACGGGAATCCGGTGATCGTCACCGACGGATCGGCGTCGAGGCCCGCGCCCTCTCTCAGGCTCCGCGACACCCGGTACTCCGAATATGCGGCGGCGCCGAAGTCGACGAGTACGGCCGCCGCGATCAGGCACACCACGGTGAGTATCAGTTTGCGCACTCGACCATTGTGACGGACGCCGGCGGTGGACCCGCAGGCGTCGCGGTCTGAGCCGCAGGCCTCGCGTCGCCGGTACCGGGGGATGGCAGGCTAGTCTGTACTCCGTACTTGGCATCGTTGTCGGCTGTGCTCAGGCACCTGAACGGCAAGAAGGGGAGGCCTGTGTGGAGCTGCTCCTGCTGACCTCCGATCCGAATCCGGAATCGGTCCTACCTTCCCTTGCGCTGCTCGCGCACACAGTTCGGCCGGCACCGACGGAAGTGTCGTCGCTGCTCGACGCCGGTTCGGCCGACGTCGCACTCGTGGATGCCCGTACCGATCTTGCGGCGGCACGTGGCCTGTGCAGGCTGCTCGGCAGCACCGGGTCCGCGATTCCCGTCGTCGCGGTTCTCACCGAGGGCGGACTCGTCGCAGTCAATTCGGACTGGGGTCTCGACGACATCCTGCTGCCCGGCACCGGGCCCGCGGAACTCGATGCGCGTCTTCGTCTGCTGGTGGGACGCAACGGCGGCGCGGCAGCTCCGGAATCGAGCGGAAAGATCACGCTCGGTGAACTCGTCATCGACGAGGGCACGTACACCGCGCGTCTGCGTGGACGTCCCCTCGACCTGACCTACAAGGAATTCGAGCTGCTCAAGTACCTCGCGCAGCACGCGGGTCGGGTGTTCACCCGAGCCCAGCTGCTGCAGGAGGTGTGGGGCTACGACTTCTTCGGCGGCACACGGACCGTCGACGTCCACGTGCGACGACTCCGCGCGAAGCTCGGCCCCGAGTACGAGGCGCTGATCGGTACCGTCCGCAACGTCGGCTACAAGGCGGTCCGGCCGAGCCGCAAGCCGGGACCGGGAGCGAGCCGCACCGACGACGAGGGCGACTTCGGTGCCGACGAGGACAACCCCGACGACACGTCGCTGACGCCGGCGAACGGCACGGCCCTCTAGATGGCCGAAGCGGCGACGAACTGGTCCAGCCTGCTGAGTGCAGACGAGGCAAGGCAGGTGCGCGAACTGCTGTCCCGCGCGGCCGTGGTCGACGGCACCGAACCGGTGTCCGAGCAGGCGGTGCACCGTCTCGGCGGGCGCTCCGACGCCACGCATCTGCTGGCGAGGTCGGGTGGCGACATCGTCGGCTATGCCGGTGTCGAGCCGGCGCACGACGGGCACCCCGCCATGGTGGAGGCGGCAGTCGATCCGAATCACCGGGGTGCGGGAATCGGCCGGGAACTCGTGGCGCAGGCGCTGCAGCGCGGTGGCCGCGACGCTCGGGTGTGGGCGCACGGCGACCTGCCCGCAGCGCGGGCTGTGGCGTCCCGGCTCGGGCTCGCACCGGCGCGAGAACTGCTCCAACTGCGCCGAGCACTGGGCGAGCCCGCACTGCCGGAGGTTCCCGCGTCCGAGGGCGTCACGCTCCGCACCTACGCCGGACCGAGCGACGACGCGGATCTGCTTCGCGTCAACGCGGCGGCGTTCGACTGGCATCCCGAGCAGGGCTCCTGGACCCAACGAGAAATCGACGAGCGGGTCGCGGAGTCGTGGTTCGACCCGGCAGGACTGTTCGTCGCGGTCGACTCCGACACCGGAGAGATGCTCGGCTTCCACTGGACGAAGGTGCATCCGGAGTCCGGCGCGGAACCCGCGATCGGCGAGGTCTATGTCGTCGCGGTCGCCCCGACGGCCCAGGGTCGTGGACTCGGCCGGTTGCTGACCGTCGCCGGATTGCGCTACTTGCGCGACCGCGGCCTCGGTGCGGTACTGCTGTACACGGAGGCGGACAACGAGGCCGCCCTCCACACCTACTATCGGCTCGCATTCGAGCGGTATCACGTGGACGTCGCCTATGCGGACGTCGCGCATACAGGGGACGAGGGGTAGCGAGATGTTCTATTGGCTGCTGAAGTTCGTGTTCGTCGGGCCGTTCATCCGCCTGTACAACCGTCCGAAGGTCGAAGGGGTGGAGAACATCCCGACGTCGGGTCCGGCGATCCTGGTGGGCAATCACCTGTCGATCGCGGACTGGCTGTTCGCGCCGCTGTCGTCGCCGCGGCGCATCACGTACCTCGCGAAGAGCGAGTACTTCACGACCCCGGGTTTCCGGGGGTTCCTGCAGAAGGCGTTCTACGCGGGTGCGGGCCAGGTTCCGATCGACCGCAGTGGTGCCGACGCTGCGAGTTCCGCGCTGAACACGGCGACGCGGCTTCTGGACGAGGGCAAGCTCGTCGGCCTGTTCCCGGAGGGCACTCGCTCGCCCGACGGTCGCCTGTACAAGGGCAAGACTGGTGCCGCGCGGCTCGCACTGAGCACGGGCATCCCCGTCATCCCCGTCGCCGTGATCGGGACCGACGTCATCTGCCCGCCCGGGCCGTTCAAGTGGCGTCGACACCGAGTTCAGGTGAAGTACGGCAAGCCGCTGGACTTCTCCCGCTTCGAGGGCATGTCAGGAAATCGGTGGGTCGAGCGGACCGTCACCGACGAGATCATGTACGAGCTGATGCGGATGTCGGGCCAGGAGTACGTCGACGTCTACGCGGCGTCGCTGAAGAAGAACGTGCCCCCCGCGGCCGACACCGTCCGCGACTTCCGCGCTCCCGAATCCAAGGCCGGCTGACGTCGACCACGTGATCTTCACCACGATCGCGGTGGAGCGTCGCAGGGTAGTTGAAGACGCATAGTCCTGTTCACCTCTCGTTCATCCTCTCGGGACCACCTGTCCACCACCTGCGCTTACGTTTCACGAGCAGGGTGGCGGGGTGCTGCCCGAACTTGATGAGTCTCCCGGAGGAAACAGCGTGAACTTCAAGCGCAATGCTGCCGTGCTCGGTGCAGTCGCGGTCGGTGCCATGACCCTGGTTGCCTGTGGAAGCGACAACAACACGGCCTCGTCGGGAACCTCCGTCAACAGCGCGGCGTCGAGCGCGACGTGCGAGGGCAAGACCTCGCTGTCGGCCGCAGGCTCGTCCGCGCAGAAGAACGCGATGGACAACTTCATCGCCACCTACATCGCGGTGTGCAAGGACAAGGGCGTCGACGTCAAGATCGCCTACAACCCCACCGGTTCCGGTGACGGACGCACCCAGTTCATCGCGAAGCAGGTCGACTTCGCCGGTTCCGATTCCGCGATCAAGGGTGACCAGGCCGTCGCCGCCAAGGAGCGTTGCGCGGGCAACGACGCCTGGAACCTGCCGCTGGTCTTCGGTCCGGTCGCCATCGCGTACAACCTCGACGGCGTCGAGAACCTGACCCTCAACGGCGAGGTCATCGCCAAGATCTTCACCGGTGCGATCACCAAGTGGAACGACCCGGCCATCGCGGCGCTCAACTCGGGTGTGACGCTGCCGGACACGGCCATCACTCCGATCGTGCGTTCCGATTCGTCGGGCACCACCGACAACTTCCAGCAGTACCTCACCGTCGCATCGAACGGTGCCTGGACCAAGGGCGCCGGATCCGACTTCGTCGGCGGCGTCGGCGAGGGCGCGAAGGGCTCCGCGGGTGTCTCGCAGGCCGTCGCCGGCGCCCCCGGCTCGATCACCTACGTCGAGAAGTCCTTCGCGGACCAGAACAAGCTCGCGATCGCGCAGATCGACTCCGGCGCAGGCGCGGTCGAGCTGACCGAGGAGACCGCGGCGAAGGCCATCGAGGGTGCGACGTTCAAGTCCGAGACCGTCGGCGACATGACGCTGAACCTCGACTCGATCTTCGGCACCAAGGAGGCAGGCGCCTACCCGATCGTCCTGGCGACGTACTCCATCGTGTGCTCCAACGGCTACGACGCCGACACCTCCGCCGCGGTGAAGTCGTTCCTGACCAGCGCCGCCAACGAAGGTCAGGACGGACTCTCGGAGCAGGGCTACGTGAGCCTGCCCGGCACCGTCCAGGACAAGCTGAACGCGTCGATCGCCGCTATCGGCTGACTCTGTCGGACGCTCTATATTCAGAACTAACAGAATGCGAGCGCAGATGAGCGACGCGCCCACCCAGTCGGCGCCTCCCGCACCCGGCCCCGGTGACTCCGGGGCCGGGACAGGGGGCACGCGCGGAGCACCGGAGGCACCGATGCCCACACCGTCTTCCCCCGGCAAGGCGGTGGTCCGTCCTGGCGACCGGATCTTCACCTCGCTGACCACCGGCTCGGCGATCTTCATCTCCGTGCTGATCGCAGCGATCGGTGCGTTCCTGGTGTGGCGGGCGGTCCCGGCGCTCTCGCGGAACGAGGTCAACTTCCTCACCAGCCGCGAGTGGGTCACCACCGACATCAACGCGATGGCGTTCGGTGTCCTGGACCTGCTGCAGGTCACGGTGCTCGTCTCGCTCTTCGCGCTGGCGCTCGCGATGCCGGTCTCGCTCGGCATCGCACTGTTCCTCACGCAGTACGCGCCGCCGCGGTTGTCGCGCCCGCTCGCCTACGTGATCGATCTGCTCGCCGCGGTTCCCTCGATCGTCTACGGCCTGTGGGGTCTGCTGATCTTCGCGCCTGCGATCAAGCCGTTCGCGATATGGCTGAACGAGAACCTCGGCTGGTTCTTCCTGTTCTCGACCGGGTCCGGGTCGATCCAGGGCGGCGGCACGATCTTCACCGCGGGCATCGTGCTCGCGGTGATGATCCTGCCGATGATCACCGCCGTGACCCGTGAGGTCTTCGCGCAGACGCCGGTGTCGCACATCGAGGCGGCGCTGGCGCTCGGCGCCACGAAGTGGGAAGTCGTCAAGACCACGGTCCTGCCGTTCGGCAAGTCCGGATACATCAGCGGTTCCATGCTCGGCCTCGGTCGCGCGCTTGGCGAGACGATGGCGCTCTACATGATCCTGCGTACGACCGCGAAGAGCGCGACATGGTCGCTCTTCGACGGCGGTTCGACGATCGCGTCGAAGATCGCACTCGGCTATGCCGAGTTCAACAACGACATCCAGGCGGGTGCCTACATCGCGGCCGGCCTGGTCCTGTTCGTGCTGACCTTCGTGGTCAACGCCGCGGCCCGCGCCGCCGTCGCAGGGAAGAAGAGCTGACATGACGACCTCGACAATGGACCGGCCCGTCAAGGCCCCCACATTTCAGGGTGTGGGCGGGCGTCGCCGCATCACCGACCTCGTCGTCAAGGTCCTCGTCACGGCATCGGTTCTGCTGGCGCTGATCCCGCTGGTCTGGGTGCTGTACACGGTGATCCAGAAGGGCTTCGCGGCGATCACCAGCCCCACCTGGTTCACGAACTCGTTCAACGGCCTGTCCGCGTCCGCCTCCGGCGGCGGCATCTACCACGCGCTGATCGGCACGATCCTGCAGGGCGTCGTGTGCGCGGTGATCTCGATTCCGCTCGGCCTTGCCGTCGCGGTGTACCTCACCGAGTACGCGGGGACGTCGAGGCTCGGAAAGATCACCACGTTCATGGTCGACATCCTGTCGGGTGTGCCGTCGATCGTCGCCGCACTGTTCATCTACGCGTTGTGGATCGCGACGTTCGGATTCCCGAAGTCGGCGTTCGCGGTGTCGCTCGCGCTGGTGCTGCTGATGGTTCCGGTCGTGATCCGCAGCACCGAGGAAATGCTGCGGATCGTCCCGCAGGATCTGCGGGAGGCGTCGTACGCGCTCGGCGTGCCGAAGTGGAAGACGATCATGCGGATCGTCGTCCCGACCGCGCTGCCCGGCATCATCACCGGTGTCATGCTCGCGCTCGCCCGAGTGCTCGGTGAGACCGCGCCGCTGCTGATCCTGGTCGGGTACGCGCCGTTCATCAACTTCGACCTGTTCAACGGCGAGATGGGCTCCCTGCCCGGCGTCATGGTCGCGGAGATGAACAACCCGACCCCCGCGGGTTCGGAGCGAATCTGGGGCGCCGCCCTGACCTTGATCCTGCTGATCGCGGTGCTCAACATCGTCGCGAAGCTGATCGGTCACTTCTCCCGGGTCAGCAAGTGACCCCCTCAACCCTCCGAGTCACCACCATGCAAGGGAGCCACCATGGCGAAGCGTCTTGATCTCAAGGACGTCAACATCTACTACGGCAAGTTCCACGCCGTCGCCGACGTCGGCCTGGCAGTGCCTCCGCGCAACGTGACCGCGTTCATCGGCCCGTCCGGCTGTGGCAAGTCCACGGTGCTGCGGTCCATCAACCGCATGCACGAGGTGACGCCCGGTGCCCGCGTCGAGGGCGCGATCCTCCTCGACGGCGAGGACATCTACGGCTCCCAGGTCGATCCCGTCGGTGTTCGCCGCACCATCGGCATGGTGTTCCAGCGCCCGAACCCGTTCCCCACCATGTCCATTCGCGACAACGTCGTCGCGGGGCTCAAACTGCAGGGTGGCCGGAACAAGAAGGAACTCGACGAGATCGCCGAGCAGTCCCTCCGAGGCGCGAACCTGTGGAACGAGGTCAAGGACCGTCTCGACAAGCCGGGCGGCGGACTGTCCGGCGGTCAGCAGCAGCGTCTGTGCATCGCCCGGGCGATCGCCGTCTCTCCGGACGTGCTGCTGATGGACGAGCCCTGCTCGGCCCTCGACCCCATCTCGACCCTCGCGATCGAGGACCTGATCACGGAGCTGAAGAAGGACTTCACCATCGTGATCGTCACGCACAACATGCAGCAGGCCGCCCGCGTCAGCGACCAGACCGCCTTCTTCAACCTCGAGGCCACCGGCAAGCCCGGCCGGCTCATCGAGATCGACGACACGGAGAAGATCTTCTCCAACCCGTCCCAGAAGGCGACCGAGGACTACATCTCGGGCCGCTTCGGATAATCGGCACACCGTCTCTCACCGCACCCCGGTCGCGCTGCGGCCGGGGTGCAGTGCGGCGTGGGCGTGGTCGATCCCTGCTGTGACGGCCCCTGCCTAGTCTGGTCCCATGACAGCGAAGCGCTGGGGACTGACCGTGCCCCTTCTTGGACCGTCCCTGGCCGATCAGCGTGACCTGGTCGCGGAGCTGCCGGACCTCGGCTACACCGACGTGTGGTCGTCGGAGGCGAACGCGACGGATGCGTTCACGCCGCTGGCGCTGGCGAGCGTGTGGGCGCCGCAGCTGCGGCTGGGTACCGCGATCGTCCCGGTGTACACGCGGGGGCCGGCGACGCTGGCGATGTCGGCGGCGACGATGGCGCAGGCCGCGCCGGGTCGGTTCGTGCTCGGCATCGGCACGTCGTCGAACGTCATCGTCGAGAAGTGGAACGGCCTCGATTTCGACGAACCGTACAAGCGGGCCCGCGACACTCTGCGCTTCCTGCACGCGGCGCTGCGCGGGGAGAAGGTCGTCGAGGAGTACGACACTTTCGCGATCGACGGTTTCGTGTCCGGTGTGGTCGCGGAACCACCGCCGCCCGTGCTGCTGGCCGCGTTGCGTCCGTCGATGCTGCGGCTCGCCGGTCGCGAGGGTGACGGCGCGATCGTCAACTGGCTGTCCGCGGACGACGTGGCGGTGGTTGCGCCGCACGTGCACGCCGGTGGCCCCGACAAGGAGATCGTCGCGCGGATCTTCGTGCTGCCCGATGTCGACGCCGACACGGCCCGCGCCATCGGCCGCCGCATGATCGCCGCGTACATGACCGTGCCCGTATACCGGGCGTTCCATGAATGGCTCGGCCGTACAGAGGAATTCGCCGGCATGTGGAAGACGTGGGCGGAGGGCGACCGCAAGGCGGCTCTCGAGGCGATCCCCGACAGGGTGGTCGATCAGCTGATCGTGCACGGCCCGGCAGCCCGGTGCCGCGAGCACATCGAACGGTACGTCGACGCGGGCGTCACCACCCCCGTCATCGCGCTCATGGCTCCGGGTGATCCGGCGCCGATGATCCGCGCCCTCGCGCCTCGCTAGCCGCGAGTGCGCGGTTGCCGGTGCACCGTGCGCGAGTGCGCATCGAGGACAGCGCATTCGGGTCAGTCGCGTGCCAGTCGGATGTCGGCGACCACGCCGTGGTGGTCGGAGCCGTCGACGACGATGCGGTCGAGGCTCGTCGCCACCGCACCCTTCGTCACGATGCGGTCGATGCCGGTGACGGCCGGGTACCGGCGGTGGGCGGGCATGGTCGGGACCAGGCCGGCGCCGGTCTGGTCGGCGGCGTCCAGGTAGCCGTCGACGAGCAGATCCCGATACTGACGCTGCGGCCAACTCGCGTTGAAATCGCCTGCGACGACGATGTTGTCGCGGTTCGTGACTGCTGTCATCTCGGCGCCGACGGCGCGGAGTTCGGAGGCCCACATCCGGGCGGGGAAGAGGTATGCCGGGGCCGGGTGTACCGCGAGCAGCGCGACGGGCTCCCGAAGTCCGACGTCGATGTCGGCGGCGAGGTTCGCGGACAGGTATCCGTCGAGGACTCTGGTGTCCGACAGTGGGTATCGGCTGTAGACGCCGCCCCCGAGGCCGCCGGGCCCGAGGGGGACGACGAATCGGTGGGGGAGGAGGTCGTCGAGCCCAGCGGTGTGCAGGGCGTCGATGGCCTCGTCGGTGAGCTCCTGCACGGTGAGGACGTCGACGCCCCTTTCGCGGACAGCGGTGGTGAGCTTCGTCGGATCTGCCTGCCCCACTTTGATGTTCGCCTGCATGACACGCAGGGTCGGACCGCCCGGATCGGGGACACCTGGCCCCGTGACATAGAGCGGCGCGAGCAGCCAGCCGCCGAGCGCGCACACGACCAGGCATGCGCCCTGCACAAGCCAGCGCCGCGCGATCGTGGCGACCACCGCACCGACGAGGGCCGCGCCGATCCACACCGGCGCCCAGCCCGCGAGCAGGATGACGAAACGATTCTCCACCCGGATCTGCGACGCCAGCACCGCCGCCGCACCGACTGCGCCGCAGGCCGCGGCGAAGACCGCGGCCGACTGCCGATAGACCTCCAGATACCTCACGCCTCGATCTTCGCCGACACATGAATACGGGCGGTGCCGGACCTCGCTTCGCAGCGTGGCCCGGCACCGCCCGTCAGGTGGATGTGGGTCAGTTGATCTCGCCGGTGTCCTCGGGTTCGGTCGGCATCTTGCCGGTGACGAGGAAGATCACGCGCCTGCCGACCTCGACTGCGTGGTCGGCGAACCGCTCGTAGTAGCGGCCGAGGAGGGTGACGTCGACGGCCGCCGCGACGCCGTGCTCCCATTCACGGTCCATGAGCACGGTGAACAGGTGCTTGTGCAGGTCGTCCATCGCCTCGTCCTCCTCGCGGAGCTTCGCGGCGCGTTCGGGATCGCGCGATTCGAGGACTTCCCTGGCGGCGGCGCCGAGTGCGACGGCGAGGCGTCCCATCTCCGCGAAGTAGCCGTTGACCTCTTCGGGGAGCACGTGGTTGGGATGTCGGCGCCGAGCGGCCTTTGCGACGTGCAGTGCGAGGGCGCCCATCCGGTCGATGTCGGCGACGATCTGGATGCCACTGACGACCGACCTCAGGTCACCGGCGACCGGGGCCTGCAGCGCGAGGAGGGCGAAGGCCCGCTCCTCGCAGAGGGCACTGAGGTCGGTGATCTGGTCGTGATCGCTGATGACCTCTTCGGCGAGGGTCAGATCGGCTTGGAGCAGCGACTGCGTCGCCTTCTCCATCGCCGTGCCCGCGAGCCCGGCCATCACGCCGAGCATGTCGGCGAGTTCGGTCATCTGTTCGTTGTAAGCCACGCGCATGTTGGGACAGTCTAATTCTCGTCTTGGGACAAGTCACTTACTGGCAGTGAACGTGGAATGAACCGTGGGTGCACGTAGGTGCCCCCCGACCTCGGAATACCGCTTTTCGGGCGCGATCGGCTCAGGCGCAGGTGTCGTCACCGGCGTTGGTGTAGGCGAGGTCGGCGGGCAGCTCTTCGATCGTCGTCCCGGAGATGACCGTCGATCGCGGTGCAATCGTCGGATGCAATTGCGTGCCCGGCTCGGGGGGTGTGGTGACGATGCCGTCGAAGTCGGAGCCGAGCACCACGTCGACGATGCCGTCGAGGTCGTCGCTCTCCAACAGTTGTGCGCCAGGGAGGGTTGCCGCGACGGATGCCGCCTCCGCCTCCTGGCCCGGTCCGAATCGGACCAGTGTCGACGAGCTCGTTCCGCTGTAGTTGCCGACGCTGTAGATGGCGAACCCGTGTGCCTCGAGGGATTCCGCGGCCTGCGCCGCCACGCCGGTCACACCGGACGCGTTGGACACCTGGATGGTCACCATCGACGAGTCGACGGCGATGACTTCCGAGGGAGGGGGAGGAGTCGCGACGGCCGGAGCCTTCGCGGCCTCGGTGGCGACGGCGTCCGGGGTGCGCACCTCGCCGGGCAGCGGCTCGTCGTCGATGATCGCCCGGAAGATCGCATCGATGTCGTCGAGGCGCGGAATCTCGTTGCCCACCTCGTTCGTGCCTGCCGTCGGGACGGTCAGGAACGTCACCGCGCCCGCATCGACCTTCTGCAGGGACCGGCCCAGCGTCACCAGCGACTTGGTGTCGACGTTCTGCACGAACGTCTCCTTGGTGAAGGCGGAGATGAATCCGTTCAGCTTGCCCGGGTCGAACAGCACCTTGTTCGACAGGGCCCCACGCAGCAGCGACGACAGGAACACCTGTTGCCGCTTGATGCGGCCGTAGTCGCCGTTGCCTTCGGCTTCGACCTTGCGGGCCCGCACGTAGTTCAGGGCGGTGACGCCGTCGATGGTCTGCCTGCCCGGGTTCGCGATGACCGTGCCGAGTTCACCGTCGACCAGCGGAGTGGTGGTGCACACCTCCACACCGCCGATCTCGTTGACCATCGCTTCGAACCCGGAGAAGTCCATTCCGATGAAGTGGCCGATCTTCAGACCGGACATCTTCTGGATGACCTTCACCAGACATTTCGGTCCACCCAGCGCGTACGCCGAATTGAGCTTGTCGTTGTAGCCGCCCGGGTAGATCTCGTCGGTGTACTGGGCGGTGTTGTTGTCCCAGGCCTGGCAGGTCGGCACCTCGACGTCGAGGTCGCGAGGGAACGACACCGCGACCACCCGACTGCGGTCGGCGGGAATGTTCACCAGGATGACGGTGTCCGAACGGGCGCCCTCGGCATCCTCGACGGTGCCCGCGCCGATGGCGGAGTTCGCGCCCGCGCGGGTGTCGGTGCCGACGATCAGGTACGTCTCGTCGCCGTACTGGCCGCCGGGGTCGACGACGTCGGTGCTCTCGAGGTCGAGTGCAGCGACCTGGCTGAAGCCGCTGTCGGTGGAGCGGAGGTACCCCCACACGACACCGGTCATCGTGAGCACCATCACGGCGACGAATGCGGTGGCCGTTCGGCCGGCGAGGCGCAGGCGTCGACGTTTGCGCGCCTTGCTCTCCACGAGTCGTGTGGTTGCCGCGGTACCCGCTTGGGTCTGCTCGTCCGGGGCGACCGCGGTGGGCGCGGCCTTGTACATCCATCCGGTCGTCGACCGCGACGGTTCCTGAACGGGGGTCGTGAGATCGGTGGCTTCGGGATCGTCCTCACGGCCGACCCGCTGCATCAGTTCGGCGACGGAGAGCCGGTCACTGGGTTCGCCGCGTCCACTTCTGGGCGGCTGGTCCGGTTCGGGCGAGGTGGGGGCGGGCGGGTCCTCCGGCTCGGGTCGAGGTCGATGGCCGGGGCGACCGACATGCGAGAGGTGTCTTTCCCATGGGGCGCGACCGTCGGGTGCGGAACCCGGATCGTGATCGTCGCCCAACTGATGTCCCTTGCTCGTGGTCTCGTCGTCTGGTGTGCCGCAGTTCTGGTGCCGTGCTTCGGGCGGTCACGAACATGACCTGTTCGTGACCGCCCGGCAACGGTTCACACATGATACTTATCGAACCTGAGGCAGCCATTCGGGCCGAATCAGTGCAGCTCAGCCACCCGAATGCATCATGTCGGCACCCACGGGGACGAGGCAGTCGTCGGGGTCGTCGAGCCAGCCGTCGGGAAGGGCGACGGTGCCGGGCGACCCCTGCCTGCCGCGCGGGCCTTCCGCGTCCTTCGGGAAGGGCACGTCCGCGGGAAGCTGCACGAGGAGCGCGTCCAATTCGTCGAGGGTCGACACCATCGCCATCGCGACGCGCATGTCCGACCCCGCGGGGAAGCCGCGCAGGTACCAGGCGACGTGCTTGCGCAGTTCCCGCATCCCCTTGCCCTCGCCGTGGTGGTCGGCGAGCAGCTCGGCGTGCCTGCGGATGATCGCGGCGACCTCGCCGAGCGTCGGAGGGGTCGGCATCTGCGTGCCGTTGAGGGCGGCACTCAGCTCGGCGAACAGCCACGGCCTGCCCAGGCAGCCGCGACCGACGACGACGCCGTCGCAGCCGGTCTCCGCCATCATGCGCACGGCGTCCTCCGCGGCGAAGATGTCGCCGTTGCCGAGCACGGGAACGTCGGTGACGTGTTCCTTGAGCCGGGCGATCTCACTCCAGTCGGCGGTGCCGGAGTAGCGCTGCGCAGCGGTACGCGCATGCAGTGCGATCGCCGCCGCACCCTCGGCAGCGGCGATGCGTCCCGCGTCCATGTGAGTGTGGTGTTCGTCGTCGATTCCGACGCGCATCTTCACCGTGACCGGAATGTCGGTGCCCTCGGTCGCCTTCACCGCGGCCGCGACGATCCGGCCGAACAGGGTGCGCTTGTACGGCAGTGCAGACCCGCCGCCCTTGCGGGTGACCTTGGGGACCGGGCAGCCGAAATTCATGTCGATGTGGTCGGCCATGTTCTCGTCGACGATCATCTTGGCTGCCGCGTACGTCGTGTCGGGATCGACCGTGTACAGCTGCAGCGAACGCGGCGTCTCGGTGGGGCCGAAGGTCGTCATGTGCAGTGTCGCGGGCTGCCGCTCGACGAGCGCGCGAGCGGTGACCATCTCGCAGACGTACAGGCCGGACGTACTGCCGGAGCGTTCGAGTTCGAGCTCGCGGCAGAGCGTGCGGAACGCCACGTTCGTGATGCCCGCCATCGGGGCGAGCACGACGGGACTGCGCAGCTCCAGCGAGCCGATACGCAGGCGTGGGTCAGTGGTGGACATCGATAAACCTCGAAAGAAATGTGCCCGGCACCGAAGTTCGGTGCCGGGCACAGGATAGCTGTTTTCCGGGAACGACCGTCCCGCGCGGGCAGCTCTGCAGCGTGCACGGCGGCCGGGGTCGCACCTGGTTCAGGTCAGGAGGCGCGCTCCTCGCGCTCCCGCTTGGCCGCCTCGCGGGCGAGCGCGCGGTCGCGCTGCTCCTCGAACTTGTTCGCCTGCACGCCGAGGTCGTCGAGGAACACCGACAACGAATCGCGCGAGGCCTCGCCTGCGGCGGTGAAGTCGGTGCGCTCGAAGATCTTCCACTTGCGCAGCACCGGCATGACGACCTCTTCGAGGTGCTGACGCAGGTCGTAGATGCCGTGCTTGGCCATGAGAACGCCGTTGCGGCGGAAGTTCGGCATGCCGGCGCCGGGCATCTGGAAATGCGTGAGAACGTCGGTGATCGCCGCGACCGTCTGGTCGGGGGACACGTCGAGCGCCGCCTCGCAGATGTTGCGGTAGAAGATCATGTGCAGGTTCTCGTCGGCCGCAATGCGCGTGAGCATCCGGTCCGCGATGTCGTCGTTGCACGCCTTGCCGGTGTTGCGGTGCGAGACGCGCGTCGCCAACTCCTGGAAGGTGACGTATGCGACGGAGTGCAGGAGGCCCTCGGTGTCGCCGGGGGAGGAGTACCCGTTGGTCATGTGGATCATCCGGGCCTCTTCGAGGGCGACGGGGTCCACACCGCGGGTGACGGTGAGGTAGTCGCGCATCACGATGCCGTGCCGGTTCTCCTCGGCCGTCCAGCGGCCGACCCAGGTGCCCCAGGCACCGTCGCGGGAGAAGTTCTCCGCGATCTCCCGGTGGTAGGAGGGGAGGTTGTCCTCGGTGAGGAGGTTGGTGATCATCGCCGCCTTCGCGACGGGATCGAGTCGGGACTGCTCTTCCGCCCAGTCGTCGCCACCCATCGCCGCGAAGTTGCGGCCCTCGTCCCACGGGACGTAGTCGTGCGGGTGCCAATCCTTGGCCATGGACAGGTGGCGGTTGAGGTTGGCTTCGGCCACCGGCTCCAGTTCCTTGAGCAACTCGAGTTGGGTGAGCTCTCTCGCCATTGCTGTGCCTCCAGGTGTCGCGGGTATTGGCGGGACCCAGCCTACGGGACCGTAGGTTGGCCCGGGATGTTTCCGGCGGGTCTCGAACTGGGAATCGGCTGATAACTTTCGGTTCCCTACCGCGACCACCTCGGAATTCGCCGTCGATATCCCGGAGGTCACCTACAGCCGGTTACCGATCGACATCGGCGACGGAGTCGGATCCGTTACGCGGCCCCCGGCGACCTGGATGCCGCCGGAGGCTCTGCGCTACTTGCGGCCGCTGCCCAGCAGGCCGCCGAGGAGGTCGCCGATACCGCCGGAACCGCCGGTCCCGCCGCCGCCCAGCAGGCCGCCGAGGAGGTCCCCGATACCGCCGCCCGCGCCCGCCGACTTTCCGCCGAGCAGGCCGCCGAGGAGATCGCCGATACCGCCACCCGATGCGGAGGTCGCTTGCCCCTGCGCCCCACCGCCGAGTTGCTTGGCGACGAACGTGAGCACCAGCGGTGCCAGCATCGGCAGGAGCTTGCTCATCAGGGAACTGCCGCCTGCCCCACCGATGCCGCCGAGGGTGCTGACCACCTGGTCCGTGTTGTCGCCGAACACGTGACCGACGATCTTCTCCCCGTCGGCCGCGTCCACCTGGTCGATGTCGACGCCGCCTTCGAGCAGGGAACTGCCCTGGTGCTGGGCGAGAGCGCTCTCGAGGGATGCGGCTCCGCCGCTGTCCTGCGCGTTGGCTTCGAGGCCACCCAGGAGTGTCGGGACGGCCGACCTCACTGCCGTTTCCGCGGTGGCTTCGTCGACCCCGAGCCGGGCGGCGATCTGAGAGATGGGAATCTGTGCGAGGAGTTCGTCTACGGCGGACATGGTGCTCGCTTTCTGTTCAGGTCTGCGTCGCTGCAAGCCATTCCGGACAGTATCGGCCCGCTGGGGCGCCGTTCGCGCGTCGACGCGCTCGGCCGTCACCCTGTGGATCGGTCGTGCTGTGCGACGAAGTCGCGGAACCTGCGGGCCGGAGCAGTGAGCGGGCGGCTCAGCGCCCACACCATCCCCACTTCGCGGACGGCGTCCGCGCCGCGGATCGGCACGACGACCACGCCTGCTGCCTCGGGGTCGGCTTCCCGGATGGGCACCAGCGCGACCCCGAGTCCCGCGGAGACCAGGCCCGTCGCGGTGGCGAGCTCGCTCGACTCGAACACGATTCGAGGGGCGAAGCCGGCGCGTTCGGCGGCCTCGTCGAGGAGGCGCCGCATGCCGTAGTTGGGGTGCATCGCGATGAACGGTTCGCCTGCTGCGTCGCGGAGGTCGATCTCGGGGCGGTCCGCGAGGGGGTGCCCGGTCGGGACGGCGAGCGCGAGTTGCTGGCGGTCGAGCAGGAGCCAGCCGAGCCCCTCCGCGCGTGGCCGCGGCGAGACCGCGGCAAGGTCGCTGTGTCCCGCGAGGATCCGGTCGGCGAGATGGCCGGCGGCGTCCTGGTGCAGGGCGAACCGCACCCGCGGTGCCGTGCGGTGGAAGTCGCGGATCAGTGCCGGTACCAGCCAGGAGCCGAGGGAGTGAAGGAAGTCGAGCCGGACAGTGCCGTCCGTCGCGCTCGTCAGCTCCGCGATGCGGGATTCGGCGGCGTCGAGTTCGTCGAGGGCACGCCGGGCGTGCTCGTAGAGGAGTGCGCCGTGGGCGTTGAGTGCGAGTCGACGGCCGTACCGGTCGAACAGGTCGACACCCATGCTCTGTTCGAGCGTCGCGAGGCGCCGCGACAGGGTGGGCTGGGCGATGCCGAGGACGTCCGCGGCCGCCGTCACCTGTCCCTCCTCGGCGAGGGTGACGAACCAGCGGAGCCCGGTGCTGAGCATATGCATTTTCTACATGAGAAACGCGAGTTTCTCGCATTTTACTGATGAGTGGTTGCGGATCAGGATGGGGCCCGGAGGTTCCATGACGCTCGTCAACCACAGCACTGCTCGGCCCGACACGGATCAAGCGCGAACGGCTGCGCATCGCGTGCCGCCGTACCGCCGCGGCACACCCGGCTACACCCGTATCACCGTGGCCCTGTTCGCCGCGGGTCTCGCCGCTTTCATCTCGATGTACTCGGTGCAGGCACTGCTTCCTGCGCTGGCCGACGACTTCGGGGTCGGGCCCGCCTCGGCGGCGTTGGCGGTGTCCGTCACCACCGGAGTCCTGGCGCTGGTGATCGTGCCCGCCAGCGCGCTGTCCGAGCGCTTCGGGCGGACTCGGGTGATGGCCGTCTCGGCCGTCACGTCGAGTGCGATCGGTCTGCTCCTGCCGTTCAGTCCGACGTTGGAGGTCCTGATCGCCGGGCGGGCGCTGCAGGGCGCCACGCTCGCGGGAATCCCCGCCGTCGCGATGGCGTATCTCGCGGAGGAGGTGCACGGCGGCGACCTCGGCGCCGCGATGGGACGGTACGTGGCGGGCACCACCATCGGCGGACTGCTCGGCCGGATGATCCCCACCACCCTGCTCGACGTCACCACCTGGCGGTGGGCGATGCAGGCGGCGGCGATCGCGGCGCTGCTGTTCGCGGTCGTGATGATGCGAGTGATGCCCGCGTCTCGGCGTTTCCGGCCGCAGCCCGTCGGCCTGCGGGTTGTGGCGTCGAACCTCGCCGAACACCTCCGTGACCCACGACTGCGAATCCTGTTCGTACTCAGCTTCATCCTCATGGGTGGGTTCGTCTCCGCCTACAACTTCCTCGGTTTCCGACTGCTCGGCGATCCGTTCGCGTTGCCGTCGTCCGTCGTCGGGTTGGTCTTCCTCATCTACCTCGCCGGGACGGTGACGTCGTCCGCCGCGGGACGCCTCGCGGACCGACTCGGAAGGCACTGGGTGTTGCTCGCGGGGTTGGGGTGCAGTGCAGCGGGAATGGCGTGCACGCTCGTGGACTCGCTGCCGTGGGTGCTGACCGGGATGGTGCTGTTCACCGCGGGATTCTTCGCGGCGCACTCGGTTGCGAGCGGATGGGTCGGGCTCCTCGCGACCCGCCACCGGGCGGAGGCGTCCGCGCTGTACCTGTGCGCCTACTACCTGGGGTCGAGCCTCGCGGGGGCAGGCGCAGGTATCGCATACGGGGCGGGCGGCTGGCTCGGAACGGTGGCCTGTATCGGGGCGCTGCTCGCGATCGGCGTCCTGCTCGCGTCGCGGCTGGCGGTGCTCACCCGTCGGTAGCCGGCGATCCTCCTCGTGCGCCGGTCAGCGGCGGTGCTGGGGGGCGACCTGGTCGTCGTCCCGGTTCATCATCAGCCCGAGGATGCCGGCGGCGGCGACGATGACGCCCGATGTCACGGCAACCACGGCCGCGGTGGTGGTTCCCGACGGGAACGCCATGACCAGCGGGGTCAGCAGGAGTGCCGCTCCCAGGACCACCAGCCCCCAGTGGCTGGTTCGAGACTCCGTCGTCATGGCCCAGAGTCCGGCCGAGTAGGCGACCATGCCGAGGATGAGAATGGTGGCGGTGATCTGTTCGTCGCCCTGAACGGGCACCCACAGGCTGAGCAGGACGAGGGCCACGCCCGTCGCCACGACCAGGAAGTCCCGGCGGACCTCGCGGGTATGTGACGGATCTCGGTCGTCCGAGTAGTTGGCGGAACTCGCGTCGGCGGCGTTCACGGTCATGACGGCCTCCTGGGATAGAGCCTCAGGAGTCCATTCTGATCCCGTGGTGAACGCGGTGTCGACCTGCTTTACCGGATCGTGCACCACTCGACACAGTCGGGCGGCGGGTGCCGCCCGCAGTCGTCAGGCGTGTGTGGATCGCAGCATGGTGAGGGTGCGCTGGACGCCTGCCCGTACCTGGTCGGTGGTCGGAGCGGCGAGGTTGGCGGCGAGGTACCCGCGACAGAGATCCTCGACGGTGTCGAAACCGCCCGGCAGGCCGACGGGGCTGTTGACGATCCTGCGGACCAGCCGGCCGAGGCCCGCGGCCTGGGCGGTCGTGAGCGGAGAGGTCGTCGCGTTCTCGAGGGTGCGGAAGGTGGTGTGACCGAGGTCGGCATCGGTGGAACGGATGGCCGCGGACTCGACGATACGTTCGCCTGGGCACGCACAGGACCGTCGTGCCGAGCGTAGGGTCGACTGCTTAGCGACGTGGGGAATGGTCATCTCCACTCACCGCCTTTCGGGCCTCGTTGAACAAGCTCGTGCGTTGCGCGTAAGCCGAGGTCGACCACGAAAGTTGTTGATTTGTAGTCGAGTTGGCCGTTTTACTTCGTTGCTGCCTCATTAGTGGTATCAGACCACTCGCCTAACCGATATCCCTGGAGTGGGATTTGAGGAAAGCGTTACCCAGTCGAGTCCGACGGATCGACTGTCCGATGCACGGCAGGAAGGCGCGGAATCTCTCGAAAACCGCTGCATATCAGGTTGTTTCGGAATCGCGTGAAACGTGACCCTGAGTGACCGCGGGAGGGTTGGAGGTGATGATCACCACATCGTTTGGCAAACGGAGGGCAAACAAAAAGCCCCACCGGGTGAACCCGATGGGGCGGTGGTGCCCCCTCTCGGGCTCGAACCGAGGACCTGCGGATTAAAAGTCCGTAGCTCTACCAACTGAGCTAAAGGGGCAGTGGTGCAGGAGTCTAATGTGCCCGGGGCGGCTGCGACCACGGGACCCCCACCCGCCACGCCGCGCCGCGCACGGCCGCGGTTGCCTGCGATTGTGGGTTCGCCGGGTCAGGATTGGTGGGCGGCGATCTGGAGGTGCGATGGACACGGTGGGCGCGGCGGGTGCGCACGTGTCGTGCGCGATCCGCAATCGGCTCTACGTCGACGGGAAGCTGGTGGGCAGCGACCTGCCGCTGGCGGAGCTCGCATCACATCGCTCGCAGGAGAACGCCCTGATCTGGGTGGATCTCCTCGCTCCGTCCGCCACCGACATCGCCCTGATGGCGCCGCTGATCGGGGGCGAGGTGGCCCTGCATCACCTCGCGATCGAGAGCGTGCTCTCCGGGCGCCAGCGACCGCGCCTGGTGCGCTTCCGCGACCACAGCCTCCTTCACTGCCGCGCGGTGCGGTACGACACCGCGACCGATCATCTCGAGGGCACGGATCTGTCGATCTTCGTGCTCGCCCGCGCTTTGATCACCATCCGAGGTGACGACCGATTCGCGCTCGGGCCGGTCCTGGAGGAGTGGGACGACAACGTGGATCTCGTGACGCATGGCGTCGGGTTCCTCCTGCACACGGTGCTCGACGCGGTCGTCGACGGGTTCTTCGAGGTGATCGACACGCTCGACGACCGGATCCAGACCCTCGAGGACGACCTGCTGCTGGGGGCGGGGCCGAAGAACGCGGTGCAGCTTCGCAGTTTCGTGCTGCGGAAGGCGGTCGCGCATCTCGGTCGGGCGGTGTTGCCGATGAACGAGGCGTTCAGTGCCCTGCTGCGTCAGGGTTCGCACGTCGTTGCGGGCGACCTGGTGCCGTACTACCAGGACGTCTACGACCACACCCTGCGGGCCACCGAGCGGATCGACGGCATGCGGGACACCATCGAGTCGATTCTCGCGACGCACCTTGCCATGCAAGGTAATTCCCTCAACGAGACCATGAAGAAGCTGACGGCGTGGGCTGCGATCATCGCTATCCCGACGGGTGTGACCGGGTACTTCGGGCAGAACGTCCCGTTTCCCGGATTCGGGAACCCCTCGGGGTTCTGGTTCAGTCTGGCGCTGCTCCTCGGGCTCGGATTCGGCCTGTACTGGAGCTTCAAGAGGCGGGACTGGCTCTAGGTTCGGGAAGAGTGAACTCGGGTGCGCACCCCCTGCGGCGCACCCGAGTTCCGGAAAGCGTACCACTTGGTGTGTTCTGCCGTGGGTAACGCAACCTTACTCCCGGGTAAGAACTCTAACATTCCGCACGTCGGCGAGCATGCGCACAATTCGGGTCCTGCGGGGTTAGTGTTGATCGAGGTCTTCTGTGGCCTGTCGGGGCGGACGGACACGACTTGCAGGTTTCGGAGGCGAGACAAGCTCATATGGCACGTCAACAGGAACGCGCACGGCGAACCCGCGCGGCGATTGTCGAGGCAGCCGCTGTTGAGTTCGCGCGCCGCGGTTACGCCGCGGCGTCGGTCAACACGATCCTCGAAGGTTCGCACGCGACCAAAGGCGCAATGTACTTCCATTTCGAATCGAAGGAAGACCTCGCTCGAGCAGTATTGGCGGAAGCACTCGGCAAGTACACCGAGGCGATCGACTACTGGAAGCGGGTCGACGCCGACCCCTTTCAGGTGCTGCACGCGATCATCGTCGAACTCTCCGAGCGTTTCGCTTCGGAGGTCATCGTCCAGGCCGAATTCCGCCTGATCATCGAACCCGAGTTCTATTCGGACGTTCGCGCAGGCGGATCGCAGGTCTGGGGGCACACCGCTCACGAACTCGTCCTGCGCGCACAGCGCGAGGGTCTCCTTCGTCCGGGCGCCGACCCGGCAGTCTTCAGTCGCGTGCTCGGTGCGTGTCTGGCCGGCCAGCGGTACATGGTCGACATGACCACGGACAGCACGGGACTGACCGACCGGTTCGAGGAGGCCTTCGAGGTACTGCTCGAGGCCATGGCATCCGAGGAATGGCTTGCCCGGTGGCATCGGGACGGCTGGCAGGACCTCGCGCCGCTCGCTGCCGCAGCTGCCGAGGCCGCGGCGGCCCGGAAGAACGTCGAAAACGACGCAGAAACGGGCGGTGACCAGCCGATTTGAGTTCTGGGAAAGATGTGTCCTAAGCTATGCGAGCTCCCAACGGAACAGCCGTTGCGGGTACTTGCCGGAGAGATTCGGTAGGCCCCCTTCGTCTAGCGGCCTAGGACGCCGCCCTTTCAAGGCGGTAGCGCGGGTTCGAATCCCGTAGGGGGTACGGATTTGGGAAGTAGCGGGTTCGCCTGCTAGGTTTCAAACCGAGCGAGACGCGAGAGCGTCTGGCACAACGAATGTCGCCTGACAACGACATTTAGCAAGGCCCTGTGGCGCAGTTGGTTAGCGCGCCGCCCTGTCACGGCGGAGGTCGCGGGTTCGAGTCCCGTCAGGGTCGCTCTTGTGTGTGAGAGTGACGTGTCACACCGAGCGAAGGCATCCGGTCCGGGTGCCGCCCGGCCAGGTAGCTCAGTTGGTACGAGCGTCCGCCTGAAAAGCGGAAGGTCGCCGGTTCGATCCCGGCCCTGGCCACCACAATGCCGTCGAAACCCCTTCTCCGTCGAGAAGGGGTTTTCGCTTTTCTCGGATGGTGTCAGTCCGACGGCACCCGATCCTGCGCCAGTCGATCCGTGAGGCGCCGTACCTCGTGCCGCAACTCCTCGATCTGGTGAGCCGTGGCCGCCTGTTTCGCCTTGTCCTCCTCCGCGACCTGCTCGACGATCCACGAGGCGATGGTGGCGGTCACCACACCGATGAGGCTGATCCCGCCGATCATCAGGGCGGCCGCGATCAGACGGCCCGTCGTCGTCACCGGTGAGTAGTCGCCGTACCCGACGGTGGTCACCGTCGTCATCGACCACCAGAGGGCTTCGCCGAACGAGTTGACGGTCGAGTCGGGATGGTCGCGCTCCGCTTCGTACATGGCGAGGGACGCGACGTACAGGAGCAGTGACGAGGTGGAGATCGTGTAGATGAGCACCTTGCCGCGAATCGCGCCGCCGATTGCCCGCTGCATGACGGTGACCATCGCCACGAGGCGAAGCAGGCGCAGCGGCCGGATCGCGGGCAGCACGACGACGACGAACTCGTGCAGGTGCCGGAAGAACCAGTGCACGCGTCGCTCGGCGAGATACAGACGAGCGACGTAGTCGATCACGAACAGCAGCCAGGTGCCGGACATCACCGCCGAACAGACCGCTGCCCAGCCGGCGCTGAGGTTGAGCAGCACCTCGCAGCTGTACGCGACGAGAAATCCGAATGCGACGACGGCCATCGGCCATTCGGTGCGCCGCTCCCACTGTTCCTGGGAAGTCATTGGCACACCTTAATGTCCGGCACCCCGCGAGAACTGCGTCGCGGGGTGCCGGGGTTGAGGCTGTGGATCAGGTCAGAGATCGAAGCGGTCGAGGTTCGAGACCTTCGTCCAGGCCGCGACGAAGTCGTCCACGAGCTTCGCCTTGCCGTCCTCCGACGCGTACACCTCGGCGAGGGCACGCAGCTGGGAGTGGGATCCGAAAACGAGGTCGGCGGCGGTCGCGGTCCACTTGGCGTCACCGGTCGTGCGGTCGCGTCCGACGTACACGTTCGGCTCCGATTCCGACGCCGACCATTCCGTGCCCATGTCGAGCAGGTTGACGAAGAAGTCGTTCGTCAGCGTGCCCGGCTTGTCGGTGAACACGCCGTGCTTGGTGCCACCGTGGTTGACGTCGAGGCCACGCAGGCCGCCGACGAGCGCGGTCAGCTCGGGCGCCGTCAGGTCCAGCATGTACGCCCGCTCGAGCAGAAGCTGTTCGAGGGGAGCCTTCTCGTCGGGCCGGGCGTAGTTGCGGAAGCCGTCCGCACGCGGTTCGAGTACCGCGAACGATTCCACGTCCGTCATGTCCTGAGTGGCGTCGGTGCGTCCCGGCGAGAACGGCACCGTGACGTCGAATCCGGCGTCCTTCGCGGCCTTCTCGACTCCCGCCGCTCCGGCGAGCACGATCAGGTCCGCGAGCGAGACCGTCTTGCCCGACGCGTCGAAATCCTGCTTGACGCGTTCCAGCACGGGAAGGACGGTGTCCAGGTCCGCGGAGTCGTTGGCGGCCCAGCTCCGCTGCGGTTCGAGGCGCAGGCGGGCACCGTTCGCGCCACCTCGCTTGTCGGTACCGCGGAAGCTGGAGGCCGACGCCCATGCGACGCCGACCAGCTGCGCCACCGTCAGGCCGGACGCGAGGAGCGTCGACTTCAGTGCGGCGGCGTCCTGCTCGTCGATGAGCGGGTGGTCGACGGCGGGGACGGGGTCCTGCCAGAGCTGCGGCTCCCCGATCCATGGCCCGAGGTACCGCGAGACCGGACCCATGTCGCGGTGCAGCAGCTTGTACCAGGCCTTGGAGAACGCCTCGGCGAGTTCCTCCGGGTGGTCGAGCCAGCGTCGGGTGATGTCCTTGTAGATGGGGCTCTCGCGCAGCGTGATGTCGGTGACGAGCATCGTCGGGGCCCGGCCGGCACCGCCGAACGGATCGGGGATGGTGCCCGCGCCCGCGCCGTCCTTCGCGGTGAACTGCCACGCTCCGGCGGGACTCTTGGTCAGTTCCCACTCGTAGCCGTACAGGGTTTCGAGGAAGCTGTTGTCCCACTGGGTCGGGGTGGGCGTCCAGACCACCTCGAGGCCGCTGGTGATCTGGTCCGGGCCCTTCCCGGTGCCGTATGCGCTCTTCCAGCCGAGGCCCTGCTGTTCGATCGGAGCGGCTTCCGGTTCGGGGCCGACCAGATCGGCGTCGCCGGCGCCGTGCGTCTTGCCGAAGCTGTGACCGCCCACGATCAGTGCCGCGGTCTCCTCGTCGTTCATCGCCATGCGGGCGAACGTCTCTCGGATATCGTAGGCGGCCGCGAGCGGGTCGGGCTTGCCCTCGGGGCCCTCCGGGTTCACGTAGATCAGGCCCATGGTCGTCGCGCCGAACGGCTTCGCCAGGTCACGTTCGCCGCTGTAGCGCTTGTCGGTGCCCAGCCATTCGTCCTCGAGGCCCCAGTAGACCTCCTCGGGTTCCCAGATGTCGGGGCGTCCGAACCCGAAACCGAACGTTGCGAATCCCATCGACTCGAGCGCGCAGTTGCCTGCGAACACGAGCAGGTCGGCCCACGAGATCTGCTGCCCGTACTTCTGTTTGATCGGCCACAGCAGGCGACGTGCCTTGTCGAGGTTCGCGTTGTCGGGCCAGCTGTTGAGTGGTGCGAAGCGCTGTGCGCCCTGTCCGCCGCCGCCGCGTCCGTCGGAGATGCGGTAGGTGCCTGCCGCATGCCAACTCATGCGGATGAACAGTCCGCCGTAGTGGCCGTAGTCGGCAGGCCACCAGTCCTGGGAGGTCGTCATCATGTCGATGACGTCGCGCTTGAGTGCCTCGACGTCGAGTTTCGCGAACTCGGTTGAGTAGTCGAAGTCGGCGCCGAGGGGGTTGGACAGTGGTGAGTGCACGTGCAGGACGGAAAGGTCGATCTGGTTCGGCCACCAGTCCTGATTGGTGTTGGGGCGGTGCGCTTTCGGTGTGGGCGTGTCGATCGCGGGGTTCTCGCTGTCGCTACCGCTGTTGGTTGCGCTGCTGTCGGATGTCACGGTGTTCCTTCCGAGAGTGGGTGAACGGGCTGATCACAGGTCTCTTCGGTGCTGTCGCTCTCAGGTGCTTGCGGACGAATCTGGTTGTGCGGTGTGGCAATTGGGGCAGGTGCCCCAGAACACCACTTCCGCCTCGTCGAGGTGGAAGCCGTTGGGATCGGACGGCGTCAGGCACGGTGCCTCGCCGACCGTGCAGTCGACGTCCGCGATGATCCCGCAGGATCGGCAGACGACGTGGTGGTGGTTGTCCCCGACTCGCGCCTCGTAGCGTGCGACGAACCCGGCCGGTTGGATGCGCCGGACCAGTCGTGCCGCGGTCAGTGCATGCAGCACGTCGTACACGGCCTGACGGGACACGTCGGGGAGTACGAGGCGGACGGACGAGAAGATCGTCTCGGTGTCCGCGTGGGGTAGGGCGTGCACGGCGCCCATCACGGCGACCCGGGGTCGGGTCGCCCGGAGATCCGCCTCGCGCAGTCGGCCTGCGTAGTCCGGTGTCGGGGACACCTGGCCAATATGGCCCCTCACTCTGGAACGAGTCAAGACTTGGCGTCGGTGTTTCTTCGGATTTCTCGCGGCGAACACATGCACGCAATCGTCTTTGACAATAGTTTTCATTAACGGTCAGGGTTGTCGCATGACCTCACTCTTCCGGGTCGCCGTTCCGGCGGCGGCCCTCGCGACTCTGCTCACCGGCTGCGCGGCCTCGGCCGACTCGCCCGATCCCGAATCGACATCCCCGGTGGCCGCGGCGCCGGCAGAGGTGTCGAAGGCCGCACCGCGGCTGGTCGTGACCCACGACGGCGGCGTCACGGTCCTCGATGCGTCGAGCCTCGACACCGTGGCCGAGTTCGAACTCGACGGCTTCACGCGGCTCAACCCCGCGGGCGACGGTCGGCACGTCCTGCTCTCCGCCGGGTCCCAATTCCGGGTGCTCGACACGGGTGCGTGGTCGGAGGCTCACGGCGACCACGCGCACCACTACGCCGCCACGCCTGCGTTGGCGGACTGGGCCTTCGATGCCGACAAACCCGGGCACGTCGTCCGGCACGGCGGACGGACGACGCTGTTCGCCGACGGATCCGGGCGCGTGGAGTCCTTCGATCCACACGCATTGGCCGACGGTCGGCCCGAGGTCGCCGTCCACCAGACGCCGCACGCGCACCACGGCGTCGCGGTCGACCTACCCGACGGCGGACTCGTCACGACGATCGGCGACTCCGAATCCCGCAGCGGCATCGTCGTTCTCGACCGCGACCGCCGCGAGGTGACGCGCGTCGAGCAGTGCCCCGGCGTGCACGGAGAGGCCGTCGCCGCCGACGATGCGCTGGTCTTCGGATGTCAGGACGGCGTTCTCGTCCACCGCGACGGTGTCATCACGAAGGTGCAGAGCCCGGACACATACGGGCGCATCGGAAATCAGGCGGGCAGTGAGGCGTCGCCGATCGTCCTCGGCGACTACAAGACCGACCGCGACGCCGAGCTGGAGCGTCCCGAACGGGTGATGCTCGTCGACACCGTGACCCATCGGCTGACTCCGGTCGAACTCGGGACGAGCTACAGCTTCCGGTCGCTGGGCCGCGGGCCGCGGGGTGAGGCCCTCGTGCTCGGCACCGACGGCGCGCTGCACGTGATCGATCCCGTCGCCGCCACCGTCGCTCGCCGCATCGACGTCGTCGCTCCGTGGACCGAACCGCTCGAATGGCAGGATCCGCGACCGACGCTGTTCGTGGACGGTGACACCGCGTACGTGACCGAGCCTGCGACGAGGACCGTGCGTGCGGTGGATCTGACGACCGGCGCGGTGACAGCGAGTGCGGAGCTCGCCGTCACGCCCAACGAGATCTCCGGGACGTAGAGAAGCGTGTGGCCCCGACTCGAACGAGTCGGGGCCACAAGTATTTTCGGATCAGCTCGCCGGAGCCCAGCTGTCGGGGCCGAAGACCTCGTAGTGGATCGCGGTCGCGGGCACCTGGCGCTCGATCAGGCTCTCGCGCACCGACTGCATGAACGGCAGCGGTCCGCACAGGTACACCTGCGTGCCGTCGGCGATGTCGATGCCGGACAGGTCGGCGCGTCCGAGATAGGTGTCCTCGTCCTGCGTGCGCTGTCCGAGGTCCTCGTACCACCGGTGGATCGTCGCGGACGGCAGCTGGCCGACGAGCTCGGTCAGCTCGGCGCGGTGCGCGTGGCGTGCGGGGGAGCGGTCGGCGTGCAGAACCGAGACCGGCCGGGCGGTAGAGGTGGCCGCGAGGTGGTTGAGGATGCCGATCATCGGGGTGCAGCCGATACCCGCGGACACCAGCAGCAGTGGTGCGTCGCCCTCGTCGAGGACGAGGTCGCCGAACGGGGTGGTCACCGACAGGATGTCGCCCTCGAAGACGTTCTCGTACAGGAAGTTCGAGACCTCGCCTGCCGGGTTGTCTCCGTCGACGGGAATGGCCTTGACGCTGATCTGCCAGTCGTCGGCAGTCGGGGACCCGACCAGGCTGTACTGGCGAATCTGTCGGGCACCGTCCGCGAGGTGCACGCCGACCGAGATGTACTGGCCCGGAAGGTAGTGCGGCAGCGGGGTGCCGTCGACCGAAGCCAGGACGAAGGACACGGTCTCGGCGGACTCGAGGACGCGTCGCGCGACCTTGACCTCGCGCCAGACCTTGCCGTCCTCTACGCCCGCGTCGGCGTAGAGCTTGTGCTCCATCGCGATGAGAGTGTTGGCCATCAGCCAGTAGACCTCGTCCCACGCGGAGGCCACCTCCGGGGTGACGGCCTCGCCGAGCACCTCGACGATGGCCTCGAAGAGGTACTTGTGGACGATCTCGTACTCGGGAGCCGTGATGCCGAGCGAAGCGTGCTTGTTCGCGATTCGGGACATGATCGCATCGATGTTGGCTGCGTCCTCGCTCACCTGCAGCGTCGCGAAGGCGGCGATGGAGCCGGCGAGGGCACGCTGCTGCTCGCCCTGCTTCTGGTTCCCGCGGTTGAACAGGTCGCGCTCGAGCTCGGGGTGCGCGGCGAACATCTTGCTGTAGAAGAGCGGGGTGATGTCGCCGATGGCTGCCCCGACCGCGGGGAGGGTGGCGCGGATGACTTCGGTGGACGCTGCTGAGAGGCTCATGAACTGAAGCTATTTAATTTGCATTTGAGATGCAAGATAGTGTGATTCAGGCCACTTCCGCACCCTTTCGCCGGTCAGGTCCAGGCGGCCAGGCGTCGGCGACTCGTGAATGTCCGCGTCGCGCCGGACAGTGGATCGACGAAGCTCAGTGAGCGTGCGAGCAACTGCAACGGACTCGAATAGTCTTCGGGCGCAACGTCGTGCAGGGTTGGGTAGAAATTGTCGCCGATGATCGGGATGCCGAGCGAGTTCAGGTGGACCCGGAGCTGGTGCATCTTCCCCGTCCGGGGGAGCAGCCGATAGCGGGCGACCTCGCCGCTGGCCTCGATCAGCTCGACTCGTGTCTCCGCATTGGGCTCGCCCGCGACCTCGACGCACCGCAGTTCGCCGTCCGGCTTCACGATCCGGCTCCGTACGGTTGTCGGTAGGGGCAGGTTCGCGTCGAACCCGGCGACAGCCTCGTATTCCTTGGTGACCGCTCGGTGCGCGAACAACTCCTGATAAGGCCTGCGCGCCTGCGGCCGGATCGTGAAGACGAGGACACCGGCCGTCACCCGATCGAGCCGGTGCACCGGCGTCAGGTCCGGCAACTCCAGGTCGCGGCGCAGCCGGACGAGGGCCGACTCGACGACGTGTCTGCCACGCGGAGTGCTCGCCAGGAAATGAGGCTTGTCGACGACGAGGAGATCCTCGTCGCGATGCAGGATGTCGATCTCGAACGGCACCCGCGGCTCCGTCGGCGGATCCCGGTAGAGGTACACGAACGAGTGTGCGCGATAGGGGGTTTCGGCGGTGATCGCGGTCCCGGATCCGTCGACGACCTCGGCTGCTGCGACCTTCTCTCGCAGGCGCTCGTGGTCGTCGGGAAACCGTGCGAGCAGGTGATCGAGCACCGTGGCGCTGTCGCTGTCTGCGGGCAGCCGCAACCGGGTCGGGTTGAGGCCGTCACGCACGGGCAGCGGAGCGGAAGGCACGGTCCAAAGGTAGGCGCAACGGCCTCTGGGCGCGAACCTGTAGCCGTTGACCTGCCCCGAGTGAGCCGTTACCCTCCGGTAGGTTTTCTGTGGTGCCGGTCATGGTGTGCTGCGCCCGGTGCCCGTCGACACAGAGGGGGCAACCGGGGTGCGCGTACAGGGGAAGGTACTCGGTGCGGTCGTGACCGCGCTGGCGATCGGAGTCGGAATCGCAGGCGGTCCGGCCGTCGCGGTCGCGGATCCCACCGGCGGAGCGGCCGCGCAGCAGTGGCTGGCCACCGCCGACGAGGCCCCGAAGCATCCCGGCGTCGCGATCGACTGGGACGTCCCGATCACCATGAGCGACGGGACCGTGCTGCGAGCCAACGTGTATCGGCCCGCCGACGCCTCCGGACGCGCCATCGACGAGAAGCTGCCCATCGTTCTCAATGTCACTCCGTACACGAAGCTCGTCAGTGCCGTCGCCGACGCGGGACTGTCGCTGCCCGGCGTGGGTGAGAACCTGATCGCCTTCCTCAACGAACTGAATCTCACCGGAACGCCCCTCGACGGGATCCCGGAGCTCACCGGCATGGTCGCCGGTGGCGGCATGAAGGCGTTCGGGGTCAATCGCCCGCTGGTGCAGAGCGGTTACGTGCAGGTCGTCGTCGACGCCCGCGGCACGGGTTTCTCGCAGGGCATGTGGGACGTCCTCGGCCCCCGTGAGCAGCAGGACAGCGTCGAGCTCGTCGACTGGGCGAGCAAGCAGTCGTGGGCGAACGGCAAGGTCGGCATGGGTGGCGTCTCGTACTCCGGGATCAACTCGGTGCAGGCCGCGGGTCATCGGCCACCCGCGCTCGAGGCGATCTTTCCCGTGGAGCCGGGCAACGACCTGATCCGCGACATCGTCGGTACGGGAGGCGGTCTCGGCGTCGGCTTCATGCCTCTGTGGCTGTCGCTGGTGAACGGCACCAAACTCATTCCGAACGCCCAGGATCTGTTGCGGGGCACGGTGGATCAGCGGTGGGTGGCCGATCGGCTCGCCAACCCCGGCACGTTGCTTCCCGAACTGGTGCAGGCGATGTCCGCTCCGACGGTCGGCGAGATCTCGCCGACCACGCTCGACGTCGCGCAGGACGGGCCGTTCTATCAGCAGCGGCTCGCGAACCTGGGCGCGATCGAGGTGCCGACGATGGTCTTCGGCGGCTGGCACGACATCTTCGCCAACAGCGAGCCCCGTATCTACAACGGCATCGACCTGCCGCCGGGCGAGAAGCAACTCGTCATGGGCGAGACGTATCACCTCAACCCGGGTCAGGGATTCGGTACCGCGGGCGCGCCGCCCCGCATCGACGTCCTCGAGCGCGCGTGGTTCGACAAGTGGCTCAAGGGAATCGACAACGGCATCGACGAGTACGGGCCGGTGACGCTGCTCCAGCAGGGCGGCGGATGGACGACGACCGACCAGTTTCCGAGGGTGGGCGTCGAGTACGAGCGGCTGTACCTGTCGGCGGCGCCGAGCGGCACCGCCGGCCACAGCGTCCACGACGGCAGCCTCGCCGTCGACAAGCCCGCCGAGAATTCCCGGCTGACCGTCGCACCCGGTCTGCGCAGCCTGTGCTCCCGGGATTCGGCACAGGGCACCGCGGGCGCAACCGTGATTCTCGGATCGGTGTGCACCAAGGACTCGCGTGTCCAGGAGGGCGACGGTCTGACGTTCACCGGCGCACCGGTCACCGAACCGACGGCGATCTCGGGTCCGGTCAACGTGCGCCTCAACACGGTCCACGACGCGACGGACGGCTTCTGGGCTGTGACGCTCAACGACGTCGCACCCGACGGCCGGTCCACGGTGCTGAGCAACGGTGCACTCACGTCCTCGCTCCGCGCCGTCGACGACTCCAAGTCGACGAAGGCTCCGAACGGTGACTACGTGGATGCACATCACCGCCTCTCGCTGGAATCGCGACAGCCGACGGTTCCGGGTGAGCAGACGGTGCTCGACGTGAAGCTGCTGGCGACCGATGCGATTCTGCAGCCCGGTCACCGCCTTCGGGTCGACGTGTATGCACTCAGTGCGCCGCGGTACCTGCCTCTCGGACCGATGCGCTCGGACAGCGCGTTGCGACCGCAGCACCTGCAGCTGGACCCGAATCAGCCGAGCTTCGTCACCTACCCGACCGTTGGTGTCGAACGCTGAATCCGATGGGTTTCCGGGGGTCCGCGGGTGTGCTGCCGGACCGGAAACGCCCAGGTGCGCGAGTCAGCGGTGTCCCATCCGGATCTGCGCAGGTGTGATTGTTTTCGTTCGAGGCCGAGGGTGCGCTCGTTCCGGTAACGTCCGCCGGGCAATCGATGCCGATCGGCGGCATCGGACGTACGAGAGGGGACCAGCATGGCGCTGGGTTACATTGCCGACGAGACGACGCCCGAGGACGGGGCCGCCGGCTCGTCCATCCTCAGCATCATCGAGGTGATCAATTGGATCAGCGCCCATACGTCGGCCGGAGGCGTGACCCCCCCGCCGCTGTAGACCGCAGGTCGGGATCCCGATGGGAGGGGGCGCGGAGGAATCTGCACCCCCTCCCTCGTGCGTCGGGTCCCGTCCGGGTCAGGTCGGGTTCGCGACCTGTACCGACCGACCCTCGGTTGCCGAGAGCCGGATGGCATCCATCACCGCTTGCCCGGCAACCCCATCCGCGAAGGTGGCCGGCCGCGGCTCGTCCGTGCCGATCGGCTCACCGAGGATGCGGCGACGGAAGGCGTCCGCGAGCCGGGTGTACGGCGCGCGGTCGATCCCGGAGGCGTGCAGCCAGTCGTAGGTGGTCGAGAACAGGTCGAAGGGCGGCGGCACCGGTGCAGGGCTGATGAGATCGTCCGGAACCGGTACGTCGCGTTCGCCGGTCGCGTCGGCGTGCCGGAGGGTCTGGCCCTCGAACCACAGCGTGCCTGACGTTCCCGCGACCCGGGTCGTCATCATCAGCGGACCCCACGCCCCGACCGTGCTCTGCAGTACTCCGTCCACGCCTGTGACCGTCCGGAAGTGCACCGTGAACGAGTCCTCTGCGGTCTGGCCGCGGTCGGCCACCACAGGCAGTCCGGCGCTGACCGTCTCGAATTCTCCCAGCGTGTAACGGATCTGGTCGATCATGTGTGTCCCCTGCGCGCCCAGCCAGCCGCCACCCGAGGCGCCGTCGGTCCACCAGTCGGGCGCCTCGGCGCCCTCCGCGGCGAACATCGGCAGGTGGAGGAGGAACGTGCCCAGCTTGGGGGTACCGATCGAGCCCGCGGCAACCTCCCGCGCCAGCAATGCCTGAGGCGTCGCGTAACGGAACTCCGTTCCCACCTGGTGCACGACACCGGCTCGCTCCGCCGCGTCGAGCATCGTGCGCGCCTGCGACAGGTCCGCGGCGAACGGCTTCTCGCAGACCACGTGCAGGCCGAGGCCGACCGCTTCGATCACCAGGTCGGCATGGGTGTGTGGGGGAGTGGCGACGGTGACGGCGTCGATCTGCGTCAACTCCATCGCTTCGGACAGTGAGGTCGCCGCGTGCGGGATGTCGAAGCGCTTCGCCCGCGCCGCGGTGCGTTCGCGATCGCGGCCGATCAGGACGCGAACGTCGAAGCCGGCGTCGCGGAAGGCGGGAACGTGTGTGATACACCCGAATCCGGTGCCGATGACGGCGAGTCCGAGGGGTGTCTGGGGGTCGGTCATGTCACGCGACGATAGCCGGTGCCTGTTTCGATCGGCGGGTGTTCTCACGTCCCGGGAACCGCTGATCCACGTAGGCTGGCGGCATGGCGAAATGGACTGCGCGTGACATTGCCGATCAAACGGGGCGCACCGTCGTCGTCACCGGAGCGAACAGCGGACTCGGGGCGGAAGCAGCGAAGGCACTCGGGGCCGCGGGCGCGACCGTGATCCTGGCCTGCCGCAACGTCGACAAGGCCGCCCCGGTGGCCGACGCGATCGGCGCGAACGCCGAGGTGCGCCGCCTCGACCTCGCGGACCTGTCGTCGGTACGGGACTTTGCGGCCGGCGTCGACACGGTCGACGTCCTGATCAACAACGCGGGGGTGATGGGGGTACCGCAGTCCGCGACCGCGGACGGCTTCGAGATGCAGTTCGGTACCAACCACCTCGGGCACTTCGCACTCACCGGGCTGCTGCTGGACCGCGTCACCGACCGGGTCGTGACGATGTCGAGCCTGATGCACCGGATCGGCACGATCAACGTCGACGATCCGAATTGGCAGCATCGCCGCTACGGAAGGTGGCCGGCGTACGGGCAGTCCAAGCTGGCGAATCTGATGTTCGCCTACGAGCTCGATCGTCGACTCGCTGCCGCGGGGTCCACCGTGAAATCGCTTGCAGCTCACCCCGGGTACGCGTCCACGGGGTTGCAGGGCCACACGCAGTCCGTCTGGGACCGCCTCATGGGAGTCGGCAACCTGTTCGCGCAGAGCGCCGAGATGGGCGCGCTACCCGAGTTGTATGCGGCGACCGCCCCGTCCGCGGTGTCGGGCAGTTACCTCGGTCCCGACGGACCGTTCGAGCAGCGGGGGTATCCCAAGGTGGTGGGATCGTCCGGCAAGTCCCGTGATCGCGCCGTCGCGGCGTCGCTGTGGGGTTTGTCGGAACGGCTCACCGGCGTCACCTACCGGTTCGCGAAGTCGTCCGGGCTCGGGGAAGAGAGTGTTCCCGTGGAGTGATTTCACTCGTATCGGGCGAGGCGGTGTGACGCCGTCCGAATTACGGTCGCGTCATGGGTGCAGTCATCGGTGATCTACTTCCCCTCGCGGTCGGTGTGGCGATCTCGCCGATTCCGATCGTCGCGGCGATCCTCATGTTGCTGTCGGCGAACGCGAGCAGTGCGAGCGTGGGATTCGGCATCGGCTGGGTCGTCGGGATCGTCGCCGCGACGGGCATCTTCATTCTCCTCGCGGGCACGGTCGGGGCATCGGACGACGACGGGTCGTCTTCGGTCTCGTGGATCAAGGTGATCCTGGGTGCGCTGCTGGTGGTGCTGGCGGCCAAGCAGTGGCGGGAGCGCGGGGACACATCCACCCCGAAGTGGATGGAGGCGATCGATCAGCTGACGTTGCCGAAGGCGGCCGGTCTCGGTGTCGTGCTGGCCGCGGTGAACCCGAAGAACCTGCTGCTGTGCGTGTCCGCGGGCGTCACCATCGGTGCCGGTGGGCTGGATGGCGGCGGCGAGGTGGTCGCGCTGGTGGTGTTCACGGTGCTGGCGGCCTCGACGGTGGTGATCCCGGTCGTGGGGTACGCACTGGCTGCAGACCGGTTGCGTGAGCCGCTCGCGTCCGCGAAGAACTGGCTGCAGGCCCAGAACCACCAGGTGATGGCCATCGTGCTTGTCGTGATGGGGGCAGTGGTGATCGGCAAGGGCCTCGGCGGATTTTAGAACGGCTTCGGCCCGGAAGTCGTTTCCGCCGTGGCGGATCCGTGCTTCCGGGCCGAATCGTCGGTCCTCGTTCCGTCAGTCGTCGTCGCCCGTGACGAGGATGGTGACGTCGATGTTGCCGCGGGTGGCGTTCGAGTAGGGGCACACCAGGTGGGCCTTGTCGGCCAGCTCCTGGGCCTGCTCGCGGGTGAGGGCGGGCAGCGTCACCTCGAGGGTCACCTCGAGGCCGAAGCCGCCACCCTCGGTCGGGCCGATGCCGACGCGGGCGCCGACCGCGGAGTCGGTCACGTCGGCGCCGGACTGCCGGGCGACCAGACGCAGTGCGGAGTGGTAGCAGGCGGCGTACCCGAGGGCGAACAGCTGTTCGGGGTTGGTGCCGTCGCCGGTGCCGCCCATCTCGACCGGGATCGCGAACGTCAGGTCGAGGCGTCCGTCGCTGGTGCGACCCTGGCCGTTGCGGCCGTCTCCGGAGACGAGCGCTTCTGCGGTGTAGACGATGGTCATGGGTTTCTCCCTGTGTCGGTGGAGCTTGTGGTGGAGTCGTCGGTTGGGGTCGCGCCGGAGCGCAACTCGAGGGTCAGGCGCTTGAGGGTCGAGCGGAGTGCGAGAAGTTCCTCCGTCGGCAGACCGGAGCATCCGGCGAGGCGGCGGGGAACGGCAAGCGCGGGCTCGTGCAGGTCGGATCCGGCGTCGGTGAGATGGATCAGGACCCGCCGCTCGTCGTCGGACTGCCTGCGACGCTCGAGGAGACCGAGCCCCTCCATGCGTTTGAGCAGTGGCGACAGGGTGCCGGTGTCCAGGTCGAGTTCGTCGCCGATCTCACGGACGCCGCGGCCGTCGCGTTCCCACAGGACGAGCATGACCAGGTACTGCGGGTAGGTCAGTCCCAGCTCGTCGAGCAGTGGGCGGTACACCGCCGTCGTTGCACGGGACGCTGCGTACAGCGCAAAGCACAGCTGCCTGTCGAGAGCCAGTTCGTCGGTCACCCGATGAAAGATAGTGCACAGTTTGGTTGTGCACAACTTATCTCCGGTTCATGCTGGTCGCGACCCCGCACCCCACGACTCCGCCAGTTCGGTGAACAGCTTTCGTTTCATCTCCCTGGCCTGGTGCACATCACTGTCCCTCGGGGCCAGTGCAGCGCGCAGCATCGACACGAACTTCGCCCGACTCACCCCGAACGTGACCAGGAGATCTTCCGGGCTCGGCCCACCGAACGGCGCCCACTTGACGGCAAAAGTGACCACTGCGCCGTCGGTGGGACACAGTGCTCGGGACTGCTCCAGGAAGCTGCAGACACCGAGGGAACGTCGTAACCAGGCCGCATCGAGTTCGCGGGTGTTCGGGAGCGTGGATTCGAGGGGGTTCATCGGGTTCCCAGCGGGCGAGGTGACGGATCGGGACGTCGCCAAGTGTGGCGGAGCGAACACCGTTCCGGACCCGTGGTTACACGGGGTTTACCACCTGGATCGAATCCCGTGACACGACCGCGTGCTCATCGCGTCGTGCTGGTGAGCAGGCCGTAGTCCTCGCGTAGCCGGCGGGTGAACCGGTCGCCGTCCATCTCGGTCGGCTGCAGTCGTGGCAGGGCGTGGCGATCGTCCCCGGTGATCGCGGGCACGGGAACGCTGGAGCAGGCGATGTCGATGTCGATATCGCGAACAGCTGCGCGTGCGGTGTCGTCGTGGCGGCCGTACGGATACGAGAAGCGGGTCACGGGATGGCCGGCAAGCTCCTCGATCGTCCGTCGCCCCTCGAGGATCTGGGCGTGCTGCCGAGTCGGGGGCAGGTCCGTGAGTGAGGGATGGTCGAGGGTGTGGCTGCCGATGGTGATCAGCGGGTGCGCCGCGAGCTCCGCGAACTGTTCCGCATCGACCGCCGGCCGTGGTGTCGGCGGTGACGTCGGCCGCCCGGCCCAGGCGAGGAGGTGGTCGATCGCGTCGTCCTGTTCGGTCGGCTCCAGTACGACGATCGCATCCCACAACGCGCGGAAGAGCTTCTGGCGCGATGTGACGGCGACGTCGAAATCGGCGCGCCAACCCGCGAGTGCCTCGTCGTCACCGGGTCGCTCGTCGAGGGTGTACCCCGTCGGGGCGGAGCCGAACGGAAAGTCCAACGCTTCGGGTAGGGGTCCCGTGAGCAGAGCGCGTTGCAGTGCGTCCCACCAGAATTCGCGGGTGCGTCCCACCCCGTTGCCGATGACGAAGATCGTCGCCGGGATCTCGTGGCGTTCGAGGATCGGCAATGCCGTGGTGAGGTTGTCGAGGTAGCCGTCGTCGAACGTCACCGCGATCCGGGCGCCGGTGCGGGTGTAGGCGTCGTCGCCGGCGAAGTCGCCGAGATCGACGGCGGCCCGGGCGTGGGCGAGCACGGTCATCTGCTCGTCGAATGCGTGCGGGGACACGCAGATGGCCCAGGGGTCGACGGTGTCCTCGGTGATGCAGTGGTACATCAGGATTCCGCCGCGACGCCGACATCGCCGGGCCCGCAGTCGTAGCGCCGCGACGAGGGCGTCACGCCGCGACATCGCCGCCCTTGCGCGCCACCACCGACACGATGACGGGGTACTCGGGGTCGAAGACGTTCAACTCGTGCCGCTCGAGTTCACGATCGGCCATGCCGTGCAGGAACGCCGTCGCCGACAGCACGTTGCCGTACGCCCGCACCGCCACTCCCTCCGCCGGAAACGCGTCCCCGAAAAGGCGGTTCACGGACAGTTCCGTGAACGACCAGTACCAGGTCGAGTTCCACACGGGATCGGCGATCTGACTGATGCCGGGAACGGTGCACAGCACGACGCCGCCCGGCTTGAGGATGCGGTGCAGGGTGTCCACCGCCGCCTTCGTATCGAAGATCATCTGCAATGTCTGCGTGAGGATGATGCAGTCGTAGGTGTCGGTCGGCACGTTCGGTGCGTCGGTGAGGTCGGCGACGTAGGTCGCGCCCGGGACATCGGCGACGTGCAGCATGTCCGAGCGAGTGACGCCTTCTCCGAAGGATTCGGTGTAGGTCCGCTCGCCGATCTCCAGCACGGCTCCGGTGACGAGGTGGCTGTTCGCCGTGAGGAAGTTCTCGATGTAGAAGCGGTCGACGGGGCGTCCCCGGTCGAAGCCGTACTCGCGGCAGATCGGTTCGATTCGCCGCAGGTCGCCGAACCGGACCTTGCCTACGCGCGGCTTCTGTCGGCGGTCGTTGAGTACACGCAACACGCGGCGGTAGTTGTCTTCGCCCAGCACCGCGCGGGCCAGTGCGGTCCGCTTTTCCTGCAGAAGCGTCATCCTCGGTCCATCCTCGTCATACGGCACGGGGTGGTCGCCGCTTCGGCTGCGGCGACCACTCGCAGGGGCTGAAACCTGGGAACCCGGTGGGAACCCCCTGTGAGTTAGGTGAACCTTACCTTTGTTGGGTGAGTCTGGTTACAGCGAGGGTTCTCGGCCGCTTCCTGTACGGGTGACGCCCCAGGTCGGCGGTGCTGGGACCGCGTCGGCCGGGGTAGGATCGGTCCGGGTTAAACAAGCAGCCCATTCTGTCGCCGTGTCCGCGGGGTCGAGTCGTGCTGCTGCGGCGGGATCCGGGGCCTCCAGGAGGTAAACCCCATCGATGAGCGTGTTGTCCCCGTGCCGCCCCTCGGCAGGCCCGTCAACGCAGAGCCGCCGACCCAACCTGGAAAGCCGGCTCCGGTGACGGTGGACGAAGGCGACTCGGATCGCCCCTTCGATGGAGCGAGCGTCGACCCGGGCACGGTGTTCGCCGAGCTGGCGCGGATTCTCTACAAGGGGGCGGATGCCGAGCAGGTCTACACCGCCATCTGTGCCGCGGCCACCCTCCTGGTGCCGGGTTGCGACCGCGCCAGCGTGATGCTCCGCAAGGGGGGTGACTACGTCACCGTCGCCGCGACAGATCCGGTTGCCGCACACATCGATCAGCTCGAGAGGTCCCTCGGAGAGGGGCCCTGTGTGGACACCATCGAGGAGGCCGTCCCACAGATCGAGGCGGATCTGCGGGACGGGTCTTCCTGGCCCGAACTGGCCCGCGTGCTCGTCGAGACCACCCCGGTCCGGGGTGCGATGGGCTTCCGGTTGTTGATCGACGAACACAAGGTCGGGGCGTTGAATCTGTTCTCCGACCGGCCCGGCGCCTTCACCGCCAGGTCCGCGGATCATGCCAGCGTCCTGACTGCCTTCGCATCGGTGACCGTCACGGCCGTCGATCGTGGCGACGACGTCGCGTCACTGCGCTCCGGGTTGGCGAGCAACAGGGAGATCGGCAAGGCGATCGGGCTGTTGATGGCCACGGAGAACATCTCGTCGGACGAGGCATTCGATTTGCTTCGCCGCACGTCCCAGCAGATGAACCGCAAAGTGGCAGATCTCGCTCGCGACCTCGTCGAAAGCCACCACGCCCGGTCGTCGGGTCGATGACGTGGCCGTCGAGTATCGCGACAGCGCCGCGGCCGAAACCCTTTTCGCTCCTGCCGGCCACGACGGGCCGATCATGAACGCTTCTCGGGACGGTGCCTGAGACGGTTCCGTGAATTCTGCGCGAGCAGAAGCCCGCAATCGACACGAGCCGGTGAGCGGACCGATCGCCCTGACGAGTACGACTAGAGGTATGTCCATGACGTGCGCAGTGCACTCCACACCCGATACCCTCGGGAACTCCGTGTGAGGGGTGCAGGAGATGAAGTGATCGGAACCGACGGCGTCCGGTTCGGCGGGTCGAGGACCGCCATGGTGTCCCTGCTGCTGATCGAGGACGATTTCGGCGACGCCGTACTGGTTGAGGAGATGGCGACGGAGGCCGCGGTCGAGTTCGACATCGTCTGGGCGCGTTCGCTCGACGAGGCACGTCTCCATCTCGGCACCGCCAGGCCCGACTGCGTCGTGCTGGACCTGAACCTTCCCGATGCGAGAGGGCTCGATGCGCTCGACGCGGTGCAGCGCTACGCGTCTGGTGTTCCGGTGATCGTGATGACGGGGCTGGCAGAGGAGGGCGCGGGACTGAACGCCGTCGCGGAAGGCGCTCAGGACTACCTCGTCAAGGGGCACGTCGACGCGCAATTGCTCACCCGCGCAGTGCGGTATGCGATCGAACGCAAGCGGGCCGAGTTGGCGTCGGCGGCATTGCGGGCCAGCGAGCAGCGCTCCCGCGAGAATGCGCGCCTCGAACGCGGCCTGCTTCCGGTCCCGTTGCTCCGAAGCGGCCGCATGGAGGTCGTGACCAGGTACCGGGCGGGCCGCGTCGGTGGCCTTCTCGGCGGTGACTTCTTCGACGTGGTCGAAGGCGACGACGGCACCGTGCACGTGCTCATCGGTGACGTCTGCGGTCACGGCGCCGACGAGGCGGCACTGGGTGTGGGGTTGCGAATTGCTTGGCGGACTCTGGTACTCGGGGGGATCGACGCCGAGACGGCGATGAGCACATTGGAGGAACTCCTCGTCGCCGAACGTGCCCGCTCGCACATCTTCGCCACCGTGACCAGCATGGTTCTGGCCGCCGACCGTCGCACGGTCGAGATCGTGCGCGCCGGCCATCCGGGCATCCTGCTGCGAACGCCGGGCGGCGTGCAGTGGCTCGAGGTGCCCGGGGGGCCGGCGCTCGGAGTGGGACGCAGGCGGGGACAGTGGGAGAAGTCGATCCTGGAGATCGATGATCGAACCGGGCTCGTGCTGTTCACCGACGGATTGTTCGAGGCGCGAGTAGGTCCCGAGGAACGCCTCGGCGAGGACGGTCTGCTCGCGTATGCCCGTTCGTGTGACGATCAATGGGACGGAGCGGAATTCGTCGACTCGATGATCGGACACGTGGAGGGTCTCGCGGCGCCGTACGGAGGGCTGAGCGACGACGTCGCGGTACTGCACGTGCGCTGGACGGAGACGGAGGAGGCTTCGTGACGACGACGGCACGCAACTCACTTGGCACCAAACTGACGGTGCAGGGCTGGTTCAACCTGATCCTGGTGATCATGACACTGCTCGTGTGCACCGGTGCGGTGGTCGGTGCCACTGTGCTCACCCGCAGTTCCCACATCACCGACGACCTGGTCGGACGCCTGATGCCCGCGCGTTCCGAGGCCTACCAACTGCAGGCCGGATTGGTGAACCAGGAGACCGGCGTGCGTGGGTACGCGCTGACGGGCGACGAGTCGTTCCTGGCGCCGTATCAGGAAGGACTGCAGACGCAGCAGCGGTCGGCGGACCAGATCCGCGAACTACTCGACGGCAGGCCCGATCTGGTTGATGATCTCGACGCGCTGGAGGCCTCGGCGCAGGATTGGCGGTCGAGTTTCGCCGAGCCGCTCCTCGCCGACCCGGCCGGTGACGCCATCGTGGCCGATCAGGCGCTCTACGACCGTGGAAAGGAACTCTTCGACCAGGTACGCGCGGGGTTCGACCAGCAGAATCGGCACCTGACCGACGTGGTGGGCGAGGCTCAGGAGCAACTCGGCGACATGCGGACCATCCGCAACGCCGTCTTCACCGCCCTCGCGGTGGTACTCGTGCTGGCGGCCGGAGTCTTCGCGGTGCTGGTCCGCGTCGCTGTCACTCGGCCTCTCGCACGGTTGGCGGACACCTCGCGCCTCGTCGCGCAGGGCGATTTCGATCGGCGGGTCGATGCCGGACGTGGTCCCGCCGACATCCGTTCGCTCGCAACCGATATCGAGGGGATGCGTCAACGGATCGTTGCGGAGCTCGGCGTGGTCCGGGAACGACAGTCGCAGCTCGAAGAACAGGCTCGACAGCTTGACGCCCAGGCGGAGGAGCTACGGCGGTCCAATGCCGACCTCGAACAGTTCGCCTACGTCGCCTCCCACGATTTGCAGGAGCCGTTGCGCAAGGTGGCCTCGTTCTGCCAATTGCTCGAGAAGCGCTACGGCGACGCGCTCGACGACCGGGGCCGTCAGTACATCGACTTCGCCGTCGACGGTGCGCGCCGAATGCAGACGCTGATCAACGATCTGCTGACGTTCTCCCGAGTGGGTAGGGTGACCGACAGTTTCGAACGGATCGAACTGGACCGGACTCTCGACAAGGCGGCGGCCAACCTCGCGGTCGTGATCGAGGACACCGGAGCTCGCATCGAACGGCCCAATCGGTTGCCGGAGATCGACGGGGATCCCACCTTGCTGGTGATGCTCTGGCAGAACCTGCTCGGCAACGCGGTCAAGTTCGCGGAACCCGGCATCGAGCCGCTGGTGGTCGTCACCGCGCAGCGATCCGACGACATGTGGCAGATATGTGTGCAGGACAACGGGATCGGGGTGTCCGAAGAGTTTTCCGAGAAGATCTTCGTCATCTTCCAGCGACTGCACGCCCGCGAGGCGTATGCCGGCACCGGAATCGGGCTGGCGTTGTGCAAGAAGATCGTCGAGTATCACGGCGGCACCATTGCGCTCGATTCGAGCTACGACGGCGGCGCCCGGTTCTGCTTCACGCTGCCCGCCCTCACCGATCCGGATGCCCGGTCAACCGACACCGTCGACAACATTGGAGAAACACACACATGAGCCCCGTAGGCCAGGCAATCGACGTCCTGCTCGTCGAGGACGATCCGGGTGACGTACTGATGACCCAGGAAGCGTTCGAGTTCAACAAGGTCGGCAACACCCTGCACGTGGTTCGCGACGGGGAGCAGGCCCTCGACTTCCTGTATCGGAAGGGCGACTACGCGGATGCCGTCCGGCCCGACCTGATCCTGCTCGATCTCAACCTGCCGAAGTACGACGGCAGGCAGGTGCTCGAGAAGATCAAATCCGATCCGGAACTGGTGGACATCCCCGTGGTCATCCTCACCACCTCCGGTGCGGAGGAGGACATCGTGCGCAGTTACAAGCTCCACGCCAACGCGTACGTCACCAAGCCGGTCGACCTGGACCAGTTCATCGCGGCGATCCGCCAGATAGACAACTTCTTCGTCCAGGTGGTTCGCCTACCCAGCCGGCCCTGACCGGCGCGGAGATCAGTCGTCGCCGAGTCGGGCGCGGATCTCGGCGAGAGTCCTGGTCAGCAGCCGGGAAACGTGGACCTGTGAGACGCCGATCTCGCGGGCGATCTCGGCCTGGCTCTTCTCCTTGAAGAACCGCAGGATCAGAATCTGCCGCTCCCGGGGTGCCACCTCGTCGAGCAGTGGCCGAAGCATGAGGTAGTGCTCCGAACGTTCGAGCTCGTCGTCCTCCGCGGCGAGGGTGTCGGCGAGGGTGGCGGCGTTGTCGTCCTCCGACGCGAGCGGGCTGTCCAGGGACGCAGGCTGATACGCGCTGCGCGCCGCGAGCGCCTCGATCACCTCGCCGGTCTCTGCGCCGATCTCGGAGGCGATCTCGGCCGCCGTGGGAGACCGTCCGAGGCGCTGCGCCAATCCGTCGGTGACCTTGCCGATGCTGACGGTGAGGTCCTTGATTCGGCGGGGCACGTGGGTGCTCCAGCTGTGGTCGCGAAAGTACCGGCGGACCTCGCCCATGATGGTCGGGACGGCGAACGAGGTGAAGTTGCTTCCCCGGGCGGGTTCGAATCGGTCGATCGCGTGAAGCAGGCCGACGTAGGCAACCTGGTTGAGATCCTCCACGTCCTCGCCTCGCCCCGCGAATCGTCGGGCGATGTTGCGCGCCAACGGCATCGACAGGGCTGCTATCTCGTCGCGTGCCGAGGATGCCTCGGGGCTGCCCTCAGGGTGCTGTCGAAGGGTCGTGAACAACTCGTCGATCTGCTGGCTTTCGGCCGAGCGGGTGGGTTCGGACGGGTGGTCCGATTCTGCCACCGTCATACGGGTTTCCCGATGCTGAGCAGGACGATCGATCGGTCGGGCTGCGTTGCTCCGGCGGACTCGTCCCGGATCGTGAGCATGTCGGTCAGCGACTCGAGGATTCGCCGTTCGAGGCTGCCGGGAGCCGGTCGCCACTGTGTGATCGTGTCTGCCGTCAAAGTGATTCGGAAGTCGTCTCCGACGGCCTGGTATCGACAGGTGATCTCGGTGGCCGGGGCAGCTGCATCGATGAGCAGTGTGCACACCTGGTCAACGGCGAGCTTGACGTCGGCGGTCTGATCGAGCGTGCAGCCGGACTGCATCGCGACCATCTCCGTGAGCAGCCGGATCACCGGAAGCTGCGCGTGCTGCGCCGGGACGGACAGCGTGACAGGAAGCGGTTCGCTGCCGACAGCCTTCGATGCGTCCGACTGCGGTGTGGCTTGAGTCATGGGTCAACCTGCTGTTCTCGGCCGGGCAACGGTAACGGACGGTGATTTCCGCTCTTCCATTGCAACTCGATTTCTGTTCCGCCGTCGCGGGGTTCCACGCGGACGGACTCGCACAAGGCGCGCATGAGCCGGAGCCCCTGCCCGCGCCGCGCCGGGTTGTCGTCGGATTGCGGGCGCCAGGTGCCCCGGTCGACGATCACGACGCTGAGTGTGCCGTCCGCATGGTGGTAGGTGGCAAGCAGGTCGAACGTGCCCCGCTCGTCGGCTGGGTAGGCGTGTTCGACCACATTGGCCAGGGCTTCGTAGGTCGCGAGCAGTACGTCGGTCGTCGTGTCCGGCGGCCACCCGATCTCGCGCGCGAACCCGTCGATCCGGTGACGGACCGCGGTGAGGACGGACGGGTCGGCATGGACGCTCTCGAGGGCCAGGCGTCGATCGCCGCGGCCGGCGTCCACGCGGTGATCCGACGTCCGTTGCGAACCCGCCTGTTCCATTGGCGTCACACCGTCGCGAGGGCCGCTTCGACGGTGGGGAAGACCTCGACGGTGTCGGTCATTCCCACGATTTCCATCGGCCGCGACGTGTTGGGGCCGTCGGCGACGACCAGGAATCGGGTTCTGCCTTCTGCGCTGTCGGCGGTGCGCATCAGCACCGCGAGGCCCGCCGAGGACAGGAACTTCACCCCGAGCAGGTCGGCAATCAGCGCGGACGCTCCGCGCGTTCCGACCAGCTCGGACAGCTTCTGCTCGAAGTCAGGCGCGGTCACGACGTCGATGTCGCCGCTGGCACGCAGGACCACGACGCCTTCGATGACGTCGACCGCCAGCTCGAGGCTTGACACGGGCGCGAGCTCGGGAAGGTCCATCTGTTGAACCCTACCGTCGGCCGGCTGCTCGGAGTTCACTGCACGCATGGGGTCACCGCCCGCGTTCGTGCCGTCATGATCTTGCCCCCGGTCCGGGTCCTGTCCCGAAAGTACGAGACCCCGTACACCGCGTACATGCCTTTCACGACAGACATCCGAGCGGCGGACAAGGATGTCCGCGCTGTCTTCGACTGCATGCTTCAACACTCCTTCGTGGTGACCGTGAGGACCACCGACTGATACCGACAACCGCTTGGTACCCCGTGCGCCGAGATTCCATACCCACCCGATTCCGGCGAGATCGGTGGGGCGGCCGCCTACCCGCTCTGTGCAGGGATTAAACGTGTTTTCCCTGGTTGACATGCTCTGACCGGGTGCCCTAGAAGTAGTCACCACATTCAGCCGCGAGGTCCGGGAAATTCGAATCCACTGGGAGGTCGACCATGGCGAAGCAGTCTGCGAGCAGGAACCGAATCACTCAACCGCGAATCGATCGACTGCGCCCGCTGGGCAGCGACTGGGAATGGCAGATGCGGGCCGCGTGCCGGTCGACGGATTCGGCGGTCTTCTTTCCGCCTACGGGCGAGGGGTTGCGGGCGCGCCGGCTCCGGGAGTCGAAGGCCAAAGCCGTGTGCGGACGGTGCCCCGTTCGCCGGGCATGCCTGGAACAGGCCCTGGCAGTGGGCGAGCCCTACGGCGTCTGGGGAGGGCTCGCGGAGTCGGAGCGTCGTGCCGTGACTGCCGTCTCCGCGTGAATTGTGTCCGAGCAGTTCAGGATCGGTCTGCTGCCCGAGGTATGACCCGTCGAGATCCGGGGTATCAGTCCGTCAACCGCAGCGGCGCCGAGCACGGAGCCTCACGCATTGATCCGAAAGGTGGCAGTGATGACCGATCTGTCGACGAACAGCGAACTTACCCGCGAGACGAGTCTTGACCGCGGACCCGCCTCGGGACAGGCAGTGGTGGCAGTCGGTGTCCTTGCAGCAGAGGCCGAGAGGATGCGAATCCGTATGGCCCGTGAGGCGCTCGGTACTCCCTGACGGTTCGGCGTCCGTGCACTCGTAGTCGAGTTGCGCGAAAGCCACATTCACGCGGCCGCGGTCGCGCGGCCACACTACCGGCCGGTCTCGTGAACCGGTATTACAGAAGGAGACGTCACAGTGTTGTCAATGAGCATCATCGGATGGATCGTCATCGGCGGCCTTGCCGGGTGGATCGGTTCCAAGCTGATGGGAACGGACGCACAGCAGGGCATCATCCTCAACATTGTCGTCGGAATCATCGGTGGCCTGATCGGTGGCTGGGTCTTCGGACTCTTCGGTGCCGATGTGGACGGCGGTGGCTGGATCTTCAGTTTCGTCACCTGCCTGGCGGGTGCGTGCATCCTGCTCTTCCTCGTCAAGCTCGTTACCGGGCGTTCGAGGGCGTAACCCCCTTCCTTGGGGACAAGGACGAATCATCAATCACGACAGGAGGATTTCCATGAGTGTCGGTGACAAGTTCAGCAACAAGGCGGAAGAACTCAAGGGACGCGCGAAGGAGGCGGTTGGGTCCGCCACCGACGACGACGACCTGAAGAACGAAGGCAGGGCAGACCAGGCGTCGTCGGCGGCCAAGAAGGGCGCCGAGAAGGTCAAGGACAAGGCCAACGAGGTCGCCGAGAAGCTCACCGGTGACGACTGACAGTTCGTCGCTACAAGGTCCGCGGGGGGTTCGTCGTAAGACGAACCCCCCGCGGACTTTTGGTGTTCAGCACGCAAAGCCGGTGAGAGCCAACGATGCCGTAGGGAATCCGGCGAGGGGCCGAGCACAGTGGGTCGCTGGGAGCAATGGTGTCACGACGAAAGGGCCCGCGCGGTCTGCCCGGGCGGGCCCAGTGCGTTGGAACGGCGTGTCAGTGCTGCAGGTCGGCGGCGCGCTCCTGGGCTGTGGCGAGTGCCCGCTTTGCCTTCCGTCGCGCGCGGCGCCCCAGAATCTCGGCCTGTTCGTTTGCGGCCGAGGCCAATTCGCTTCCGCGATCGCGTGCGATCTCCGCCCATTCACCACCCCGGTCCTGCACGACCTCTGCCCATTCGGCGCCGCGTTCGCGGGCCAGTTCGCCGAGTTCGAGTCCGCGAGCACGTGCCTGTTCGGCGAGTTCTGTGCCGTGCTCGCGAACAAGGGCGGCCCACTCGCCGCCGCGTTCGCGGGCGACCTCGAGGGCGTCGCCACCGCGCTCCCGAGCAACCTCGAGGGCTTCGCCACCCAGCTCGCCGGCGTGGTCGGCCGCCACGTGGGCGCGATCGGACGCAGCGGCGAGAGCGGGGAGTCCGGAGTCGTTCCCGAGGACATCCGCCACGCGGTCCTGTGCGTGTCGGACGGCACGGCGGCCCCGCCAGCCGAGCGACGGCTTGGCCTCGGTGTCAACGGCGGCGATCAACAGGCCACCGAGAAGTGACAGATTCTTGAAGAACTGGATTCGCTGTGCAGAGCGCTGCGCAGGGTCCTCGATATTCCAGAATGCGTGGCCGACGGCGGTGGTCGGGACGAGGCTGCCGGCGAGTACCAACGATGCCAGCCGTGGTGCCTTGCCCACCGCCAGCAGTGCGCCGGCGCCGACCTGTACCGCAGCATTGATCTTGACCAGCGTCTCCGGATTTGTGGGAACCTTCTCCGCAACCGACGCGGGCAGCTTGTCGGCTGCCTGCTCGGCGGCGGGCGCCTTGGCGCCCGGGTTCCGCAGAGAATCGATGCCACCGACGATGAAGACGGTGGCGAGCATGGGGCGGGCGATACGACGGACGATCATGAACGGCCTCCCGGGTTCAGTTCCTCTCACCGTATCGACGCATACCCTCGCGGTCACCCGGCGAAACGTTGCGGGCGTGTCACGGTACCGCTGACATGGAGAACGGTCATGGCAGCGGCACCAACGACGGGGCCGGGGGCGAGGAGTAGGAAGGCGTACTGCCAGCCGATGTGACTCGCTGCGAGAGGAACGAACTGGATGGTCACGACGGTCAGCAGGAAACCGATGGCCGTCTGCGCGGTGAGTGCGGTGCCGACATAGCGCCGGTCGGCGGTCTCCGACAGGACAGTGGAGAAGACTCCGGAATCGGCGATGACCGCCGCACCCCAGACGAGGAGAAACGGCAGGAGAACTCCGAGCGGAGCTGTGAACATCAGTGGGGACAGCAGGCAGCACAGACCGCTGACGACGAGCGCCGCCGCAGCGGCAGGGGGACGTCCGAGCCTGTCGGCCGCCCAGCCGCCGAGCAGGCACCCGACGAACCCGGCGAGCCCGATCGACGTGAAGGTGATGATGCTGTTTGCGGCGGTCACCGTGCTTCCGCGCTGCTCGCGGCCGGCGACGATGAATGCGGACAGCCAGGTCCACAGGGCGTAGAGCTCCCACATGTGGCCGAAGTAGCCGATGTTCGCCAAACGAGGTCCGCGATCACGAAACATCGCGATCGCATAGCGGGGATGCGGGGTGACGGGGCGGGTGTCGAGGTGCGGGCCGGGGACGAGGACTAATGCAGCCACGAGCGCGCCCGCGAGCCCGAGGATGGCGGCGGTCGCCATCACCGCCCGCCACGGAAGCGGGCCGAGCCCATTGATCAGGTGTGGCAGAGCGGACCCGAGGGTGAGGGCCCCGATGAGCACCCCGAACGCGCGACCGCGGTCCGACGACGGAGACCACGACGCCATCAGCTTCATCCCCACCGGATAGACCCCGGCGAGCAGAACCCCGGTGAGGAACCGCAGCGGGATCGCCGTAGCGAGTCCGCCGGAGACCGCGGCGAGGGCCGCCGTGCAGGACGCGGCGCCGAACGAGCTTGCCGCGAGCAGATATTGGGGTGGGAATCGGTCGGCGAGGTTGAGCGCGGTGGACGTGACTGCGCCGACGACGAACCCGATCTGGACGGACGCGGTGAGCCACACCGCCGCGGTCGGCTCGATGCCCCACTCGGTCCGCAGGCTCGGCACGACGGCGGTGGCGGAGAACCAGACACTGAGCCCGAGTACCTGGACCATGGCGATAAGGGCCCGTTGCTGATTCGTCGACGACTCGATCATGACCCCATGACCCTCCTCGGCGGCGACGCGTCGACATGATCGGACTCCTCGTCCTATTCTGAACCAATGAGCACCGGAAACCGGGAGCTCTCCGGCCTTCCTCGGGGCGCCGACGACCTGACGACCGAGTGGTTGTCGTCGGCACTGGGGCGCGGTCCGGTGTCGGATGTGTCCGTCGAACCGCGATCGCGAAACTCCCCAACGCCGATGCCGGACGCCGCGCGCTGTTCCACAGGTTGTGAACCCCTGCACTTCTCGGCGTCGTACGACAACTACACGAGGGGGGCGCAGACGCGGGGGCTCGCAGAGTTCATCGCGGAGCTTCTTCAGCAGCCGCACATGTGCGATCCCCTGGTGGAATCCGGCTGGACGGATCCCGAGGAACTGCAGCGGATGCGGGACGCGATCGTGGCGTGGGGTGCGGCCGAGGACGCTTTCTACTACCGGGCGCGATGCGAAACGGTGGCGCGCAAGAGGTTTTCGCCCTAGCGGCTTGTTGCTATTGACGTGGTGCCCCGGTGCGAGTACAAACTGACAACACATGTTGTCATATTTGTGGTAGCGCGGGCACTGCCGGGTTTCGGCTGAACGTCGTACCGCCCTGCTCCACCAGTTGTCGGGATGTAGGGGGACTGATGGTGATTGTCGGTCGCGTCGGTGGATTTCGGCGCAACAGGATTCGACCCATGGTGTGCCTTGCGATCTGTGCCGTGTGCACATTCGTGGTGCCGACGACGGCGACGGCCGGTCCGGACCCGAGTGCGTATCTGGACGTCGCGGAAGCGAATCGGGACGGGACGGCTGCGGGCGGCGTCGATCCGGCGTTGCCCCTCGACCGGGCCATCCTCGAGTCGGCGCTCGGCGCCGCCAGGGCTTCGGGTGCCGACCCGCGGCGCTACGCGAGCCTGCTGCGGCAGTATTGGCTGGTGGTGGGTGCAGAGAACGCGCACATCGACCTCGCCGGGTGGGATCCGTCGCGCGGGCTGGCGGCCAATCTCGAGACCGTCAACGACGTGTACGTCAACTACCTGCGGCTGACCAACAAGCATCCGGAGCTCTGCTGGTCCGGCATGGCCGGGCTCGCGGGGGTGTCGTTCGCCGCCGGTTTCTACGACCTCGGTGACGCCAGTGCGATCTTCAGCGTGCCGGGTGTGCATCAGCTCGGATCGGCGGCCGCAGATCTGATCCGCGGTGTGCCGCCGGAGGTGGTCGGTCGGCTCCCCGAAGATCTGCGTCTGCTGGCGACCGAAGGTCCCCGGGTCACCTCCGCGGACCTCGACTGGTACATCGGGCGGCTGCTGGCCATGCAGAAGCACATCTTCATGGACATGGTGCCCATGCACGAGGCATACAGCGCCCTGGGGCGGGAGGGTATCGACGAGTTCGCGCGCGCCGGACTGCTCGACGACAACATCGCCCGCGCCTGGCAGTCGATCTTCGACGGTACACGTCAGGGGAATGCGGATGCTTTGGTGCGCATGGCTTCTCGTGAGCAGAATCAGATCATCGCCGATCAGTGGGACGCGACCTCGGGCGGTCGCGGCGTGATGGGCCGGGTCATGACCTACCTGACCACGGTCGCGGGCAAGCCCGCAGTGCCCGGAACGAGGGCACCCGGCGTCTACGCGCCCATCGACGTGCCGCTCGGCGACCCGGTCGTGTCGCCGCGGCTGCATGCGCCGCTGCCCGACTTCAACTGGGCGGATCGCGAGCCGCGCTGGAGGTACATCTCCGAGGACCTTGCGCCCAGCTACACACGGATGGTCGAGGAGAGGCCCGACAAGGCGGCGGCCCTGCTGCGCATCCCGTTCGCCGATCAGATGGCGGGCGGGCGACTGGTGCCGCGGCTGCCGGATCTGCTGCACGACCTGACGAGCACGTGGGAGCTGGACCCGGCGCCGGCTCGGTGAGTCCGTGCGTCGCCCTCGACAGGACCGCCCCCGGGGAACCGGTGTGGGCCGGTCTCCGGGGGCGGGCTGGATTCGGAACTGCTCCTGGCTTACTGCCTAGACCAGGTCGGCGAGCGCCGTCTCGATCTCCGAGGGCAGGACGGTCGGCTCGAAGCGCCGCACGACCTTGCCCTCGGGGTCGACGAGGAACTTGGTGAAGTTCCACTTGACCGCGTCCGTACCGATCGACTCGGGCATCGTCTTGCTGACGTGCTCGAACAGGAAGCCGTTGTCGGGACCGAAGTCGCCCGGCGCCTCGGCACGCAGGTGCTGGTACAGCGGGTGCGCATCGTCGCCGTTGACGTCGATCTTGCCGTACACGGGGAAGGTGACGTCGTAGTTGACGCGGCAGAAGTCCTGGATCTCGGCGTCGGTGCCGGGCTCCTGGCCCGCGAACTGGTTGCACGGGAACCCGATGATCTGCAGGCCGAGATCGTCGGACTTGCGGTTCAACTCCTCGAGGCCCTCGTACTGGGGGGTCAGGCCGCACTTGCTGGCCACGTTGACGACGAGCAGGTACTTGCCGGCGTAGCCGCTCAGGTCCTCGGTGGTGCCGTCAGCAGTCGCGACGGTGAAGTTGTGGACGCTCATGAACTCTTCCTCTGGGTAGTGCGGATGGGCAGTAGGGCTGTCCGACGCGTGAAGCCGGACGGCGATGGGCGTGTTGGTACCGGTTATGGCGTAACGGACGCACCAGCACATGTCCGGCGGTCGCGAGGCCGGTGAACAACGCCGGTGTCGGATTTCCGTCGGGCATTCCAGAACCCTACGGAACTGCCTGAGCCACGTGACGTTGTACCTGTCCGACTCGCAGCCCACATCATGACGAGCCTGTTTCCGGTCGTCGTCCGATGAATCGGGCAGTGGATTCGAGCACCCCGCCGCTCAGCAAATTCTCATCGGCGATGGTTAGCGTGACGCCATGACAATCTCGTCCGATTTGCCCGGTATCGACCGTGTCGCCCCGGGTGCGGCCGCATGAGCCGGGGGGTCAAGATCTCGGCGGCCCTGGTGGCCGCCTTCGTCATCGCGGTCGGCACGATCCTCGTTGTCACTCGCACCGGAGGCGACTCCGATGCTTCCGCCGCCGGTGGCACCGCCGCCGTGGTGAGGGCGGACAGTCATCGAATCTCGTCGGCGCCCGACGGCAGTCCGGTGTTCGTGGAGTTCCTCGACTTCGAGTGCGAGGCGTGTCGGGCGGTGTATCCGGCGATCGAGGAATTGCGGGCCGAGTACGGCGACAGGATCAGCTTCGTGGTCCGCTACTTCCCGTTGCCCGGTCACTTCAATTCCGAACGCGCCGCGCGCGCAGTCGAAGCGGCCGCGCGGCAGGGCAGGTTCGAGCAGATGTATCAGCGGATGTACGACACCCAGCCCGAGTGGGGTGAGCAGCAGGTGCCCATGGACGATGTGTTCCGCGGCTACGCCGTCGATCTGGGCCTGGACATGGCGGCGTTCGACGCGGCGTATGCGGACCCGGCAACCGCGGCTCGGATTGCCGCGGACGTTGCCGATGGTGAAGGCCTCGGTGTCACGGGCACGCCGTCGTTCTTCTTCGACGGGCAGCGGTTCGAACCGTCCACCTATCAGGATCTGACCGATGCGTTCGACGCCGCCCTCGACTGACGCCGCGGCCACGCCCGGGAACGTGGGGGGCGGCGCGGCGTTCGGGCGGTCGCTGCCGTGGCTGCTTCTCGTCGGCGGGCTCGTCGGGCTCGTCGCGTCGTTCGTGCTGACCGTCGAGAAGTTCTCGCTGGCAACGGATTCGAACTACATTCCGTCGTGCAGCATCAACCCGGTCCTCAACTGTGGGTCGGTGATGTCCACCGAGCAGGCGTCGGTGTTCGGGTTCCCCAACTCGCTTCTGGGCGTCGTGGGGTTCTCCGTGGTCGCCGCGACCGGCGCGGGGTTGCTGGCCGGTGCTCGATTTGCTCGCTGGTATTGGCTCGGCCTTCAGGTCGGGGTGAGTGCGGCTGCGGTGTTCGTGCACTGGCTGATCTTCCAGAGCCTGGATCGGATCGGAGCCCTGTGCCCGTACTGCATGGTCGTATGGGCCGCGACGATGCCGATCTTCTGGTACGTGACCTTGCGGAACGTGTGCCAGTACTCCGCCGGTCGGCCGGCGGTGCTGCGCGCGCTCACCGCCGGTGGAAATCACCTGATCCCTGTGACGGCATGGTTTCTGGCGGTGGCAGCGCTGGTGCTCGTACGTTTCCACTCGTACTGGACCACGCTGCTGTGAGCGAGGTCGGTCGGAATCATCCCGTCAGTGCTCGGGTGTGGTGGTCCGGCGATCGGTGCAGCACTCGTCGGCGCACCGATCGCCTGCATCCGGCATCGTTGTGGGGCAACAGGTCTCGCCACGCAGAGCGTTGACACCCTCCTTCGCCGCGATCGCGGCGATGGCAAGGGCGGTAATCGGGTCGGCCCACGACCACCCGAACGCGCTGTTGACGAGCAGTCCGGCAAGCAGAATCGCCGACAGGTAGGTGCACAGCAGGGTCTGCTTGGAGTCCGCAACCGCCGAGGCGGAGCCGAGTTCGCGGCCCGCGCGGCGCTGCGCCCACGAGAGCACCGGCATGATCACCAGGCTCACCGCGGCGAGGGCGATCCCGATGCGCGAGTGCTCCGCCTCGCCGACCCCCGCCAGGGAGCGGATGGACTCGATGCCGACGTATCCGGCCAGGGCGAAGAACGAGACGGCGATGATCCGCAGCGCGACCTTCTCCCGCGCCTCGGGGTCCTTCCCCGCGAACTGCCACGCAACCGCGGCGGCGGAGGACACCTCGATGACCGAGTCCAGGCCGAACCCGACCAGCGCCGTCGAGGAGACGCGCGCACCCTCGGTGATCGCGATGACGGCCTCGATCACGTTGTAGGAAATGGTCGCGGCGACGAACCACCGGATCCACCGCGCGAGCACCGCCCGGCGCTGATCCGGCACGCGCGGCCGAACCTCGGGGACCTCGAGTGGAGTGGCCATCAACAGCACCCGTCGGTGCCGGCGTCCGGGCAGCAGGCCGGGTCCACCGCGAGCACCAGCCCGATCAGGTCGTCGAGAGCGCGGCCGATGCGCGGATCTGCCAACTCGTAGCGGCTGCGCCGCCCCTCCGGGACGGCCACGACCAAACCGCAACCGCGCAGACACGCAAGGTGATTGGACAGGATCTGGCGTGAGACCCCGATCTGATCCGCAAGCTCCGACGGATACCCCGGGCCGGACCGCAGGTTCAACAGGATCTGGGTCCGGGTCGTGTCGGACAGGGCGTACCCGAATCGGGCGAGGGCGTCGCGATGGATCAGCGTCTCCATGCGTCAGACAATACAGAATTATCTGTATTCAGAAAAGCATGGATTATTTGACGCTGATCGGTGCGTCGCCGCCCCGGCGCGGACTCACGACGAACCGTCCCACCCGCGCCACGGGATCGAGCACCGCTCCGGACGCCCCTGCCTATGTCATGTTTCGGAGGTGGCCCGACGGGCTGTAGTCGATCTTCCAGTCCGTGTACACGCCGGGCATCCCGTCTCGCACGCACCGCAGTCCGATGCTCACCCAGCGCACGTCGTCGCTCCCGTCGGCGACCGGGGCGAATCCGACGGCGATGGCGAACTCCGTACCACCGCAAGGGCATTCGCACTGTACCGGTTCGGCCTCGAGCCAGTGATCCGCGCTGTCGGCGATCAGAACGGCGTCGTCGCAGGCCACGCAGAGCCGTTCGGCGCAACCCACCTCGTCGTCCACACCTATCTCGAAGACCCGTCCGCCGCATCCGGCGCAGACCGACTCGGTGACGGTGTCGATGCGGTGGCCACCGGCGCGGTGGTCCTTCACGTACTCGACGAGGGAGGCGAAGTCGTCGCCGTGCCCCGGGGCCTGCGCTTTCTCTGGCGTCACCTGCGCCATTGTGCACGGCGAGCGAGTGCTTCGTCGCCCGTTGTCGTCGTTCCCCGCGCTCTGGCCTGGCGTGCGAAAGCTGCAACGCGGCGAAACCGGCGCCACATTCTCAGAAGGTTGTTAGACGAGCACCGCCGACCCCCTGACGATGGCATCTCACCTGGGTTTTCGGTCGTCTCGTCGGTCTTCTCGCGATGCCCACACGAGGGGCTCGCCGGCCCGCAGGAGTTTCGCTTCCCTCGGCGGTGACAGACCGAACGTACGGTGTCTGCACGGCGCGCAGCAGCGAGGCCCATCGGGCAGTGACATCGGAGGTTGCCTGGGGCTAACCAGGACTCTGTGCCGGTGGGCCGGGAAACAGCACCGCGAGGGGGTGAAGGTGTTCGCAACGTTGGGGCGACTCGTCTATCGAATGAGGTTCACCGTCATCGCCGCGATGGTCGGTGCGATGCTCGCGCTGGGGGCGTACGGGCTCGGCGTCGACAAGCAACTGAGCCAGAGCGGTTTGGTGGACCCCGGGTCGGAATCCGTTGCAGCTTCGCTGGTGGCAGACGGAACGTTCGGGCGCGACACCCGCTCCGACGTGGTGCTCCTCTACACCGCACCCGAGGGCACGACGGTCGACGATCCGACCTTCGCGGCGAAGATCGCCGGGAACCTCGACCAGCTCGAGTCGGATCACCCGGACGAGATCCTCGCAGTCAACGGCAGCTACTGGTCGATGAAGGTCGCGGCGATGGCCGACCCGACCAGACGACACGCGATCGCCAGCGTTGCGATCGCCGGCGCCAACGACACCGAGATCGCAGCCAACTTCAAGGCGGTTCGCGACGAGTTCACCATCGACGGGGTCGACGTCCAACTCACCGGCCTGCAGCCGGTGACCGGAACGATCAGCGACACCATGGCCAACGACCTGCACCGGATGGAAATCCTTGCGATCCCCGCGGTCGGTGTGCTGCTCTTCTTCATCTTCGGTGGCGTCGTCGCTGCCGCACTCCCGCTGATCGTCGGTGGCCTGACCATCGTCGCCGCCGGTGGCATGGTCAAGCTGTTCACACAGTTCACCGAGGTGAACGTTTTCGTCCTGTCGGTGGTTTCGCTCATCGGCCTGGGCCTGGCGATCGACTACGGCCTGTTCATGGTCAGTCGGTTCCGGGAGGAGATGGCCGAGGGCTACGGCACCGGTGATGCTGTGCGCCGCACCGTGATGACCGCCGGCCGAACCGTGGTGTTCTCCGCGACGATGATCGTCACCAGCCTCGGTGGGCTGCTGATCTTCCCGCAGGGCTTCCTCAAATCGATGGCATACGGGGCGATCACCGCGGTCGTGCTGGCCGCGCTGATCTCGATCACGGTGCTGCCCGCGATCCTCGGAATCCTGGGCAGGAGGGTGGATGCGCTGGGCCTGAAGTCGATGCGCAAGACCAAGACCGCCGAGGAGATCGAGAACAGTTTCTGGGGTCGGCTCACTCAGTGGGTGATGAAGCATCCGCTCCAGGTCTCGGTCCCGATCGTGATCGGGCTTCTGCTGCTGACGATCCCGATCTCGGGCATCAAGTTGGGTGGCATCAACGAGACCTACCTGCCGCCCGGCAATCCGACGCGGCTGGCGCAGGAGCAGTTCGACGAGTTGTTCCCCAGCTTCAGATCCGAGCCGATCAAGTTGGTCGTCGAGGGCGCGCAGGGCGCGGAGCTCACGCAGATCGTCAAGCAGGCCAGCGAGGCGCCCGGCCTTGTCGAGAAGTTCAGCATCAACAATCCGACCAAGGATGGTGTGACCGTCTTCAAGGCCGGGTTGGTCGATCGCAACGACGCGGACGCGACGATCGAGTTCCTGAGGGCGATGGACGTCCCCGACGGAGCCACCGTGCTCGTCGGTGGCACGCCCGCGATCGAGTACGACTCGATCGCCGCACTGCTCGGCAGCCTGCCGCTGATGGTGGCGCTGGTGGTGCTGTTGACGACGCTGCTGATGTTCCTCGCGTTCGGATCGCTGGTGCTGCCGATCAAGGCCGTGCTGATGACCGCGCTGGGCCTGGGTGCGACATTGGGCATCGTGACGTGGATCTTCATCGACGGTCACGGCGCGAGCGCGATGAACTTCTCGCCGGGCCCGATCATGGCGCCGGTGCTGGTGCTGATCATGGCGATCATCTACGGCCTGTCGACCGACTACGAGGTGTTCCTGCTCTCCCGGATGGTCGAGGCGCGCGCACAGGGCGCCGGCACCACCGAGTCGGTTCGGATCGGCACGGCGCACACCGGCCGGCTCATCACCGCGGCGGCGTTGATCCTGATCGTGGTCACGGGGGCGTTCGCGTTCTCGGAACTGGTGATGATGAAGTACATCGCCTACGGCATGATCGCCGCGTTGATTCTCGACGCCACCGTGATTCGCATGTTCCTGGTGCCGGCGGTGATGAAGCTGCTCGGCGACGACTGCTGGTGGGCCCCGGCGTGGATGAAGCGTATTCAGGAACGGCTGGGGCTCGGGGAGGTGGTCCTCGCCGACGAACGCATGCAGAACGGCATCCCGGATCTCGTGGCGTCCGACGGATCGATCGCGTCGTGGACGCGACAGACCGATCCCGATGCGGGAGGGAATACGGGTGTCGACCTGCCGGAGCCGGCGACCGAGCAGATCCCGACCATGAACACCCGAGCACGAGCACGGGCCGTGAGCGACCAACCCAGGTCCACGCGACGGCAACGGAGAGTGCCGGATGACGAGCCGACGCTGACCGTCCACGAGCTGCTTGCCCGGCAGCTTCGCGACCGAACGCGTTAGAGGTCAGGATCCGCTGTCGGGTGATGACGAGCAATCCCAAGGGTCGCTACTCGGCGGCTGCCTCGGGAGCGACACTCGACGGCCACCGCTCCGACCAGTCCCAGAGTTGCTGAAGCGCATCGCTCAGTTCGGTTCCCGCGACCGTCAGTTCGTAGGACTTGTCGGCGCGCTTCTCGATGATGCGGTGGTGCTGCAGACGTTGGAGGCGTTCGGACAGCATGCTCGACGAACAGTTGCCCATCCTGCGGCGGAGCTCCAGGAAGCCGAGCGGTCCCGGCTCGAGTTCCCAGATCACCCGCAGAACCCACCGTTGTCCGAGTAGCTCGATGGCCCCGAGAGCCGGATGCGGAGATGCTCGATCGGGGTGCTCTGGTTCGCTTGCGCTTCTCATTTCGAACCACCATAGTGATTCTAAATCAGAAGCGCTTGGTCGGGTGGAGGGGAGCGGAATGGATGAGGTACCCGGCGGGGAGGGGCGTCGCATTGCGCTCGTGACAGGTGCGTCGCGGGGAATCGGCGCGGATACCGCCAGAATGCTCGCCGGCGTGGGCGACCACGTTGTCGTCAACTATCGCGAGAAGGCGAAGCGCGCTCACGCTGTCGCCGAGGCCATCGTGCACTCCGGCGGTAGCGCGTCAGTCCTCGGTGCCGATGTGTCGGACGAGGGCTCCGTCGACCGGATGGCGGAGCAGGTGGCGGAGCAGTTCGGTCGCCTCGATGTGTTGGTGCTCAATGCTTCCGGCGGCCTCGAGATCGACGCGGAACCGGGCTACGCGATGCGGATCAACCGCGATGCCCAGGTTCGGATCGTCGAGCGGATGCTTCCGCTGATGGGAGCCGGGTCTCGGATCGTGTTCGTCACGAGCCACCAGGCACACTTCCACGGCCGCAAGCCCGTACCGGCGGAGTACGAGCCCATCGCGGCGAGTAAACGGGCCGGGGAGGATGCGCTACGCGCGATGGTGCCTGCGCTGGACGATCGGGGAGTCACCCTCACCGTCGTGTCCGGCGACATGATCGACGGGACGATCATCGTGAGGCTGCTCGAACGGCGAAACCCCGGTGCGGTTGCGGCTCGACGGGGTCACGGCTCCCTTCCCACCGTCGAGGAGTTCGCTCGCGCGATCGTCGATGCCACGGTGACCGATGCCGCGACGGGGCACACGGTCTACGTCGGCGGATCGGACTACCTGGCGGCGCCGCGGGCCTGATTCGGGGTCGCCCTCCCTCAGTGGCCACGCGGGCCGCCGTGACGGATCCGGCGGCGATCACAGTGGATCCGGCCGGTAGGTCCTGCGCGATGGCTACTGTGGACCGAGTGACTGTGACGACCGAGTTCAGAACCGAACGGCGTTCTCTGAGCGGGTGGGGTAGGCGTGCAGCAACACCAGCAGACGTGCTCGCCACCCCCGACCTCGATGTAATTGCCCAAGCAGTACGCACGGCAGGACCACGCGGCGTCATCGCCCGCGGGCTCGGCCGGAGCTACGGCGACCCCGCGCAGAACGCAGGCGGACTCGTCGTGGACATGACCGCGTTGAACCGCATCCACCACATCGACCCGGATTCGGGAATCGTGGACCTCGACGCCGGCGTCAGCCTCGACACCCTGATGCGTGCCGTCCTGCCCCGCGGTCTCTGGGTTCCCGTGCTGCCCGGGACCAGGCAGGTCACCATCGGCGGCGCCATCGGCGCCGACATCCACGGCAAGAACCATCACTCACACGGCAGCTTCGGCAATCACGTCGAAGCACTCGACCTGCTCACCGCCGACGGAACCATTCGCACGCTGACGCCGTCCGGCGACGACGCAGAACTGTTCTGGGCCACGATCGGCGGAATGGGACTGACCGGCATCGTCGTTCGGGCCCGTGTGCGCATGAAGCACACCGAGACCGCGTACTTCATCGCCGACCACGACCGCACCGCCAACCTGGATCAGACGATGGAGTTGCTGACCGGCGGCAGCGACGAAGGCTACGACTACTCGATGTCGGTGCCCGACACGATCTCGACGGGACCGAAACTGGGTCGCGCCGGCTTCACCCGCGGCTCGCTGGCTACTCTGGATCAGCTGCCCCCGAAACTGCGTCGGGATCCGTTGCGGTTCAACGCCCCACAGCTGTTCACTGTCCCGGACGTCTTTCCGAGCGGGATGGTCAACCGGGTCACCACGCGAATCGCCGCAGAAGCTGCGTATCGGATGTATCCGAAGCACGGCCGCGGCACCATCCAGAACTTGACGCAGTTCTATCACCCGCTGGATCTGTTGGGCGAATGGAATCGCGCGTACGGTCCCGGTGGGTTTCTGCAGTACCAGTTCTCGGTCCCGTTCGGCGCCGAACAGCAACTGGCGGAGACGATTCGCTCGATCGCCGAGTCCGGCCACCGGTCGTTCTTGAACGTGTTCAAACGAATGGGGGAGGGCAACCCGGCACCGCTGTCGTGGCCGGAGCCGGGGTACATGCTCAGCCTGGACTTCCCGATTCGCGGCGGCCTCGGCAGTTTCTGCGACGAACTCGACGAGCGCGTCCTCGATTTCGGTGGCCGGCTGTACTTCGCCAAGGACTCACGGAGCACTCCCGAGCGCATCGCCCGGATGTACCCGCGACTCGACGAGTGGCGCACGACCAGGGACCGCATCGACCCGGAAGGGGTGTTCGTCTCCGACCAGGCGCGCCGACTCCGCCTCGTGTCCGGCTAGGTGTACCCGGCCAGGACGTTGGTAGCAGGCGTGTCGGCTTGATGCGAAGAGAACCTCCGAGTGGGGTGTGGCTTGTCTAAGGCCCACATCCGCTCGGAGGTTCTCGTGTCACAC